>DVEB01000040.1 GCA_015295905.1 Synechococcales cyanobacterium M55_K2018_004
TCGGCTGCAGCGGCGGGTTAGCCGCTATCATGTTTTCAAGGTTTCCAATAATCGTTCAAGACACTCCCATTCTTATCCATCTCTTTGACGTTGACGGCTTTACAACCAGTACCGCATCCAGCAGATAGCATCTCGGAGATTTTGCGTGCTATGCCAGCATTTCTCTCGGTTTGCGCAAATGGCTCACAATATCCACCCCAAGGAGCATTAACAATTACTCGGCTACCCTGCTCAAGGACAACAATCAAGCCAGTTGGTTCGGCTGATGAATCGTACAACGCGACATTTGTTCCGTTAGGTCGGGTTATTGTAAAGTCGCCCGTACAAATCCATACCCAATTACCAGAAGGAGAAAATGCCCCACCTGGGGAGATGGTAATGCCAGACGGACGACTCTCTACATTTGGAGAAGGAACTGTAGATGGTGAAATCACAGTCCCAGATGATGTAATTCCACATCCCAAATCTCGGCTTAAAATCTGTTCCACCGAGATCGGTATGCGGACTTCGTAAGTCCCACTCTTCCCATTCACCTGCACATTCCCCGCCCGCACATCGTCAGACCACCGCAAAATAAACTCCATATTCGTTCCAGGCGGCGCAACAACGCGTATACTCTTCGATGTGTTACGGTATTCGCTATACTTCGCAGAGATGTTACCTTCCACGACAGGCTTGTAACCAGCAGAAATTCCTGCTCCAAATTCAATGGTGGTCGCAAATTCTCGCGTTGCTGTGTGGTCACTATCTCCTTTGCCGCCACAATTGTTGAGACGGATGATTTCGTCGTACACAACGGTATTCCTGCTAATTTCAGCCAGTTGAACTTCAGGGTCAGCGCCGCAACCACTCATCATCAGTAGCGCTATTGCAAGACCGACGCCCAAAATATACCTGTGCATTGTGCGTCTCCTAAAGCGGCCCAACGACCCCGAGCTCAGCCGCTGCGACCGAGCGAGCGAAGCGAGCGAGGGAGCAGTCGGCTGAAGCGAGATGTTAGGCCGCCTTGCTACCCCAGTTTGTTGGTATCCAGAAACTCCTTAACGGTATTGAAAGCATTGAAGAACAGCGGTGTCCCAGCAAACGAGAGTGGAGAGACCGGGCCAATTGTCATAAAGGAATACTCTCTGCTTGCGATGTCAAACGACGAATGTGGGTCACGAAACAGCTGATAGAGGTCAAGAGCTTTGCTTCGTCCTCCCACCAGTTCGCTCAGCGCCTTGAACTCGGCACCCATTCCCAGACCAAAACCAAAGAAAAAGATGCGCAACTGCTCCAAGATCTCGCGATGCAGACTGGAGAGGGTCTGGCTGATGAACAGCCACCCTACTCCGTATTTGCGAGTAGTGCGTGCCGCATCAATCAAGATGCCTCGTACTGCTTTCTTCTCCTCGCTGTCGGGGTCCTCACGGGGTGCAAGACGGTGTGCTTCATCCATTAGCACCAGTGTATTGAGACTGCGGTTTTGTTTGTAGGCATACTCTGCCGCTGTGCGAATACCTTCCAGCAAGCGTTTGATAACCAGTGCTTGAATCATCTCATTCCAGAACAACGGAGGTCTAGGCGACTGGAGTTGATCTCCACCAAAAAGAGGAAGTGTGTTCAAACTACCAGTAGTTTGAGTCGCCTGTTCCGCCGACAAGTCTATCACGACAAGAGGCCGTTGCGCTTGATCGGGATTGAACAAGGCGGCCAGCAACCGTTCCACTTTTTGCGCACCCTGCCGGTCTTCACGAAACAGTTGCGTAACAGGAAGCCAATAGTTGGTGAAGAAGAAATTGCGATCCGCTTGGTCATACATAGACTGAAACCGGGCTCGCGACCCTTCTGTACGGTAAAAGACCTTTTGTACATTTTCATCGCCAAGCAGCATCCAGGCACGATCGAAGGATTCATGGGTATGAAGGTCCTTTAGCGTAACTTTGGCACGCTGCAAGCGATCAGCCAATGTGCTTGCTGCCAACTGCCGGTTTTCTCCTTTAGGAATGCTCAATTGTTCAAAGAAAGGCGACTCATAGAGAATTTGCGCGAACAGTTCCCACCGGTCCAGCACCAAGTCCCTCACGCCATGCACCTGGACCGGTTTCTTGAGCCTTTCTAGGACATCCTTCATCGGCAACCGAAATTCACCTGGCACTTCTTCACCTCTGGCTTCCTTGGCAAATTCACCTTGAGGGTCAATGACCAGAAGTGCCATCTTGGGATAGCGTGCATAAGCCAGCAAGATCATCTTGGCAAGTACAGACTTGCCCGAGCCGGTTTTGCCAAAGATGCCCAGATGGTAAGCCTCTCCAGCGCCTTGTGGGCCCGTATCGAAATGCTTGAACCAAAGTGGCAGAAGGGGCTTTGAACCGTAGACATGCCCCAGGTAGAAAAGCTGGTCGCGGTAGGGCGAGAGCAGTTCGGATAGAACGGCGTCATTGACCAGATGAATGGGCGTGCCCGTGGCCGGGACAGTTCCCAAGATGCTGGGACGATAGCCATTGGATCCAGCAGAGAAGACTGCACTGATCGTCATCTCTCCCAGGTGGGTATCCTGGCGCTCGCTTACTGCATCCACCCGCCCGCGCTGACGGATCAGGCTGCGCATTGTGGGATCTTCGTGCCAGACGTTGCGCAGTTTCACCTCGGTAATCTGCCCCAGCGCGTAATGGGAAAGGCCATCTTGGTGATAACGGAACAGAGCCAGTTCCCCCACAAGTTTCTTGTTGACGGCTCCGGCCAAGATGTCCAGCGCCATTTCACTGGTAGAGGACGGCGACCCTATGACGCCTATCCGTTCCGCCTCGTCTACGAGTTGATCAAGATTCTTCTGCATAGGATCATACTCCTGATTCAGTGCGATAGCCATGTAAGCCCAGAAAAACCTCACCGATGTTTCCCTGGTAGGTCTCGGCAATATGCTGACTGGTTACTTGTCTAAAGGTAGGGATAGCCTTGGGCAAGTGCTTTACCATCCGGTCTGCCATATAGAGAGGATAGGGTTCCATTACCGCCGGTGCGCCGCACTGGTGGCGAATTCCGTGCAGCGCCGTGGCCAAGCGTGCCCGATTTTCTGCCACTGCGCGGCTCATTTCTACTCGGAGGGCCGGAAGCCAAGGATAGGGCCGGTAGTAGACGACCTGGATTTCGCCTAATAAAGAAGTAATCTTTTCCACGATTCGTTCGGCCGTTTCCCTCGCGTCAGCCTCAAGCGGGGCAAGATTCAGGTGCCAAGGTTCGGTTGGTTGCTGTAGGGACTTGGGACGTGTGTATTCACCCGGTTCCAACAGAAAGCTCAGGATGCCGCGGTCATCGTACCTGTCTGGCCATTCCATCTCCTGCCCGATTTCCCGCCTCGTCGTGTACTTGGGTATAGCCAGCCAACAACGATCGCTTCGAGTTGAAGCGAGCATCGTCAAGTACGCTTCCAGGACCGAGGTCGCCTTGTCAAGAAAACGGGCCGTAGTATGCAAATGTAAAGCATCCCAACTTTTGTTCAACGCCTGGTTGAGGTAGATGAGGGGAGTAGTAAGGGACCCATCTAGGAAGACAACCTCATGCGGTGCCTGCACGGCCAACTCTAACTCCATGCCGATCATAAGGGCACGCAGGATCGTGCCTGTTTCGGCCTCGTGAG
>DVEB01000194.1 GCA_015295905.1 Synechococcales cyanobacterium M55_K2018_004
ATAATGAGAAACAGTGCATAAACAAAGGCTAGCAATGAAATTATTGCGCCAAGGTAGCTCCAAATCTTTAAAGGTACCAAACTAAAAGAAGTAATGCCATCCATTGCAAAGTTCCAAAGTCGCCAATAGTTCCACTTTGTATGCCCTCGATGTCGTGGTGCTCGATCATAAATAATAGAAGTTTGTTGATAGCCAACCCACGCAAACAGCCCCTTCATAAACCGACTTCTTTCAGGCATACGTTTGAGAGCTTCGACAACTTTCCGATCAAGCAGTCGGAAGTCTCCCGTATCCCGAGGAATCGGGACATGACTAATTTTTCCGATTACTCTATAAAAGACATTCGCTGTAAATATCTTTAGCCAACTCTCTCCTTGCCGCGATCGCCTTGTAGCATAAACAACATCGTAGCCTTCCCGCCACTTTTCAATCAACGCCTCAATCAATTCTGGAGGATCCTGAAGATCAGCATCAATAGGAATCACTGCATTCCCCTGACTGTAATCAAGACCTGCCGTAAGGGCGATTTCTTTGCCAAAATTACGAGATAGATTAATGACTTTAATTCTTGGATTGCGATAGTGATGGCTGATTAAGCAGTCAAGCGTTTTGTCACTGCTCCCATCATTCACACAAACTAACTCATACTCCAGTTGCAACCTATCTAGTAACGCTTCTAGACGACCAAACAGGTAATCTACATTAGGTTCTTCATTATATAGAGGAACCACAATAGACAGCTCTATACGCTGATCTTGATAATAAGTTGTAGATAATCCTGAATCGGATAACATGACAACACCTTTCTGTCACTTGCTCAGTTTTTGGGCGATACTCTACAATTAAGGGTCTCAAAAAATATTACAGATGATATTTTCAACAGCCTAGATCCTGCTCAATCAACCGCTCTTGTAGTTGGCGATACCATCCTCGTATTTCACAAGGCTTGGAATCGAATATTTTGTTCAGTAGTAGAAGTGCAGAAAATTTACCCCGAGCACTGGGAATCGTCCAACGTCCTCTCAAAATATCTCTAAAAACATCGATCAAGAGAGATTTGATCGCTACTAGATAATACTTACCTTTGATACGCTGAGGATGCTTATGATTCAGTCTTAACAGAACAGCCCAGTTTGCTACAAAAAGCATTGAAGTGAGCCTACGAGATAGTCTCCCAGATGGTTCCTTCAAGTGACAGATATAAGCCTGAAGCGCTGTCAGCAAGACTCCATACTGAAGAGCTCTGAAGCTCGCATCACAGTCTTCTCCGCAAGTATATCGAACTAAAAAATCATCAAATTGAACTTTTTGGATGATATGCCGCCGAAATGTCATCCGCATACCTCCTAAAAACGGAGCAGTTACAACATCAAAAGCTGCAACAGAAGTTGGAATATAGGGTTGATAGTGATCATCGTAAGGTATGTATAGGTTTTCCACAGCTAGCAGTTGATGCCCCAGGCGAAATAAAGGATTTCTGCTAGCTCCAAAAGAGCCATCGATTGAATATTGAGAAGAAGATTCAACTGTGGGTTGATCCGGGATGCTCAAACCTAAATTGGCCTGAATGCCTGCAACTTCTTGATGCACATCCGCCTCATAAATGGACATGATCTCATCGGCACAGTTAGGATACATAAGAGAATCGTCATCAATGAGGAAGAGAATATCTGCACTTGCCAGACTAATCCCCTGATTTCGTTGTGCAGCAGCGCTTGGGCGATGAGCCTTAACATACATCAAGTGGATGTGAGGAAAATGGGTGCCAATTTCTTGAAAGATCCGATCTCGACTTTTCTCCCAATCGGGACTAGCGTCCACAACAATAATCTCTTGAGGAGGTCGACTTTGCTGTGATGCTAACTTTAAGCAACGCAATAAAGTGTGCTCGCGCCTATACGTTGCAATAACCAAAGCCCAAGTTAATTTAGTCGAGGAAATTTCGTCTTTACTTGTAAGCATCCTTTGATTTAATTGCTACTAATGACTACTTCTCATGATCTGAACGGAACTATATATTTCGATCGACTATCCCAGCACTGCAATAGGATATATTTGCCCTTACCCCCAGCGGCCTCTCAAATTTGGGAGAGTGGAAACCTGTCTGTTGATGGTTTCTCCACACATGGGAGAAAGAATTGGAAGATGAATATGATTCGGCACATATTCTATACGACTGCCGAGATAGTAACTCGATGAGCTTTGATCCTTTCCCAAAGCTTCTGAAATCAGGCAATTAATTTACCAAAAAACCAATTCACCAAGAAAACGGAAAATCTTTGTTTAACTTCGCTCACTTAAAATCAATCTTTTCAATGATTCATTACTGTTTCTTCTAGTATCTAAACAATCCTCAATTGCTTTATATAAAACTTCTGCGCTCCGACGACTATGAAACTGTTGTTGCACTCTTTTCCGACCCAATTGACCCATCCGAACTGCCATAGAGGGGTTAGATATCAACCGGAGAATAGCATCTGAAATCTGGTTGGGGGCATTTACCTCCACCAGGATGCCATCGACTCCATCCTGAACAAGCTCCTTTACACCTCCTGAGTTTGTAACGACCACTGGCACTTCCATGGCCATGGCCTCCATAATGGCTACTCCTAATGGCTCGCTCAAGCTTGCAAGCGCAAAAACATGCGATCTTTCGAGACGCTGGCGGACTGTTTCCTCAGAAACCGCTCCTAGAAGATGAACCACATTTCGTAACTTAAGCCGCTCAATTTGAGCCTCTAGCCTCTTGCGATATCCAACTCCACCCTGCTCATCCTCTCCAGCTATTGCTAATTCAACCGAAATCCCCAAGTGACGAAGCTGAGCAACCGCCTCAATCAAAACAGCATGACCCTTGCAGAAATTCAACCGACCACAGCTAAAAATACGAAATGCTGTTTTTCCATTCCATGGTCGGTAAGGAAACTCTCGATAAAAGGCTGATAGATCAACGCCCATAGGAGCAATCAACACCTGTCGAGGCAGATGACCAGCGAGCGCCTGTTCCACTTCCTCGTGAAGTTTTTGAGTAATGACAATTCCAAATCGAGCATATTGCCACTTCTGGAACTGGTTTGTTCCGTAATCTTCCAGTGGACCATGAAGCGTTAGGCTGTAGGGCAACCCAGAGAGGAGATGAGCAAAAAGGGCTATATTTGCAGCGTTCGCACAAGAGTGGACATGGAGATGTTGCCAGCGTCGTTGTCTGGCGATCGCCGATAATTCAGCACCGATCACAATAAACGCTAACAGTTGAAACCGCTGGATCCAAGAAGAAACAGAGGCTGCTGCTACAGCCCGCAAACACCGAAACCAAGCTGCTGGGCCACACCGCAATAACTCAATCACAGTTGCAATGAAATTGCGAGTGAGTGGGAAGAGGTAAGTTGTTGCCTGCTGCGCTCTTGGCGACCAGGTATGAGAAACAATTTGGGCAACAGGGCGGCGGGTTGAAATGATGTCAAGCTGGACATCCTGATCTTTCAGGGCAACAATTTCCCGCCAAAAGAAGATATGGGTCTGCCCAGGAAACTCTGGAACAAAGTAGCCAATTCGGTTGAGCATAGGATTAAGGCAGCCCTCATCAAACTACAGGTTAAATAACACTGAATACTGCTCGGAACCCCAGATTATGACTGTATATCGAAAACCTAGCCCTCTTACCATGGGAATGGAACTACTCATTTACCTTCTGGCTTGCCATTTCGCCTAGTCTTCTAACAACACTGAGCCACAATAGACACTGAACCACAATAGGGAAGTATAGGACTCCGATATAAGCCTACGTACTATTACTGAAAACACGCTCGAGCATATACTACGCGGAGGAACCATTGGTTTGGCAATAGATTGGATGACAGCTTCATCTAAACTTTATATTTTCTCTGGGGTAAATGTTTGCTTGTTGCTTAGTCCCCTAGTTCAATGTCCCTCTAGTAAGGGGGCTAAAGGGGCGCTCACAGATTTAGATTCTGGGAGTATTGACAAAATACCTGAGAAACTCGACTGGGAAGCAAGTTGGCCTTGGGCATACCCAACTTGCTGATTCGTTGCCGAGGGTTACCTGAACTAGCTCAAAACGTGACGTTATCAATTCGCTTCAATGGTTAGCTCAGGTTAAAAACCTTATGTGGCTAATCAGCCTGTCCACCCTGCGGGAAGCAAGCTACACTCTTAGATCTCCCTCTCAAATTTGGGAGAGGCCAAGCTTGGGCGAAGGGGGTGGGAGATGAGGGTGGCTCAGCACTTGGAGAATGGCCTGAGTAGTTACAAACCTTCGAGATAACTTCAAGCAAATACTTTTTTTATGAAAATTGCATAAAAACACGGATATTTACAGTCGCTTAAACTTAACCAGTGATACCGTAACTGCTATCTACGGGTATTACTTAAGTTTTGCAGGAATGCATCTACGGCATCTAGTTACACCAGCAACTAAATTGAATGCATTCCACAAAGCCGTTGAATTAGTAGGGTGGACAAGGCGCGCCTATTTCTCTTTTCTCAAGTGATGGGCACGCATGGCTTTACCTACCCTATAGAGTTTAGTTGAATTCTGCATTCTTTCATAGAGTCGGGGTCGCATCTCTCCTGTACTCTTGGCCGTACGCAAGTTGTCATATGTAAGGAGTTTTGTATACAGGCAAGGAAATCTGAATTGGGCTGCAGTTGATGACTCGTTTAATATTTAGGGTTGCTTTAAGGAAAGAGACTCATCATTTAGATATTCACCATTCAAATGGCACTTGATGGTGGTAGCACTTGATGGTGAAGCACGTTGATGAAAGACAAGTGGCTTTTTACGAAGAACTTGTGTGTTTTTCGGAGTGGTCTCAATCAATTAGTTTCCCTTGATGTTTTGTAAGTAACGAGACTTGAATGCAGCAAAATGGGAGTTTTTCAGGGGGTGAAGGGGATAAACTTCCTCTTTGGAAGCAATGCCCCTAGGCTCTTAAGGTGCAGGGTTTAGTGTTTGCAAATACTGGGGTGTGTTTGAAAGCTCAATAGATTATTGGTTTTTCATTCGCGAGGCACACAAAAAATGAATAGCTTACCGAGTTCTCAAGCATATCCTAGTCTGATCGCTTAGTCAGACTTTTTGAACCTTTCTTTGAAAACCATTCCGTCGAGTCTTTAAAGTTGGTTCAGTATGCTTTTACTTTATTACTCTCGCAGGTGAAGCTCAATTCTCATGTAGAAGACCAGGGGTAGTCTAACACTTTCAATGGTTGATTCTGATGTCAGTTTCCCCCATATATCACTTTAATTATTTTTTAATAGACATTGGGATTGATCTACCAAGTGTTGGAGTTCTCACACCCTGAGGTGCTTAGATTTACTAGTGATTGGGGTTCAACTCTGTCATTACATCAATGAAAAAATGCTCGAGTATTGACTTCTGAGCGGCTGAGAGCAGAAGCATTTTCTTTGTTCGTGAGGTGGTTTCTTAATCGCCTGACGTAATTTTGCAAACTTAAGACGCATAGTATATGCTACACTCCTCTAACTTGTTGTCCGACTTTGCTAATCAAGTAACTGTCCTGCCAATTCCTGGAAGTCAAAACAATTTAGGTAATATTGCTTCAACCTTTGAGACATCTCTTGGCGCCAGTCTAGTCACAATTAATCCACACATAGCTGGCGGCCAAAAAGGTAGACAGGTTGTTTTTATCGACACTGGTATCACTGCCTACAATCTCCTGGCAGAGAATGTAATGGCGGGCATGGAGGTTGTGATCCTTGATCCAACCCGTGATGGTATCTCGCAGATCACAGAAACGCTTGCCCAGTATGACCATGTCTCAGGGGTACACGTCATTTCCCACGGTGAGTCTGGTCAGTTGCAACTAGGAAGTTCAAGTGTAGGTCTTCAACAGCTTTACAGTCACCGTGAAGCTCTACAGACCTGGTCAAAGGTGCTGACGCCAGATGCAGATATTCTGCTTTATGGCTGTAATGTTGGAGCGGGTGAGGAAGGACATGCATTTATCACTGCCCTAGGGGAGTTGACCGGTGCAGATGTTGCTGCATCGACAGATTTGACTGGTAGTGCAGAACTGAACGGAAACTGGATTCTTGAAGTTAGCACTGGTGATATTGAGTCGAGTTTCGCGTTCAATTACCAGATTAAAGAAACTTTCAACTCAGTTCTTGTCAGGATAGAGGCCGAGGATTTTGTGACGGCCTTTGATACGACAGCAGTGAATATAGGAGGAGCGTATCGTCCCACAGAGGCTGTGGACATTGAAGTGACCACCGATGTGGGCGGTGGCTTCAACGTGGGATGGACAGCACCGGGAGAGTGGTTGACTTACTCTGTGACGATCCCCACCTCAGGCACCTATAACCTGACCGCACGGGTGGCTTCTGCAGCCGCTGGACCGCATACTCTGGGCATATCGATGGCTGGGCAATCCCTGGCCAGCTTTAGTTTTGGCAGCACCGGGGGGTGGCAGTCGTGGACTGATGCGACCACTACGGGACTGGTGTTAGAAGCGGGAACCTATACTGTCAGGCTGGACATTGTGGGTGGCACCTACAATGTGAACTATTTTGAGTTTGTCCGGGTGGGAGATGCCACTGCGGATACGACTGCCCCCACTGCCACGTTGGGAACCCCAGGTCTTATTCTTGCCAACACCAGCACCTACGACTTCACAGTCATCTACACTGACGACCGCGCCATCGCCGTGAGCAGTCTTGGCGATGGGGATGTAGTGGTGAGTGGCCCAAACGGGTTTAGTCAACCAGCGACCTTGGTCAGTCTGAGCAATTCCAGCAATGGCAGCCCTCGCACTGCTACCTATCGCATCAGTGCACCGGGAGGCAGTTGGGACAGTGAAGACAATGGCACCTACACGGTGAGTGTTGTAGCTGATGCGGTGTTAGATGCCAGTGGCAATGCCGTGGCTGCAGGGGCGATTGGCAGCTTTACGGCAACTGTGGGGACGCCACCACCTTCCACACCGGGAGTGATTCGCGTCGAGGCCGAGGATTTTGTGACGGCCTTTGATACGACAGCAGTGAATATAGGAGGAGCGTATCGTCCCACAGAGGCTGTGGACATTGAAGTGACCACCGATGTGGGCGGTGGCTTCAACGTGGGATGGACAGCACCGGGAGAGTGGTTGACTTACTCTGTGACGATCCCCACCTCAGGTATGTATGACTTGGTTGCCCGGGTAGCCTCTAATCAGGATGGGTTTATTAATATTCTGAGAATTTCCCTGGATGGACAATCCCAAGCCACCCTGAGTTTTAGCAGTACGGGCGGATGGCAATCTTGGACTGATGAAGTTGCCAATGACCTATTCCTAGAAGCTCGTACCTATGAGGTGAGGCTCGATATTATCGATGGTTCCTACAACATCAACTATTTCGAGTTTGTCCCTGTTGGAGCAAGGTTTGCGTTGCAAGATAACTCCACAATCTTTGTTAGTGAGGCTGCTGGTGGAGTCACAGTGACCGTTGTTCGTACAGGAAATGTTCAGGAGCGAATGACAGTGGAATATACCACCAATGAAATTGGTGGGGAATCAGCACAGGCTGGGATTGATTACATTACGCCAGCCTTGAATGGTAGGGCTAACACGGGGCAAATCGTTTTTGAAGTTGGTGAGACGGCAAAAACATTCACAATTCCAATTGTGAATGATAGCTTCGTGGAGGGCAACGAGACCTTCGCCATTGGCATACAAAATCCTAGTTCTGGGACCCTTAGAGCGCCCAGGACGCAGCTGATCACGATCGTGGATGATGATGGGCCTCAAACGATTTCGATCAGTGAGACTTCCATCGTGATATCAGAGGGAGTACCCACAGCCACGATCACTGTGCTCCGCAGTGGCGATGTCTCTGGTACGGCAACTGTAGACTTCACGACTAGGAACGGTACCGCGATCGCCAATTTGGACTATACTCCAGTTTTTGGCACGCTTACCTTCGCCCCAGGACAAGTTGCTCAACTGATCACCGTACCGATTTTGGATGATGCCATCATTGAGAGTACTGAAAACTTTTTTGTTACTCTGAGCAACTCCACCGGTGCTGCGTTAGGAAGCAGGTTCGAGTCCACAATTACGATTTTGGACAATGACCTGAGCTTGGGCACTTTCACTCGGCAGACAGTTGTATCGGGACTATCTCAGCCCACGACGTTTGATTGGACACCTGATGGACGATACATGCTCGTTGCCCAAAAGAACGGCATTGTCAGAGTTGTTGATAATGGTGTGCTTCGGACTGCTCCACTGATCGATTTATCAAATGAAGTCAACGATACGCGGGATCGGGGGATGCTAGGGCTCGCAGTCCATCCTAACTTTCCAGCTATGCCTTACGTCTACTTGTTATATACCTATGACGATCCGGTAGCAACCGCAGGACAGACTGGACTGGCAGGGCCTGATGGCAATGGTAATCGTCCGGCCCGATTAGTACGGGTGACGGTAAACCCAGAAACTATGGTGGCTGACCCAACAAGCAAGGTGGTGTTACTTGGAAACAACAGTATCTGGGCTTACACCAGTGAACCTGGCGGCAATAGCACAGGTAACAATGCAATCCCACCCTCCGGTATTGTGGGCGGTTCAATCACCGCTCCTGCCGATCAAATTGAAGTTGGCAACCAGGATAATTTCCCAGATGATCCCGAAATCCCTGCTTCCTTGGGCCTTCAGAATCAAAACATTCGAGATTATCTCGCGGGGGACAGCGAGTCCCACACCATTGGCCAAGTCCTCTTTGGCCCCGATGGTTATCTCTACGTTACTAACGGAGACGGCACTTCCTACAACTTCATGGATCCAAGAACTGTGAGGGTCCAGGATATCAACAACCTTTCGGGTAAAGTGTTGCGAATTGACCCCATAACGGGTCAGGGGGTCCCTGGTAATCCCTTCTTTGAAGCGGACGATCCGAATAGCAACCAGTCCAAAGTCTTTCAGTTGGGTCTGCGCAATCCCTTCCGCTTTACATTTGACCCAATCACCACCCTGCCAGTAATTGGTGATGTGGGTTGGGGGTCATGGGAAGAAATCAACTCCGGTCCAGCTGGGTCTAACTTTGGTTGGCCCTACTTCGAGGGACCTGCCCAAACAGGTGTCTACAGTCGTTTGAGTCAGGCGATCGCCTTCTATGCCAATGGCAACCGTAATAATCCCGACGACTCACCCGCAGTGTTCCCTCTCCTGGCGCGTACTCACGGTGCACCTGACTTTGCAACTGCCATCTTTGTCGGTGACTTCATCAACAGTGACACGTTGATGTTTGGAGATATCGTGAATGGTACTATCTACGCTGCCACATTTGATAGCAATCGAAACATCACAAACGTCCAGCTGTTTGATGCAAATATCCCATTTATCGTGGATATGGAGATGGGACCAGATGGGCGTTTATATGGGGTGAACTTAGCGTTCGGAACAATTCTTCGGTGGAATCCTGCTTAGAGGTGTCGATAGACACTGCAACATGAAACCGAGAGGTGAAGGGGCAATGCCCCTTCACCTTAGTAAGGTCAGTCAGGTTCTCATCGAGAAGAGACAGAAGTCATTAGCATGGATAATCAGCACTATCATTCTGTCATACCCCTTGACCCGTCCAACATTGCTCTCCAGCAATTCTCATTTTGGACTTCTAGTGTGGGATGTTCGCACCCGCAGGGTGCGAACATCCCACTTCTAATTTTCATAGCCTTTGTTGCATGATTAGGTCGACTTTCGCCTGAAAGCCTTGATACACGAGATTTTCTCAATAACTAATCCCAATTGACAATCTCTACTGCACAAGGGTTTAAGATATTCATGCAACAAAGCCATTTTCATACTGAGAATTGCTGATTGCTCTCGGTATCTCTTGACTTTCAAGACAATTGTCACAAAAATATCTGCAAATATTGCTGGAGTAATATTCAGAACGTTCGCCGCTCTCGTAGGATGAATTAACGCAGTTTAACCCATGCAGTTCAGAAGTGCGATCGCAAGGGGGGCGAAAGGCATGAAGAACGCAACTCTGCTGAGCAGATTTGAAATCGCTGCTATGATTACTCCTAGTCTAGCGGGGCTATGACCCATGAGTGCGATCGCCGGAATTTATAACTATGGAAGCGATCGCCCGGTTGATTGCGCACACCTGTCTGGCATGATAGACACCTTAGCGCATCGAGGCGGCGATGGGCATGGAATTTGGTGTGAAGGGGCGATCGGGCTAGGACACCGTATGCTGTGGACCACCCCAGAGTCGTTGCTGGAGCAACTGCCTATGACACGGGGGAGGCTCACTATCACTGCTGATGCTCGGATCGACAACCGGGAGGAACTGATTGAAACCTTAGATCTGCGTCACTATCCAGCGGAAAAACTGACCGACAGTGACCTCATATTAGCGGCCTACCAGCGTTGGGGGGAAGCCTGCCCCGAAAAACTCCTGGGAGACTTTGCCTTCGCTATTTGGGATGCCCAACAGCAAACGCTCTTTTGTGCGCGGGATATCTTTGGAGTCAGGCCATTTTATTACTGCACTGTAGGGCGGGTATTCCGCTTTGCCAGCGAAATCAAGGCACTGTTCTGTTGTCCTGAAGTGCCTCGTCAGTTGAATGAAGCAAAAATTGGAGAGTACCTAGAAGTTTGCTTAGCAGACAAATGCAACACCTTCTATCAACACATCTGGCGCTTACCCCCTGCCCATTCCCTCACCGTCAAGGCGGCGGGCTTACAGTTGCGCACCTACTGGACTCCTGACCCCCGGACTGATCTGCGGCTAAAGTCTCCTCAGGACTATGCAGATGCCTTTCTAGAGGTCTTCACCGAAGCAGTGCGGTGTCGTCTACGCAGTGCATTCCCGCTTGGTTCGACTCTGAGTGGCGGTCTCGACTCGTCATCAATTGTGTGTTTAGCGCGATTGCTCCTGGCTCAGCAACAAAGTCCCCCTCTCAAGACCTTCTCGGCAATTTTTGACGCGACACCCGAATGTGACGAACGACCGTTTATCAATGCCGTTTTAAGGCAGGGCGGGCTAGAGCCTACCTTTGTCGATGCCAGTGCGCTCAGCCCCCTGACCGAACTGGAGCGTGTGTTGTGGCACCAGGATGAGCCGTTTTGCACGCCAAATCTCTATATCCACTGGGGACTGTATACCGCAGCACAGCAGCAGGGGGTGCGGGTCTTTTTGGATGGTTACCTGGGAGACAACGTGGTCTATCATGGGTGGTCATACCGGGAAGACTTAGCTCATTCCCTGCGATGGATTAAGCTGGCTCAGGTGATCCAGGGAACAGTCCAGCGATCGCCCCATGTCTCCTTCTGGTCACTGTTCTGGGACTATGCCTGGAATGGCGGTATTCGTCCCCGCATCCCTGAGCCTGTCCTGCGGTTCCGTCGATGGTTGCTTGGTTACCCAGAACCCACCCGAAGATTGCGTGCCACCACGAATCCAGAGTTTGCCCAGCGAATTGGGCTGTGCGATCGCCTGCAAGCGCTTGAAAAACAATCCACCTTTCCTGGACTACGCCCCTCCCGACAGAAACACTATCTCAATCTAGTGTCGGGCGATATTCCGATAGGGCTAGAGGTTGCTAACAAAGCCTCTGCGGCCTTTGGCATCGAAAGCCGATTTCCATTTACCGATCGGCGGGTGGTGCAGTTATGCCTTGCTATTCCGTCTGAGCAACGGCTTGAAAATGGCTTATCGCGTATGTTTCTGCGTCGCGCAATGGTGAACCTGTTGCCGCCAGAGGTATGCTGGCGTGATAGCAAGGGCGACCTGTCCTCAAACTTCGACCGGGGTTTGCGCGAGTTGGAGGGCGATCGCCTGGAACAAGTGCTTGTCAAGGAGGTAGAGCAGTTTCAGCCCTACGTCAATCTCCCAGCGCTGCACCGCGCTTACGAGGCTTACAAGTCTCGACCATCAGGAGGGGAGATTCCTTCGGTCTGGCTTGTCCTATCGTTGGCCCTTTGGTTAAACTTCGCAAATCATCTTTCGCAAAACGCACACTCAGATCGCATTTCCCGACTTGGCTAGTAACAGGATACCCTTTATCAACAGCGGGCATTGCTTAATTCAAATGTAGCCACTCAGGTTATTTTCTGAGTGCTGAGCCGCCCTCATCCCGCAACCCTTCTCCCAACTGGGGAAAAGGGGAGCCAGATTCAAAGTTCCTCTGAGATAGAATGGCTGCTTGATTGCTCAGTAATTTCACCACCTATAATTGTGAAGAACAGACAAATTCTTCCGTCGTAGCTTGCCCTTTTTGAATGGCTTCAGCTATATAGAGAGTGTCTAGCTCAATCACTCTGAAGTCTTGGAGGGTTCTCTTGAAGCGAATTTACTCTTCTCCTAAGTTATCGATTTACGGGAGCGTCGAAAAAATTACCCTGGGTGATCGTCAGTGGTATAGCGACGCACTCATTGGCGCAGATGGGACTGATGGGGACAAAGGAACCAAGTGCAACAAGAACCCGAATGGTATGACTCACCCCAACTGGGGAGCCTCTCTGTGTTCCTGAGGATAAGTCTTCAGATTTTAATCTGCTTCAGCAGCGTTCAGGAGAGCAGCCAACCATTGGCTGCTTCCTTTTATATGCTCCTTAGTCTTTCTCCACTGCTGTTCACCCAACATAAGAATGGGCTTTTACACGGCCTACGGTTTCACTCTTGACTCTGAGTTGCCGCTCCCCGAACTGGTGGCAACTGATGTAATTACGGCTGAGGTTCAACTGTTCCATCAACCAATTGTGACTCCCATTTTGCAACCTACTGAGAGCCGTTGCCTATGTCACATCACCCCGATGGCAGCCTACCTGTTTTGGGAAGAAGCCGGTACCTTCCTAGTCAAAAATGGTCGGGAGATTGTTGTGGATCTTTTGCCCCAGGCCGATCCCCAGATGGTTCGTCTTTTCCTGCTGGGTGCAGCATTCGGTACGCTGTTGCACCAGCGGGGGCTGATGACCCTCCATGCCAGCACAGTGGAAATTGATGGGGAAGCCTTGCTGTTTGTGGGTGATCGCGGTATGGGTAAGTCCACCACGGCTGCTGCACTGATGGCACGGGGCTATCGCGTCCTCTCCGACGACATTGCCGCCTTTGAGTTGCCCATCGATTGCCGCTCGCCCAGTTCACCGCCAACCTATCCTCTGATGGTGTTCCCCGGCTATCCGCAACTCAAGCTGTGGGCCGATGCAGCCACTCAGTTGGGGCATCAGCCTGCCAAATTGCCCCGGTTGCATCCCGATTTTGACAAGTATGCCCATCGCTACAGTCAGGGGTTTTCGCTGGAGCCTGTGCCGCTCCGGGCCATTTACGTTTTAGGATTTGGCGATACGCTCGAAATTGCACCTCTGACTGCCTCATCTGCGCTGGCAGCCGTGATGCGAAATTGGTATTGCGCTCGCTTTGGCCAGCAGATGCTGGAGATGGTGGGCATGGCTACCCATTTTCAACGCTGCACAGAACTGGTACGTCGTGTTCCGCTCTACTACTTGCAACGTTCTGGAGCACTGACAGAGTTAGAGGCGATCGCCCGTTGTGTTGAGCAGCATTTTACCCAGGTTGTTCAGCCATTCCGTTCTACCCCTGCGTGAGGATTCTGTTCAAATCACTTGAGGACTGCGATCGCCCATGTCTTCGTCGCCGCGTCAATTTTCCCTGACTCGCAAACTACGCACCACAATACGCAACCTAGACCAACTGCCCCAGGTGTTTCACCTGGTCTGGCAGGCATCGCACCTGTGGACTGTGGCCTGGGTCGTGCTGTTGGTTGCACAGGGGGTGTTGCCCGTCGCAACGGTTTTGCTGACCCGCGCCTTAGTCGATGGCCTAGTCGTGGTAGCAGGAAACGGGGTTTCCTGGGCGGCGATCGCCCCAGTTATTCTCCCGGCTGGAGCAATGGCCCTCGTCCTACTGCTCACTGAACTCTTGCAAGGGCTAGGTAGTTGGGTCCGCACAGCCCAATCAGAGCAACTCAGAGACCATATTGCTGGGCTGATCCACTACAAGGCTACCGAAGTAGACTACGCCGTTTACGAGTCCTCGGAGTTCTACGACCGGCTTACCCGTGCCACCAGTGATGCCAGTGGTCAGTCTCTCGCTGTGCTAGAAAACAGCGGCAGTGCCCTGCAAAACAGCGTGACTCTGCTGGCCATGGGAGCAGTTTTGTTGCCCTATGGCGTGTGGTTACCCATCGTTTTGTTTGCCAGCACGTTACCCGCCTTTTATGTGATGCTGCGGCTCAACCGGCGCCACCATCGCTGGTGGGAAAAAACCACTCTCGATCGCCGCCGCCTACAATACTACGAACTTGCGCTGACTCACATGATGATGGCAGCGGAGGTGCGTCTATTTAATCTGGGACCATTTTTTCGGGATGCCTACCGCCAAATTCGCCGCCGCCTTTACCGGGAACAGATGCAACTGGTGCAACAGCAGAGCTTGGGACGCTTATTTGCGGGCATGGTTACGCTCTTTTGCTCTGGTGTAGCATTGGTGTGGGTTGGCCGTCAGGTTTTGATAGGGACGATGACGCTGGGAGACTTAGCGCTGTTCTACCAAGCATTTAGCCGGGGGCAGGGACTAATGCGTGCGGTCTTGGGCAACCTAGGGCAAATCTATACCAGCAGTTTGTATCTCAATAACCTGTTTGATTTCCTCAAACTACAGCCAGCCATTACTGACCCAGTTCATCCCAAGCCGGTTCCTCCCCGCATCCAGCAGGGCATTCGTCTGCGAGGGGTGACGTTTACCTACCCGGGGAGCGATCGCCCCGTCCTCCAGCAGTTCAACCTCACCTTGCCGGCGGGAAAAGTGGTGGCCGTGGTGGGCGACAACGGCGCCGGGAAGAGTACCTTGGTCAAGCTACTCTGTCGGTTTTATGATCCCCAAAGTGGCAGCATTGAACTGGACGGCATTGACCTGCGGGAGTTTGCCGTGCAAGACTTGCGCCAGATGATCTCTGTCCTGTTTCAGGACTATACACCTTACCACCTGACCGCCATCGACAATATTCGCCTAGGAGACCTCGCCTCTCACCCGACGCAGCAGCAAGTAGAGCAAGCTGCTAAAGACGCAGGCATCCACGACCGGATTGCCCGCC
Organism: Synechococcales cyanobacterium M55_K2018_004; assembly: GCA_015295905.1. GTDB lineage: Bacteria > Cyanobacteriota > Cyanobacteriia > Elainellales > Elainellaceae > DVEB01. The sequence continues at coordinate 15,086 of DVEB01000194.1, forward strand.
TGCCTCAGGGCTATGCTTCTCAGTTGGGCAAAGCGTTTCCCGGCGGCACTGACCTGAGTGGGGGTGAGTGGCAGCGGCTCGCCCTTGCCCGTGCCTTTCTGCGCCGTGCTCCCCTGATTATTCTGGATGAGCCGACCAGTGCCATGGACCCTTGGGCCGAGGCGGACTGGCTTGATCGGTTTCGTACCCTGGCGGAGGGGCGCACTGCCGTGGTGATTACCCATCGATTCACGCTGGCAATGCGGGCAGATATCATTCACGTTATGCGTGCTGGCAACATCGTAGAGTCTGGAACTCACCGAGAACTGCTGGCAAAGAATGGGCTATACGCCCAGTCGTGGCGATCGCAGATGGAGGACACTAAACCCGAGGCCCTCCGGACGTTCTGATTAGCATCGAGCAACTACGGATAACGTCAATTCTGGATAAGCTGAAACCCTTGCTGTTCCCGCGCGACGCGCACGGAACAGCAAGGGTTGTGGGGCATTGCACGCTGCCCAAAACCCGCTTCACCAGAACTGACGGTAGGGTTAAGGAGTAGTACGGTGACCCGTAGTGAAGTTTTGATGAAATGCCCTATCAAATCAGTGCTGTCCCAAAAATTCTCTGACATAGTACAGCAAGAGCAATCTCTGTGCGCTCACTAAAAATAAGATCCCCATGATGCGTTACCGCTGCTGCCTCATGCTTCCTACAGTGGGCATAGGGTTCAACCGCATCATTAAATCCCTGAGCGCTTTGTTTTGTCATCGTTGTTTTGTTAACCTGCGGTATGACTGCTCTTTCAGAAACACCCCTGACTGATCAAACACAAATTGTAGCAACCTCTGAACTGGTGGCCTCTGAATTGGCGGGTGAAGTGGTCATTCTCAGCCTCAAGTCGGGTCTCTACTATGGCTTAAATGAGGTCGGTTCCTGCATCTGGAACCTAATTCAACAGCCGATCTCCGTCGCCGAAATTCGACAGGCATTGCTCAGCCAGTATGAGGTGGAGTTTGACCAGTGCGATCGCGATCTAAAAGCGCTTTTGAGTGACCTCAGCCATGCAGGACTCGTTGAAATCCGTTAAGCAGGTGTGGCAAAAACTCCAGGCGCTCTCTGCGACTGACCTCAGGCTTCTGGGACACACGGCAATGCTGATGGCGGCTATTCGGCTGGGCCTGTGGTTGTTGCCTTTTCAAACCCTGCGTCGTTGGCTCAGCAAGCGATATCCTCTAGGACAGCGACGTCAGTCTAATAGTGCAGCCGTTATTCAGAAGGTCGTATGGGCCGTTGAAGTGGTTAGTTGGCGAATGCCAGGGGGCGTTTTGTGCCTCGCGCGTGCCCTCACAACTCAGGCGTTATTGCACCAGCATGGGTGTGATTGCGAACTGCGAATTGGGGTTGCAAAGTCGGCTGCGGGGGCTTTGGAAGCCCATGCCTGGGTTGAGCACCAAGGGCGCGTCATTATTGGGGGAATGCCCGGTTTCTCTCGGTTTCACCCCCTACCCTCCCTAGAGGGTAAGTAATTATAGTGGAACCCCTTACCTTGGGATATTGCATCCTTAAACCTCTATCATCTAAATTCGCTACCAAACTCTAAAATGGCATCCCTTGCCCTCTCTCATGCCCTAATTCAGGTGTGTCTATCGGTTCATGCAAACCATGCAAGCCGCGATGCAACCAGGACGCTCGAACAGGTTCGACCTACCCTGGCTGGCGCATCAGCCCAAACATGGGGAGAGTGCTTCTCAACCATGCATTTCCACCGCCTCACGCCACTCGTCGGATCTGCGTTGTCTTGTCTGAGGCTGGCAGAGCTTGTCCCACAACCTTTCCGGCAATGGTTCCTTGATACGTACCATGAAACTGTAGCAGCCAACACAGTCCGCCTCCTCACGCTGGACGGAATTTTGCAGAAATTATCGGTTGCTGGAATTACACCTGTGCTGTGGAAGGGGGTTGTGCTGGCAGATTCGTTCTATCCAGATCTGGGTATGCGCATGATGGGCGATATTGATTTTGCCATCGCCCCCGAGGAACTCTCTCCCTTTACTCAGGCGATCGCCTCTCTGGGTTTTGTTGAGGAACCAGAGAAGGCGACAACGGATGCCATCTATCTGAGGAATGGGATGGGGATGTTGTGTGATGTCCACCATCGCATCCATTTGTTTGAAGGGAAGGAAGACAGTGCCATCTATTGCCAAATCCACCCCCGCCGTCTGAAGGCCCCAAGCATCAAGATCCTATCCCCCGATGCCATGATGGTTCACCTGGTCGTACATATGCTGGGGCATCGCCCTGAAACTGGGCCAATTTTGCAGTGGATACTCGACCTAGCCTTTGTCTTGCAACAGTGGGGCGATCGCCTTGACCCGACTCACATCCAGGCACTCCTGCCCGACCACGCCAGTTGGGTCACACTGCTGAAAACTCTGCGTTTTCTGGAAGCAGAGTGGGGGGTGATGATCCCTGCAGCCTTTACACCGCTGCTCAGCGCCATTCAGCCGTTTACGTTCGGGCAAGTTCTGCGACAGCGGCGCTTGGCACTGTGGGGGTTGCCGCATCTGCGGGGGTGGGTGAAGCTAGGAGTTGCCCAACTCATGGGCGATCGCTATCAACAAATCCCCCCACCCCATCTGAGGGATCTCCTGCTCTGGCCAATTGATCTGCTTCAATCACCCTAATCCCGTGTCATGCGGAATCCGTATCAGAAGTCCAGCACGAAAAAACTTTAAAGATATTCTAATGTCGTGAAAAAAGATTGTGTTTTTTTCATGAAGTACCGTAGAAACACGGAGAAAGCCTTCGGTGCTGTGAGAGTATTAGGTGAGAATATTTTTTGGAGGAGGTAAGACTAAGGCGTTTATGGTTAGAATCTTCTGAGATTTATCAGGCTTAGTTGAAATTTAGTTGAAATTTGATTGATAGATTCTGGTCATTAGCGAATTTGATTTACCTAGTGCATATTTTTCCTAAACTGAATCTAGCAACTTCATCTAGGTTCATTTGTTCAGCCTTCAATGGTTTTTTATCCGCGTTTGTTCAGCCTTCTTCAGAGACAAATTAACAGAGGTGATTGTGAAGGGGGATGCATCATTTCTGTTTCGTTATAGTTTAGCTAGGTTTCACATCATCCGCATTTCTCTCAAGTTTTGCTGCAAGGTCTAATAGGTACAAGGCACATTTTGGTATCTTTCTTTGCTTCTCACCCTTCACTTTCAACTCTGTAGAATGGGCGAGACGTATCGTATCTACCATTGGATGTTGACTATTTGAGCCAAACTGGAATGAGTGTGCGCTGCTCTGCTCACTCTATTAACTCAACAGTTGTGTCGATTGTGTCATTCAATCGCTTTGTAAACTATGTTTTATTCGATTGTTGAGTTTCATTCGATTGTCGAAGTTATCCTATGTCACAGTTCTGCGAAATCTATTCCTGATGCTTTGCTGTTTTGATCTACTCTTTGCGGTAAATTTGCGGTCAAGGAGTTTGCTCTATTCTTAAGCTATTCCTGGTCTTAGCTTACTGAAGATGAGTGCGATCGCCTTCTTGAGACTTGATATTTAGATTGCTCCTAGGGTAGGAAGTTGGCAAAGATGGGAATTGTATTTTCTTGACTCTATAGATAATTGCCGATAGTATTCTTTCATGCTTAAGAGTCTATCTTGTTAAGTCATTGACTTAATTCATTTGAATATTGCCTTCATTAGCGTGCTTGTATTTGGAGTGCTTGTATTTAGTGTCACCAGCTTTCCTGGTGAGCCAGGGCCGAGATGAGAGGTATGCAGAATGGTGGACGCGACGATACTAAATATCCGGATCAATAACCTCTCAAGGCAAGAATTACTCGAGCGTCTTGAACATGGTGTTGTGTTTACTCCCAATGTCGATCATCTAGTGAAGCTTCAGCGCGATCCGGACTTTTACCGAATTTATCAAGAAGCTGACTACCGACTCTGCGACAGTAAAATTCTAATTTATGCATCTCATTTTCTTGGGATGCCGATTAAGGAAAAAATCTCCGGCTCTGATTTGCTCCCCGAATTCTGCTACTACCATCGAAACAACGATGCGATCAAAATCTTTCTGCTGGGGGCAGTTGAAGGGGTTGCTCAACGAGCACAATCCCGCATCAATCAACGGGTAGGGCGGGAGATGGTTGTCGGGTGCTATTCTCCACCGTTTGGTTTCGAACGTTATGAAGTGGAGTGTCAAAAAATTGTGGATATGATTCGGCAATCGGACGCAACTGTTGTGGCCGTGGGGTTAGGCGCACCAAAGCAGGAAAAATGGATCGCAAAATATCGTAGCCAACTGCCCAATATTCGAATTTTTCTGGCGATTGGGGCGGCGATCGACTTTGAAGCTGGGCAGAAACCGCGATCGCCCAAGTGGATGAGTGAAGTTGGTTTGGAGTGGCTCTATCGCCTCCTGGTTGAACCACGGCGACTCTGGCGGCGCTATCTGATTGAAGATCTGCCCTTCTTCTGGTGGATCTTGAAGCAAAAGTTGAATCTCTACCGATTTCCCCACTCGCTAGAGGCATCCCCCAAAGCATCCCACTCAACTCAGGACAGAACTCTATTAAAAAAGTAGTGCTTGGCTGAGCCAACTTCACCGCGTTAACATGAATTCGAGATCATCTGTATCAACTTTAGCTTGACCGTCTTGGACTGAATCACGCAACAGGAACAAAAAGCCTCACGCCACACTCACTGCGTAGATGTGGAAATCACATGCTGCGATCGCGGTACTGTGCAAGAATATAGTTTCATTTCGGCATTCCTTCAGCCTTATCTGAGTGCTGCTATGCAAAACTCGTTCCGCCGCATTCTGACTGGGGCAATTTTTTTTGCCATTACCATTATCGTGGCGATCGCTGGCTATGTGGCGGCTGGCTGGTCACTGCTAGATTCCGTTTACATGGTAGTGATCACTATCTTTGGGGTGGGCTATGGAGAGGTTCGTCCCATCACTAGTCCTTCGCTGCGCATCTTTACAATTTTTGTCATTATTGCAGGGACTTCTGCTGCGGTCTATATTGTTGGGGGCATTGTCCAGATGGTGACAGAAGGAGAACTCAATCGAGCACTTGGTTTTACCCGCATGATTAAGGCAATCGAGACCTTGCAAAACCATGTCGTCATCTGTGGCTTTGGGCGGATGGGGCAAATTTTGGCGCGGGAAATGCATGACCTCAAACAACCCTTTGTCATTATTGATTCCAGCACCGATCGCACCAATGAAGCACAGGAATTAGGTTACCTAGTGCTGGTAGGCAATGCGACCGATGAGGACGTGATGCAAATGGCAGGCATCCAACGTGCTAGTTACCTAGCAACAGTGCTTCCCGATGATGCGGCCAATGTTTTTATTACCCTGACGGCTCGAGAACTCAATCCCAATCTGGTCATTCTGGCGCGGGGTGAGTTTCCCAGCACCGAGCGTAAGCTGCGGCTAGCAGGTGCAGATCACATTGTGCTACCCGCTACGATTGGGGCACTCCGCATGGCTCACATGATTCGTCATCCGGCAGCCCTCGACCTGCTGGATGCCAACGATGGTACCAACACCCTCAATGAACTGCTGTCTCAACTGGATGTGCAGCTTGAAGAACTGGCAATTCCCTCTGATTCTTTCCTGATTGGAGGGGCTTTGAGTGACTTAGAAGTGCGAGGGAAAGGCACGTTTATCGTTGTTGCTCTGCGCCGGGGGGATGGCACGACGATCATCAACCCTCCTCATCACACTCTCCTACAGGAGGGAGACACGGTGATTGTGATGGGGCATCGGGGTGACATTCCCAGCTTTGCCCAGCACTACTCCCTCAAGCGACAGATGCGCTATCGTGGCGCTAAGCACTAACGATTGGTTGACCCAATAAGACCCAATAAGATGGTTTGAGGGGGGGACGTGTGAAGCGCATCCCCCCCTCAAAAAATTAGTCACTAACGTCAGTTCTAGTTAAAAGGGTTTTGGGTCACCGCGC
>DVEB01000016.1 GCA_015295905.1 Synechococcales cyanobacterium M55_K2018_004
TTGATTTCTTGCGGTTGAGGTTGAACTGTTGAGGTTGAACTGTTGAGGTTGAACTATAGGTGAGACCAGTTTAGCGAATTGGCGAAGCTGTCAAAAGTTCTGGAATGCTGACTTGACAGGCATTCTAGAACTTTTGACAGCATTTAGCCCAACCTCCAAATGTGTCGTGGGGAGCAATTTAGGTGAGGATAGTGAGGGGAACTCTGTTCATCGGGTTAGTCGTCTGGTTTCAAGTCTGGTAACCGCCCGCTCAGCATTGGCCCCAGCCCTTATTGTGAATCTATGGCTGTTGTGAACCTGCCCACCCACCTGTCTACCCACAAATCCCTGGAAGACTTGCCTCTGCTGCGATCGCCTGACCCAGTGCAGCTTGACAACATCAAGGCTCAGCTTGACCTGGTGTTGTTAGCATTGGAGGCGTTGGCAAATATCGGCTCAGAGCAAATGTTGCAAGCAGCCGATCAGCTGAATTTGGCAGAGGTGGTTGCCGATCGGGTTGCCCTGTGGCGGTTGCGGCAGTCCAGTCCACTCCGCAAAGGGCAGGGGCGCAAACGGCTGGATGTGGAGGAGGCCAGAGCACTAGTCCTGATTGTTGCTCGGTTAACGACCGAGCACCAGGACCTGATTCGCCGAGCAGTCACCCTGCTAGAGCAACTTACCGAGCAGGGCCGCGCCCCCCACCAAGCGGCGCTCCTGGGCGATTATTTAGATCGGTTCACGAACTTTTACCAGGAGCGTATGGAAGAAGATCAGATGCCGACCTCCGATCAGCTCACCCACCTGGCTCTGAAATTGCTCATTGATCTGTTGTTTTATAGTGCGCCTAACGGTGCTCGTCGGCTCTGGCTGGCGCTGCTTGACCGCGCCAAGGAATAGCGCACCAGACTCCACTCAACCCAATGCCGCACCTCTCATGCCCACCTCACCCCTCACCGCCCATGCCCACTGCTGTCCTACGTCGATACACCCCACCCACCTGCACGCTAGAAATTGCAGCAACTGGGTCTGTGCTGTCCCGTTGGACGGATCGACAGGTGATGAAAAACGTTCGCTTTTCCTTGCATTTTGACGATCCGAAGTTGCCGACCGAGCAGCAGGTGGTCGTGCAGGGCGATCGCTCCCAGTTAGAAGCGTTGTGTGAAGTGGTTGGGCGCTACGTGCAACAGTTGCTCGACCCTGATGCCGTGAGGCTGAGCCCGGCACTACAGCAGCTACTGCCATCAGCGGCGGATTTAGAGAAGGTTGGGGAAGGGCGCGATCGCCCGACTGCAACCATACTGCCTTTGCCTGCTGCAGACCTGGAGGGGATGTCACTGGCTGAGGCGTCCCAGGGCATAGCAGTACGGCCATTGGGCTTACTCAGCCACGAGTTGTTGTTGGGAACACTGGCAACACCGGAGTCGGGGCCAACGGTGCGGTTGAGTGTCACCCAGTTGTTTGATTTGGCCAATGCGCTGGATAGTTACTCAGAAGAAGCGATCGCCCTGCCGGGGGGGCAGCATGCAGGCCGTCAGGGGAACCGAGGGCGCTGGTTGCGATCGGTGGCAGGGATTGTGCTGGCAGTTGGGGCAACAGCAACTCTGGCTCGCTTTATCAACGATATTGGCCAACCTGCCGCCACCCAGGTGGCCACTAGCGGTCAGCCTACCGAAAATCAGCCCATGAGCGAATTTCCTAGCCCAGCAGGCGTACTCCCCGTACCATCGGCAGATTTATCAGGTTCTCCGTCGCCCCCTGCTGGTGCCCTGCCAAACCCGGCAGCCCTGCCTCCCCCAGGGGGGCCAGCAGCGATCGCTCCTGCAACTGAGGGCAAAGCCACACCCCGTCTGCCGGCAGGGGCAGCCCCACAGCCCAATGTGGTGGTGCCACCGCCGCCCGCATCCTTTGCATTGCCGCCCGTCGCCACGCGCAGAGTTCCCCAACCTCAACCGCCCCAGGGACAGGTGCCGCAACCCATGCGACCGCGGGTGCAAGCGGCACCCGCTCCAGCCCTGCCTCAGTCACAAACAGTCCAGATTCCGGAGTTGAATCAGCTCCCAGCAAGTGGAGCAGTAGGCAGTGGCATTGCCAGTGTACCTGAGAGCATAACAACCAGTGGAACAGCGACTGATGGAGCCGTGGCGAGTGGAGCAGCACCTTTAACAGCACCAGATGCGATCGCCCGCCAGGGAAATTTGCCCAGCATTCCCCAGGTGCAGCAGGCCCAGACCTACTTTGAGGAACGCTGGCAACCACAGCCAAATGTTAGTCAGGCGCTTGAATACCAGATTGAAGTGGCTCCCGATGGTACTGTGGCTCAAATTACTCCCCTAGGAGCAACAGCAGGCACTCTGGTGGACCGGACGGGAATGCCGCTGCTGGGGGATGTGTTTGTGGCACCGCTGCAGGGGCAAAGACGAGCCGTGATCCGGGTGGTGTTGTGGCCCGACGGAAAAGTACAGACCTTTTTAGAGCAATTGAGCGAGTAAGGCAATGTCAGTTTGGGTTAAGCGGGTTTTGGGGCACCGCGCCCGGCGCGGTGCCCCAAAACCCTTGCTGTTCCGTGCGCGTCGCGCACGGAACAGCAAGGGTTTCAGCTTATCCCGAATTCACGTTGAAATAACTCAACGAGTGCTCGTTTCGTGACCTTTCCCATGGCATTGCGTGGCAATTCTTGGACCGTTAAGATTCTTGCAGGCACTTTATAGACGGCCAAGAAGTCTTTGGCCCAACTTCTGAGTACATCGAGTTCCAGCGCTTTTCCCGGTTCAAGCAGTAGGGCAGCGCAGACTTGTTCTCCCCATACGGCATCTGGCACTCCAACGACTGCACATTCGCAGATATAGGGGTGCGACCGCAACACTTCCTCAATCTCCAATGCTGAAACCTTGTAGCCCCCGGTTTTGATAATATCAACGCTGATTCTGCCGAGGATGCGGTAACTCCCGTCTTCAACAACAGCTAAATCTCCCGTACAAAACCAGCTGTCTTGAAAACTCGTTGCAGTCGCTTGCGGATTCTGCCAGTATTCCAAAAATACCCCTGGCCCTTTGACTTGAATTTCTCCTGGTGTTCCGGCTGGAACGATTCCCTGTTCACCCATTAAACGGACCTCGACACCGGGGAGCGGTGTGCCCACAAATCCGGCACGGCGATCGCCCTGTAGCGGATTCGACAAGGCCATGCCAATCTCCGTCATGCCATAGCGCTCCAGCAAAAAATGCCCGCTGATCTGCTGCCACTGTTGCAACACCTGCACCGGTAACGCCGCTGAACCCGACACCATCAGCCGCATTTGGGCACAGGCTGCCGAGCGGGCTTGCTGGCGTGGGCTGGGCTGGCCCGTTCCGTCCCCAGCCGCTTCCCAGGCAGCGATCAGTTTTGCGTAGATTGTTGGGACTGCCATGAAGAGAGTAAAGTTTCCCGCCTCGATACATTGCCACACAACCTCTGCGTCAAATTTGGGCAGCATATAACATACCGCCCCTACCCACAACGCACAGGTGAGGACATTGATGATGCCGTGGATGTGGTGCAACGGTAAGACGTGCAGGATGCGATCGCTCTGTTGCCACGCCCACGCCTCCACTAGACTTGTCACCTGCGCCTGAATGTTGGCATGGGTCGTCACCACACCCTTGGGTTTGCCTGTGGTGCCGCTGGTGTAGAGGATGAGGGCACGACGATGGGAAGCAATCTCTGGTAGCGTCCCTGCAGGGGGTAACGGATCTGTGGTCAGCAAGAAACGCAGCGCGTGGGTCTGGGCAATGGCTCCCAGCACCTCAGCAAAACTAGGGTGGGCCACCAGAATCGACGCACCTGACTGTAGCACCGCATACTCTAACTCAGGCCGGGGGTGGACAGTACAGAGGGGGACAGCAATTCCACCCGCCCGCCAGATGCCCCACTGAGTCGCCACATAATCAAAACCAGCAGGCACTAAAAACGCCACTCGCTGTTCTTGTAGATCCGCCTCCCCGCACAACAGCGCCGTTGCTATTTGTGCCGATCGCTCCAGCAGGTCCCGATAGGTAAAGGTGTCTGTGGGAGTGGCGATCGCAAGTCTATCACGGTAGGTTTCAGCGCGGGCAATCAGGGGCAACGTCCCTGCCATGTTCGTGTCGTCTTGCATCACGCCAAACTCCAGCAGCAATACAGTTAGCGGGCCTGATTCCCCAAAAGCATCGGGGGGACATCGCTGATTTAACCCATGACTTTTCGAGTCAGAGACGGACGCCGTGCCTCTCTCACTCAAAAAATCATAGGGGAATTAAGCCATCTCGACATCGGACATGCTTGATAGGGCGCTACGCTCTTAGAATGTAAAAAGTTTTTTGTGGGCCCCCCCGCGCCGCGGGGATTCCCATAAAAACTCCCACAAAAAACTTGGTTCTAACCTATGCGTGTAGTCCTATAGTCTACGGTTCTAGGCTATGAAACGTCAGTTCTGGTTAAGCGGGTTTTGGGGCACCGCGCCCGGCGTGGTGCCCCAAAACCCTTGCTATTCCGAATTCACGTTATGAAACCTCTGTACGGTTGGCTTGTACGGTTGGTCATGCCTGACATCCGCAACATGATGTCTACATGATTTCTACGGGTATTTCTCAGGGGGCAAGATGCCCTGATCACCATGTCATGAAGCTATGAACTGATGTAAAGCGATTTCCCCCAAACTGTCGTTATCAAGGCAATATGAGAAACTGAGGGCGGCCAGAATGATGACTTTCTTGTTGCCCAGGATCGTGTTTGATAGGAATTTAAGTCAGCATCCCTATCCCCGAGGTTTTTATGGACGAAAAGTTTATTCATTATCCGATGGTGATTGGAGGCGATCGCGTCTCCACTGGCAGTCAAGATCTGATTGACCCAGCAACCGGGAAAGTTTTTGCCACCGTTGCCCTGGGCACGAAAGCCGATGTGGATCGGGCGGTTGCTGCTGCCAAGCAAGCTCAGGTGGGATGGGGCGAGTTGACCTACGGTGAACGCTCTGCGGCCATTATGAAATTTGCTGATGCGCTGGAAAGCCACGCGGAAGAACTGGCCATGCTAGAGAGCAAAAACGCAGGCAAGGCCACTAAGCTCACCATCAATGGCGATATTCCGTTTTCGGTCGATAACTTTCGCTACTTTGCCTCCATCTGTCGGCGGCAGGAAGGAGCAGCGGCAGGTGAATACATCGGCGGCTATACCTCCATGCTGCGGCGAGAACCTGTCGGCGTGGTGGGGGCGATTACCCCCTGGAACTACCCGATGAACATGGCCGCCTGGAAGATTGCTCCGGCGATCGCAGCGGGCAATGCCATCGTGCTGAAGCCCGCCCCTAACACCCCCATCACCACCATCCGCATGGCTGAGATTGCCCTGGAAGCAGGCTTGCCCGAAGGATTGATCAACATTGTCACCGGGGGCGCTGAGGTGGGCGAGGCCATCTGCACCCACCCAGATGTAAATATGGTCAGCTTCACGGGCAGCACTCGCACAGGCAAGCGTGTGGCTGAACTGGCTAGCCCCATGATCAAGCGCGTCACACTAGAGCTAGGTGGCAAAGCGCCATTCGTGGTGTTTGCCGATGCTGACCTAGAAGCGGCAGCACAAGGGGCAGTTGTGGGCGCCTACGTCAACTCTGGGCAAGACTGCACTGCCGCAGCGCGGATTTATGTGCAGAACGAAGTCTACGACCAGTTCTTGAGCCGCCTCGTAGAACTCTCTAAGCAGGTGAAGGTGGGCAACCCCTTTGATGAAGACACCGACATTGGTCCCCTCTCCAGCCTGGCCCACCTCAATAAAGTTAGAGGCTACGTCGAAGAGGCTCGTCAGCAGGGGATTGAAGTCATCACCTGCGGCGAAGTGCCCAGCGAGGGGTTCTACTTCCCGCCCACAATCCTTGTGAATCCTCCCCAAAAGGCCAACTGCGTCCAGGAAGAGATTTTTGGTCCCGTTGTCACAATTCAGAAGTTCTCAACGGAAGCAGAAGCCATTGAACTGGCTAACGATACGCCCTACGGGTTGGCTGCTAGCGTTTGGACACTGAACGTGCAAAAGGCGATGCGCATGGCGAAAGCAATCCAGGCGGGTGCAGTCTGGATCAACGACCATATCCCCATCGGCAGCGAAATGCCGCACGGTGGCTTCAAGCAGAGCGGGATTGGTAAAGACCTGTCGCACTACGCTCTGGAAGAATACACCATTGTCAAGCACGTTGCCTTTGATGTTACGGGAGACCGGCGCAAGCCCTGGCACTTCACAACCTTTGGCAAGGCGGACTAGTTGACCGTTGCTTGGGTGCTGCCTCACCGTCTGAAAATAATCCTTTGCCAATTTACCAATACCTATATGTTGAACCGATTACTCACCACCCTGGTGATCGCACTGCTGGGACTGGCCGCCATCGGGTTTCCAGCCCAGCCCGCTGAGGCAGCAGGGTGTACGCTCACCGCAATCGTTTGGGAAGGTTACACCGATCCCTCCTTTGCCGATCAATTCACCGCAAAAACTGGCTGCACTGTCAAAGCCACCTATGCTGGCTCCAGCGACGAAATGTTTGCCAAATTCCGCGCTGGGGGCGGCCGCACCTACGACATCATCTCTGCCTCTGGCGACATCACTGAGCGCCTTTACAAAGCAGGTTTGGTGCGTCCGATCGATACTAGCAAGCTGGACAATTACAACGAAATCTTTTCTTCCTTCCAAGGGGGGGAATGGAATACCTTCGACGGCAAACCCTACGGTGTCACCTTTGCCTGGGGGCCAAACGTGCTGGTCTACAACACCAAGGTGGTTAAACCGGCGCCCACATCCTGGGATGTGCTGTTTGACCCCAAGTATGCGGGTAAGATTGCCTTGCCAGATAACCCCATGACGATCGCCGATGTCGCCCTGTGGCTGGGCAAAGCAGACCCTTATGATCTGACCGACGAAGACCTCGCCGCAGTCAAGCAAAAGCTGCTGGAACTGCGCCCCAATATTCGCAAGTTTTGGACTACTGCCGGCGAATTGGCAGAACTCTTCCAGTCGGGTGAGGTCGTCCTTGCCCATGCTTGGCCGCTCACCTATTCTCAACTCAGCAAAGAGGGGTTCCCAGTTGGCTCGGTTAGTCCTAAAGGCAAACTGACAGGCTGGACTGACTCCTGGATGATTTCGAAAAATGCCCGCAATGTTGATGCTGCTTACAAGTGGATTGACTTCATCCTGAGTGGCGAAGGTCAGAAGGGGGTGATTGAGGTAACCAACTATTCAGGGGCCACCAACCTGGGTGCAGAGGCGATCGGGAAAGAACGTGCCCACGAACTGTTTATGGATGACCTGTCGCTACACTCGCAGATTAAGATGTGGCAAAGCGTCAAAAACTATGACCAGTGGGTACAACTCTGGAATGAAATTCGCAGTTAGGTTGATGCTGCCATTGGTCTCAAGTCAATCCCCGGATTCCTCAAGAATCTGGGGATTGGTCGTGATCCGGAAGCCGTCTGTAAACCAATGGGTTTAGGCCATTTTTGGCGTTGGGGCCCAACTCAAGGTATGATGCCGACTCCGTCGGTTATTGAGTTGGTTTGTTGTGATGTCAAATATGCACACAGCGCACGTTTGACATCACAACAAGCGAGAGCACGTCACTTTTGCAGGCTCCCTCATCCCCTGGCTCCTTCTCCCAACTTGGGAGAAAGGGGGAGCCGAGCCTCTCAAAGTCCCTCTACCAGCTTGGGAGAGAGATTTAGCGTCAGTTCTGGTTAAGAGGGTTTCAGCTTATCCCGAATTCACGTGATTTAGGGTGAGGGCAAACATGATATGCACCCCAACCAACTGCTACTCTGCAGACGGATTTTGTATGAGTCACGGGGCAGGTAAGGGCGTATTTGGCCAACCTCGCGTTCCTGTATTATGAAGCAAGGCTCAAATCATTGGTATGGATGCGACGTTATCTGCTCAAGGAAAGCGGCGGAGTCAACCCCGGCTCGGACTGTACGCGTCATTGCTCCCGCCCCTCATCTGGACAACGCTGCTATATTTTGTGCCGCTGGCAATTCTAATTTCCTTTAGTGTGTGGCGATTAGAGGAATTTGATATTGTCAAGGAATTCAGCCTCACTAACTTCAAAACTATCGTAACCAACCCTGCCTATCGCACAATCATTCTGCGAACCGTGGGAACTGCGCTGGGCGTGACCTTTATCGATATTGCGGTCGCCCTGCCGCTGGGATTTTTCATCGCAAAATATGGAGGAAGGTGGCGATCGCTCCTGACACTGCTAGTCATCCTACCCCTGTGGTCAAGTTATTTGGTGCGCGTCTTTGCCTGGAAGATCATCCTTGGCTATAACGGGGTGTTGAATACACTGTTGATTGAACTCGGAATTTTGCATGAACCAAGTTCAGCGTTTTTGTATAACCAATTCTCCACCATGCTGACTTTTGTGCATGTGTGGTTGCCGTTTATGGTTCTGCCTGTGATCACTGCCTTTGAACGATTACCCAATGACTTATGGGAAGCATCTGCGGATCTGAACGCACCACCGTGGACAACGTTCCGCCGGGTCATTCTTCCTCTTGTCACTCCCGGCATTCTTGCTGGATCGATTAATGTCTTCTCATTAACGATGGGAGATTTTATCACTCCTAGTTTGGTAGGCAGTCCAAAAGGCATTATGTTGGGGAATGTCATTTCCTCCCAATTTGGTGTGTCCTACAACTGGCCTCTGGGGGCAGCCTTTTCCCTCGTTGTCATGCTGATTGTCTTTGCGGGACTGGCGATCGCTCTCAAACAAGGTGCGCTGGATAGTCTATAAGTTAGAAGGTTATCCCCTGGATGGGCGACACAACCCATTGCTACCCCCAACCCCAATCATGACCACCGTTGGTTCCGAGCCTGCCACCACAACAGATCTCCCCCGTCAGCGATCGCGCCCTTGGCTACTGGGTCTATGGGCGGTCGTCGTTTACGGATTTCTATACCTGCCACTAGCGGTGCTGGTGGTGATGAGTTTTAACAACTCTCGCATCTTGTCTCTGCCCTTTAAGGGATTTACCACCCGTTGGTATAGCATTGCCTTCTCTGATGAAGCCATTCGCGTTTCGCTAGGAAACTCCTTGCAGGTAGCGGCGATCGCCACCCTGCTCTCCACAATTTTTGGACTCCTCGCCGCCTTTGCAATTTACCGCTACCGCTTCTTCGGCAGAAACGCCTTTCGGATTGCGTTGAACTTGCCCATCCTACTCCCCGGCATTGTCACTGGAGTGGCGATGTTGGCCTATTTTTCTAACTTAGGACTGGAACTGTCCCTGGGGACAGTGATTCTAGGCCATGCAGTCTTTGGCCTGCCCGTTGCTCTCGGTCCTATGCTGACCCGCCTCAGTCAATTTCCCCGCAACCTTGAAGAGGCAGCCTACGACTTGGGGGCAAAACCTGCACAGGTCTTCACGGGAGTTATCTTTCCCTACATTCGCAGTGCGGTGATTGCAGGTGCATTGCTGGCCTTTACGCTCTCCTTCGATGAAGTTGTCGTCACTATCTTCCTGACCGGGCGCGACAACACGCTACCGATGGAAATCTGGGGCCGGTTGCGGACCAATATCACCCCCGAAATTGCAGCAGTCGCTACGTTGGTATTAGTGCTGAGTACAGGATTAGTATTGCTGAGTCAGTGGGAAGCAGCGAGAGAGGAGTGATGAACATCGAGAGATAGGGAATGGGATACGGTAGACATTAGTATTAACCGATCTCAAACGCTACCAACCATTCTCACGATAAAAACTAGGCGTTGGAGCTTCGCATTTGCAGCGGGCGAAAACCACACTAGACATCCAAAATCAGAGTAGCTGAAATGCGAGTCAAACCTAAGAGAAAAAGGACGTTGAGCACTTTTTTCTCGGCGTCGAGATATTTGGGACTATGGCGCTACGCGCTCATGATGTCCAAAGCGTAGCGTTACACCTGAGAATGGATAGGATTGAAAGATGGTTTCCTTACCGACCAAACGCCCGAAACTAAACAGAGGCAGGAATGAAAAGCGATCGCATCGTTTATCTAGAGCAGGTCAGCAAAATTTATCGGAGCAGGGGGACAGAAGTTTACGCCGCTCGCAATATTACACTCGATGTTCTACCGGGAGAATTCTATTCGTTGCTAGGGTCTAGCGGTTCAGGTAAGACAACCACGCTGCGGATGATCGGTGGTTTTGAAATTCCCGAATATGGGCGAGTCTACATCGGTGGAGAAGAAGTCACAACCCTGCCTCCCTACCGGCGTAACGTTCACACGGTTTTTCAAAGCTATGCGTTATTTCCCCATCTGACCGTTACCGAAAATATTGCCTATCCTCTGCAAATTGCCCGGATCAGCCGCGCAGAAGTTGAGCCACGGGTGCAGGAATCTTTGCGGATGTTTCGCTTGGAAGGACTAGGCGATCGCCGCCCCAGTCAACTGTCTGGTGGGCAACAACAGCGGGTTGCCCTGGCGCGAGCACTGATCAGTCGTCCGAAGGTGCTACTGCTGGATGAACCCCTCTCAGCCCTAGATGCCAAAATTCGTGCAGAGGTGCGCCAGGAGTTGCGGGAATTGCAGCAGCAGACAGGAATTACCTTCATCTACGTTACCCACGACCAAGAAGAGGCACTAGCATTGAGCGATCGCATCGCCGTTATGGCCAATGGTCAAATCGAGCAGGTCGGCACCCCTAGAGACATTTACGATCGTCCAACTTCCCCATTTGTGGCCCAATTCATCGGCAAGGCCAACTTTTTGTTGGGAACAGTGGTAGCAGTACAGTCAGACTTGGTGGTAGTAGAGGTTGCAGGAACTCAAATTTGGGCGATCGCGCCCCACGCCACTCCGCCTGTGGGGATAGAAGTGACGCTGATGGTGCGACCTGAACGCCTGCGATCGAACGACAGTGAGATGGGATGTCAAACCATCAACACCACCCACGGTAGAGTTGAGCAAATTACCTACGTCGGGCAGTTGTTAGAGTGTCAGGTCGAAACCCCAATCGGACGGTTACAGGTGACCCAGTTGAGCGGCGGTGAACTGGCCCCAACCCTAAATCTCTGCTGGCACCCGCAGGACTGTATCGTTCTGAGCAAACCTGCGTAGTTGGGAGTATGGCGTAGTACACATCACCGAGCAGCACACCCACAAGGGGCACTGCCATAAGACTCAACAACGAACAAGCCAATACACAATACGAGCATGGAGGGATTCGAACCCCCGACCCTCAGAACCGGAATCTGATGCTCTATCCACTGAGCTACATGCCCATAGTCTGGTACATTGTAGCATCTTTCACAAGTAGCAGCTACACTGTCATGTCAACTTCAGCAATTCTCATTGCGGGCTTCTGGTATGGGTTTAGTCCACCTGTAGCGAACTTATACCACACCAGAAGTCGACAGGTTGCACCCGAGGGCATGAACCGCCAACTTCTGGGCTTTACTGTGAGAATTGCTGTGTTAAGGTCAGTTCTGGTTAAGAGGGTTTCAGCTTATCCCGAATTCACATTGTGTTAGATTACTCTCACAACAAGATGTGGATCATGCTTTCGTCGCCATCGAGGAGTACCCCTTAAAATAGGGCTTGCAGAACGTGAAGCTCTGAAGTATGCCCTACAAGCCCTACAAACTGTTATTTGTCTGCCTAGGGAACATTTGCCGATCTCCCGCTGCCGAAAACATCATGAACCATCTCATCGAGCAAAACGGCCTGCAAGGTAAGGTTCTGTGTGACTCTGCTGGGATGGGAAGCTGGCACGTCGGCCATCCCCCTGATCGCCGCATGACTGCTGCTGCTCTCAAAAAATTAAACCTCCAGTTCAAAGGCACCGCACGACAGTTCCAACCGTCTGACTTTGAGGCGTTTGACCTGATCCTGGCGATGGATAAGGAGAACTACTACGACATCCTGCGGCTCGATCAGCAGCGGCAATATGGTCACAAAGTAAAACTCATGTGCGATTACTGTCGCACGTTTTCGGATCGGGAAGTGCCCGATCCCTACTACGGTGGCCCGGAGGGGTTTAACTACGTACTCGATTTACTCCTAGATGCCTGTAGTGGGTTGCTGGAAGAGTTGCAGACGCAGCAGTGGCCAATTTGAAGGAATCACGATCTGACCGAAACTCCCACCGGGAACCCCGACTTGGCATTGCTTACCAAATAACGTGAATTCCCGATATGCTGAACCCCTTGATTTGCCGGGCGCGACGCGCCCGGCAAATCAAGGGATTTGGGGGCACCGCGCCCGGCGCGGTGCCCCCAAATCCTTCTTAACCAGAACTGATGTTAAATACGATTTTCAGAGAGAGACATGGAGTGCATCGCGTGCTCAAAAATCATGGGTTGAGTCAGCAACGCTCCCTTAGTCTACAAGGTGGTGCTCCATCGCGAAGCGCACCAGTTCTGCTCGGTTACTGGTGTCTGTCTTGCGGAGTAGGCTGCTGACGTACTTTTCAATTGTGCGAGCACTCAGGTGAAGGCGATCGCCAATTTGACCGTTAGACAGTCCTTCCACTAGCAAGTTGAGGACACTCTGTTCACGATCCGTCAGGTCAAGCCGAGGCACTACAGCGAGTAAAGCAGCCGGGGGCGTGTCCGCCGCAGAGGACGTGTCCGCCGCAGAGGGCGTGTCCGGAGCCGCAGTGGAGGAGTCAGTC
The DNA here is from genome assembly GCA_015295905.1 of Synechococcales cyanobacterium M55_K2018_004. GTDB lineage: Bacteria > Cyanobacteriota > Cyanobacteriia > Elainellales > Elainellaceae > DVEB01. The sequence goes on from DVEB01000016.1 coordinate 12,620, forward strand.
TGAGTCCGCGATCGCCATTCCGACTGGATTAACTGCGATCGCTCCAGCAAACTGCGAATCACCACCCCTAGTTCTGCCAACTCAAAGGGCTTAGGCAGATATACATCACAGCCCGACTGGTAGCCCCGGATCCGCTCATCAGTACTTGTACGCGCCGTTAAAAAAATGACCGGCAGAAGGCGAAATGCTGGCTTTCGTCTCACCTGACGCACCATCTCATAGCCATCCATCTGGGGCATGGCCACATCCGTCACAATCAGGTGCGGCTGATACTCATCCACCAGTTTCAGCGCCTGTTGCCCATCAGCCGCCGTCAAAACCAGATATCCCGCCAGTTCCAGATAATCGCTAATAAACAGGCGAGTCCCCAAATCATCGTCTACAACCAGAATGGTGAGTGGCATGAGCAGCAGCCTAGTTCCACTGAAAAAACATCCGTAGCCAGGAATCTATCTCCACAACACAGTAACTTCTAGAACTTCTAGCGCTCTCCAACATTGTGTGAAACGTGTGAAAACAGACAATGGGCGGAAACAGAAAACTGTCAGTGTTAAGTGTGTTGTTGAATGCTTTGACTCTGAAGATACAGTTCTCAGAGGCCATAAAAACTTAAACCACCTCAATGATCTCTTGCTCCGCAGGAATAGAACTGTACAATCGCTCAGTCCTGAATTACTACTCTCCAGGTACCTGTCCAATTATTCTCCTTGTATCAATTATTGTCCACGCGCGGGAGAGATGAGAAGTCCTTCCCAGGAAATGCCAGGAACAAATCGAGAGGTCACTCCTTCAACTACTGAAGTTCAACGCCTGAAATGCAACGGTTGTAGTAAAGTATGGAGTTCTTGAGATTACACTCCCCAGTTATTCTTAATTATAAGACTGTGTACTCCCCTTGACCTAGCGGAATACAGGTTTTTGTGAGCACCCTAACATCTTTTAGAAGCTGGCTCTTGCAAAGTTGGCAGAGTTTGGCTTTGTCAGTTTAGCTTGTAAACGCCTAACGGCGCAGTGCATTCAACGGCTTGGCGACTCCATCCCCTGTTGTATGAGTGTCGCACTTAGTATAGTCATTGACTTTTTCCGTCAGACCAACTTATTTGGGTTTCCGTGCCAGGGCAAGAACTGCCACACTGAGAAGGACTAGTTGGGTCATTCGGCGCTCAAATGGTTAGTTAATCGCTTTAGGCAAATGTGTCCATCCAACCTAATGGCTGACTCTGATAACCCTGGCTATCCCAAAGCAGACATGAGAGATCTTCAAGTTGGTTCGGTTGAGGATCAACAATACTCAACACTCAATCTCACCTTGGGGATGTCGCTCCTGCTTCACTGCAACTCATGACTCTTGAATTCCTCGCAGATGCCCGATGCAGTCCTTTTGTTCCGATCCGTAAGTGGGGGACAGCAACGTCCCTAGGGTTGCTCAATAATATGGAATCGATAACACTGATGTGAATTTCCAGTTCGCTGATATGATGAACTTGGCAAAAACTTCAAAATTCTTTATATATAAGCTGTCTAGCGTTCGATGTTTCAAGGAACACTTTTTTGCTCCTTAAAGTAGGTCAATGATTCGGTGTGATTCTTGTGGTGTAGGAGAAACCAGGCGTGCAAGAAATATCCTTCGAGGCTGCTAACCAACCGCAGCATCGTAGCCAACTTGGACCCATTCGGGTCGGTGTGATCGGTGTCGGAAACATGGGGCAACATCATACCCGTGTTCTCAGCTTACTCAAAGATGTCGAGTTAGTGGGCGTTGCCGATGTCAATGTTGAACGTGGGCTAGATACAGCAAGTAAATACCGGGTTCGCTTTTTTGAAGATTACCGCGATCTACTGAATCACGTGGATGCTGTCTGCGTGGCAGTCCCAACTCGCCTGCACTTCTCAGTCGGCATGACCTGTTTGCAGGCAGGTGTGAATGTCCTGATCGAAAAGCCAATTGCTGCTAGCATTACCGAAGCTGAGGCACTAGTGAATGCGGCAGCAAAATCCCACTGCATCCTTCAGGTGGGGCACATTGAGCGATTTAACCCGGCCTTTCAGGAACTTCATAAAGTCCTGAAAACTGAAGAACTACTGGCTCTAGAGGCGCATCGGATGAGTCCCTACTCTCACCGAGCCAATGATGTCTCTGTAGTCCTTGACTTGATGATCCACGATATCGACCTGTTGCTTGAACTAGCGGGTTCTCCTGTCATTCGGTTGACTGCTAGTGGGAGCCGTGCCTCTGACTCTGGCTACCTTGATTACGTCACAGCCACGCTGGGCTTCGCCAACGGCATTGTGGCAACGCTGACTGCCAGCAAGGTGACCCACCGCAAAATTCGTCGCATAGCAGCCCACTGCAAAAATTCCCTGACTGAAGCAGACTTCCTCAACAATGAGATCCTCATTCATCGCCAGACCACTGCCCATTGCCTGACTGACTACGGTCAAGTGCTTTACCGCCAGGATGGCTTAATTGAGAAGGTCTATACGAGCAATATCGAACCACTTCACGCAGAATTGGAACATTTTGTCAACTGTGTGCGTGGGGGCAACCAGCCCTCGGTGGGTGGGGAGCAGGCGCTGAAAGCCCTCCGCCTCGCCAGCCAAATTGAACAGATGGCGCTAGATGGACAGGTCTGGCGTGAAGCGCAGGATTTGCGCTACGCAACCGTCGGCAGTCGGCAGTGAGATGCCCTGTTTAATTGAGTTGGTTTGCTGAGCGCAAGCAATCGTGCAACGCTTGGGATTAAGTCGCTTGTGCTATCAGTCTAGCTTGGAGGGGGGACTGATGGCGCTCAATACGCATGGTTCGATCCGCCCGAAACCCACAGTACATGAATGCGGGATAAGCTGAAACCCTTGATTTTCTGTGTGCAACGTGCATGGAAAATCGAGGGTTTTGGATCATCCCTGAGTCCAGCCGCCGTTTGGAGGTTTCAGTGCCGGATCGCGATCGGGCTGAATGTGCGATAATGTGGCGGCTGTTGTGAAAACCCTATATATGGTTGTAGCACTCGACCTCAATCACCTGACCCACACTACCGATGAGCTTGACCTGCACTTTCGTTTGCCGGATCCAGACGATGAGCAGATCTCAGACTATGAGTTTAGCCAGCAAATTGAAGTGGCGTGGCAGGTTTGCGATCGCTTTGACCTCCAGACTGACATCTGGCGAGGACGGATTCTGCGGGCAGTGCGCGATCGCGAAAAGCGCGGGGGCGACAATCGCGGGCTTGGCTTCTCGAACTGGCTGAAAGACCGAGAGATCAGCAAAAGTCAAGCATACTCACTGATTGAACTGGCAGACAGTGCCGACCTGTTGCTGCAGGGGGGGTATCTGGAACCAGAAGATGTCAACCAGTTCAGCAAGCGTGCCTTTGTGGAGACTGCCCATGCCGCCCCCGAAGTGCAACAGATGGTGAGCGATGCCGCCAAGCGGGGGGACAAGATCACCCGCCGCGAGGTGCGCCAGATTGCCGACGAATGGACAGCCATGACCTCTGACCTCTTGCCCATCGAAGTTAAAGAGAAGGCGGCTAACCATAACCTACCGATGCGTTACGTGGCTCCGCTGGTGCGGGAGATGGAAAAACTCCCGGAACCTCACCAACGACCCCTGCGGGAAGAGGTAGCCGAGAATCCTGATGTGGACACCATTAAGCAGGTCACAGCAGAGGCCCGTTTCTTGGCAAAGTATCTCAATTCTGCAACCCAGGTCCAGGCCCTGAACCGGGAGGGACTGGACCTGGAGACAGCCCTGGAGGAAGCCCTGCGAATTGGTTGCCTAAATGCCACCGCCGACTTGGTTAACCAGGCATCTCAACTGGAACAACTGATAGCTAAGCTGTATACCACCTGGAAGCGACTCAACAGCTTGGTAGAGCGAGTCTATCTAGACAGTGGATCGAGTACTCCTCAGTTGCGATCGCTCCTAGCTTATCTGACTCCCCTCTCTGGGAAAGCTCTAGAGGTGCAACTGGGCGATCCAGACGGTAGTTTCTCCCGCAGAATTCGACTGAACATCTTGGATGAGCTAGAAGACTAGTCTGGAGTAAGTTCGACGAGTGGCCTAGGGTGAGCAAACGCACAGCATAGGCCTACCTAAAGTCATCATCTAAGCAGGGTTCACAAATTGTCTTAATGTCAGTTCTGGTTAAGAGGGCTTTGGGGCATCGGGCCCGGCGCAGTGCCCCATTGTTCTAACCTATGTGTGTAGCGCTATCAGAGGTTGAAGAATAGGGATTGCCTACGGGTGCATGTCACGTTTGCCCTTACCCTCTCCCAAGCTGGGAGAGAGACGTTGAGACACTCGGCTCCCCTGCTCCCAACTTGGGAGCAGGGGCTGGGGGATGAGGGCCTGCAAAGCTGACCTGCTCTCTTGCCCACTCCAGCATTTAGATTAGATTGCTGTAGTCCGCTTAGGAGTGCCACCAACTGGATGATGAGATGATGGGGAACGGGACAGCAATCTTTTCCCAATTGGATAAAGCCAGGGGGGGCAATATGCGGATCAAGGTCATTAATCCCAACACCAGTGACGAGATGACACGCTCCATTCATCAAGTTGCAACTGCCTATGCCTCGCTGGGCACAGAAATTGTGACAACCCATCCAACCGTGGGGCCAGTCTCGATCGAAAGTTTTTACGACGAGTATCAGGCCATTCCCCAGGTGTTGGCAGAGATTAAACGCAACGAGGAGGACTTTGATGCATTTGTGCTGGCCTGTTGGGGCGACCCAGGCACCGATGCTGTGCGCGAAATGGTGCCGCAGCCCGTAGTGGGGATCGCAGAGGCCTCAATGTATGCAGCTAATGCGATCGCTCCCCGCTGGTCGGTTGTCACAACGCTGCGCCGCAGTCATCACATGGTTGAGGCAGTTGTCAAAAAGACGGGACTCGCGGAACATTGTGCCTCGGTGCGCTGTATTGATCTGCCAGTTCTGGCCTGCGAGGAAGACAGTGATGCTGTCATCGCAGGGCTGGTGCAGGTTGGTAGACAAGCGTTAGAAATAGACGGAGCCGAAGCGATTATTCTGGGTTGTGCTGGGATGGGGGGCATGGCAGCATACATCAGTCAGCAGTTAAGCGTGCCCTGCGTTGATCCAGTGGGGGCAGGGGTGCGCTTTGCCGAGCTACTGGTTGCCTTGCGACTACAGACTAGCAAGTATATGACCTACCGCCCACCGGAGGCTAAGCTGTTTCATTGAAGGCACGGGAGCAGTATGGTGCTACGCGTCGATGGTGCAAAACGTTGTTTGTGGGAACCCCTGCGCAGCGGAGGTTCCCACAAAAATGTTGTCCTAACCAACCTATGCGTGTAGCGCTATAAGAAGGCGATGTGAGGCGATAAAAATCAGGCGATTGCAGGATGAGGCAGGTCTGGGGTGGCTGCTACAGTTCCACCCACTGTGGCAGTTGAGGATGAATGTATGCCTTGGAAATTCCATCAATTAGCGATGCTCAAAGAGGTGAAAGCCTGTCTCAAGCTCGCAGTTCCCCTGGCGGGTGCCCAGCTTGTTCAGGCTGCGACTTCCTTTGTAGACACGATGATGATGGGATGGTTGGGGAGTCAAACGATCGCCGCTGGAGGGTTGGGGGCCACCAGTTTTGCGGCGTTGCTCCTGAGTAGTTCGGCTATGGTCTCTGCCGTTAGCCCTCTGTCAGCCCAGGCGTTTGGGGCAGGAGATGCTCAGGCGGCAGGGCAAGCAGTGCGGCAGGGGCTTTGGCTAGCTTTGCTCTTGAGCCTGCCAATTATGTTGCTTCTGTGGCATGGGGGAACAGTCTTACAACACCTGGGGCAGAGCGTCGAGACCGCAACCCTGGCAGAACAGTACTTACGGGCGATCGCCACTGGATTTTTCCCCGGTCTAGGTTTTGCTGCCCTCCGCAGTTTTGTTGCAGCACTCTCACGCACCCGCCCCATCATTTTGGTGATTGCCGGCGGCACATTGCTCAACATGATTGGCAACTACGTGTTGATGTTTGGCAAACTGGGCTTTCCAGCCCTAGGGCTAGCGGGGATTGGCTATGCCAGCAGTTTTTCTCTCTGGTGTATGTTGCTCACCCTAGGGCTTTATCTGCTCAGTCAACCCAACCTGCGGCAATACCAAATCTTCCGGCGGCTCTACCAGTTTGAAGGACGGATGTTTTGGACACTGGTGAAGCTTGGGGTGCCGCTTGGGGTGCTTGCAGTCATGGAAACGGGACTCTTCACCGTCACAACTTACCTGATGGGGCAGTTGGGCACTACTGCCTTGGCCGCCCACCAGATTGCCATCCAGGTGGCCTCCCTAACGTTTATGGTGCCCTTGGGGATTTCCCTGGCAACAACGGTCCGAGTCGGTCAGCTAGTGGGACGGAAGAGTTTGCCCCAGGCTCGGATGTCAGGCTTCGTCGGCATTGGCCTGGGTGGCCTTGCCATGCTGGGGCTGGGACTGGTGATCTGGGTCATACCGGAACCGATCGTGGGGATTTTCCTGGATCTCAAATCTGCCGAAAATACAGACGTGATCCAACTGGCGGTTCAACTGCTCAAGGTCGCAGCCCTATTTCAATTGTTTGATGGGATTCAGGTGTGTGCAGTGGGTGCCTTACACGGGATCAAGGACACCGTGATCCCAATGGTGATTGGCATTGTGTCCTACTGGGGCATTGGTTTGACAGCAGGCTATTGGCTGGGGTTACGCTTGGGCTTTGGCGGCGTGGGGTTGTGGTGTGGCCTGGCGATCGCCCTATGCGTAGCAGCCTTAGTGCTGACTTGGCGCTTCGCCACCGCTCCCCTGGTCAAACTTGCCTAACGTCGAATTGTGTGAATTGGGGATACGCTGAAACTCCAATATTCCGTGTCCGATGCGCACGGAACATCAAAAGTTTGGGACATCGCGCCGTGCCCCACAACCCTCTGAACCCGACCTGACGTTAGCCTAGCCTATGCGTGTAGTGCTGTAGTGCTGCTGTAGGTAGTGCTATGCTATGCCTTTGCTGCTAGATCCTAGATCACCACAAACCAGAGGGGAGATGACAGTGCGCCATCTCCCCTCTGGTTCGTTCAGTCTATGGAAATTGAATTGATGAGACGAACAATCAGTCAGTAAACAAGACAGTTAGAAGCGATTACATGTTAGGTTTACTGGACACGCTACAACTCACGTCTCAGGCTGTAGTCGCCCTTATCTCTTTAGGAGATGATTGAGCTTTGGGTGGGGTTGAACATCCATCACGGAGATGCACTTAAGTAAGTACATCTGCTGATCGGGTTCAACACATTATCCACCGTTCATTTCAGGATCGACACAGCGCGAAGAGTTCGTGTAACGCCTGGGTCTGAGCGGGAGGCACCTGGCTCAGCTCCAGTAGATTTGGGTTGAATGAATTAGGTTTGGTGCCTTAATCTCAAGGTAGCACTGTCTCAGAGAGATGCGATCGCTGTTGATGTAATTTTACGAACATTAATCTTCCGCAAATATTGTGTTGATGTGCCCTTAAACTAAACGTAAATTTGGGAAAATCTAAGGGTTTCGGGGCACGGTACACGGCGCGGTGCCCCAAAACCCGCTTAACCCGAACGGACGTTAAATCTAGGGTTTGCCCCTTGACCGCAATACCCAGATGCAGGCTGTGGGTTACAACAATGCTTGCACATCCTGAGCAATGTCTTCTGGATTGGTGGTGGGTGCATAACGTTTCACCACCATGCCATTGCGATCAACCAGAAACTTTGCAAAGTTCCACTCAATTTCAGGTGTCCCAGAGGTGCCAGGGGCTGCACTCTTTAAGTACTGGTAAAGTGGGTGGGCATTGCTCCCATTCACTTCAATTTTTTCAAACAGCGGAAAAGAGACGCCGTAGTTCTTCTCACAAAATGCCTGAATTTGCTCGGAACTTCCTGGTTCCTGCCAGCCAAATTGGTTGCAGGGGAAACCCAGGACCACGAATCCCTGGTTGGCATACTGTTCATATAATGCCTGTAACCCTTTGTAGTGAGGGGTCAGTCCGCATTGACTGGCCGTGTTGACAATCAGCAGAACCTTTCCTCGATAGGTGTCTAACGATACAGATCTGCCGTCAATGCTTGTCGCAGAAATCTCGTAGATGGATGCAGGTGCTTGTGCAGGCATGGGGCGATCGCTCCTTGGGTGAACAGCCTTGTGTGAAGAATCTTTAAGCTCTTTCAGATAAGATCCTACCAGGTGTGCGATCGCTCTGCCTGCCAACCTCTAAATTCCCAGCAATTCTCATACCGACTCCGTCGGTTATTGAGTCGGCTTGTCGTGGTGTAAAACGTACGC
>DVEB01000282.1 GCA_015295905.1 Synechococcales cyanobacterium M55_K2018_004
CACCGCGCCGAGCGCGGTGCCCCACAATTCGCTTAACCCGAACTGCCGTTAAGTAGGTGTGACGCTGCTTACGCTAAAAATTCAAACACTAACTGGAGCCGCAACGCTCCTGGCAGCGGTTCCAGCTCGTCCCACAGCAAGTCAACTGCTGTCCCCTGCTGGAGCAGGCACAGTTCCGGGCTGCGCTGCTCAATCAGACCGTTCAGTTGGGCTGTGAGGTCACTCAGTAAGGTCGGTAGCTGACACCACGCCAACTGTTCTGAACGCACGACCACTTGGGCAGGCAGTGGTGCGATCGCCTCAGTCAGGAACTGCTGGGAAGACAAGTCAAAGCACCAGTCGGTTTCTGGCGTTTGCAGACTGAGCAGTGGTCGTAGCCGCAAAATTCCCACCTGCCAGGACAGATCGGGCTGAAGTTGCTGGCAGCCCACTCCTCCCAGCATTTGCATGACTGGGTAAGCCATCTGGCTTAACTGCCAGGACAATTGACTGGCCAGTCCGTCCAGCGGGAGTCGCCCCGCCTCTGCTGCTGGCAATGCTGGTGAGAAAAGGGTGGTGGCTGGAAAGGACGTGACCCAATCTAGAGCAGCGGTTGTCAGGTGGGCGATCGCCTCCTCTGTGGTCAGCGGTGGGTTCGCTTGGGCGAGCGATCGCACTGCCGCCATGCCCGCCAGGAATTGGGTGAGGTGTGATCGAGCCGCCACTTGGCGATACTGCTCAACCCAGGCGCTATCAGTGAAATGGAGTTGCGGCAAGGGATTGGCCGAACGCAGCGTGGGCGTGGAAGCAGCCGCAGTGGCAGCCGCCTGGGACGTAAACGTCAGGCTAAGGCTGAATCGACCCTCTCCTGGTTGCCAGCCTTGTCCAGGCCACAGCAATTCAACGGCTTGCCCCCGCCACCAATCAGACAGTTCTGGTAAGGCGTGTTGGGCAGCCGTCATCATCGGCGGCAGTAATTCTGCAACGGTCGAGGCGATGGTGGGCCCAAACGTTGGCTGCACATCTAAGCAGGTGGTGGGAGCCAACAGCTCACCGGGGGGGCGACCCGTCACCAAATCCCATGCGGCTGCTTGACTGCCCACTGCGAGTTCCAGCACAACCACTAGGCGCAGGATCCCAGAATGGGGAACAGCGTCGCTGGTACGACGTACTTGGGCCGGGGTGCCTTCTAGCAAACGCATGTTGGTTGGTTGGCTACGAGCGATCGCCCACAACACATGGGGAATCCACTCCGCCAAGCAATAGGCGGGTTGAGAGTGTCCCAACGAGGCGCTAGCACCGTTTGGGACAGCGGGTGTTGCATCTAATGCCGCCTCGATCGCATCAAGCAGATCGGCGGCTTCTTCACTCACGTAGGGCGCTAGGGTGGTTGCGGTTTGGGGAATGCTAGCGTCCCAACCGCTGTCTGGCGATCGCAACCGACTCACTTGGTGGACCAAGCGTTCCATGGCGGCGATTGCATGAGATGGGGGAACCCACTGCCAGGGTTGTGAGTTGGTCTGCCATTTCAGCATCAACTGCCGCACATCCAGATGGTTGAGAGCCAGTGAGGGTGGGGGTGTTTGTTCGACCTGCTGACTAGGCAGAGACAGCGGTTGAGGAGACAGTTCCGCCATGATGCTGAAAACCAGTACTACAGAGGATTAATGGTAGCGTTCCCAGTTTTGTGGAGCGATCGCTCGGTCTACCTACTTAATGGTTAAAGACAATACAAACCGCAGCATCCACTAGCCTTCCTAGTCACAATCCCGGTTGCATGTGGGCCAAGGACTCCAGATCAAGGGCCGCCAGTTTTTCATAGGCGTGAGCGATCGCCCGTTCCCCGCGCAAAAACCCCGTGTTTGCCCCCGGACAGAGGTAATGCAACGTTTCCGACGAGAACAGATCCCGCAACTTCTGGACACTGCGTAACTGCCTGCCCCAGTGGAACGTCTTTGAGATGCGAAGCGGCACTGGTTGTCCCTGGCGATCGGGCAGGAGATGCCGTCCGGTAAACAAAATTCCCCCCGCAGCTTGGTGGTAAAGGCAGGCAGAGCCGGGAGAGTGTCCGGGCGTCCAGAGGGCACGGCTCAGCGGACTGAAGCGAAACTCCTGCTCAAAGGTCGTTACAGCCACACCCGGCAGCAAGTAAGCTTCCTGCTCCTGCATCACAATCTCACTCCCGAGGGTTTGGGCAACCTCCTGGGCTTTGCCAATGCCGCCCCGGTGCGTCAGAAACAACCAGCGCACCCCGCCCACCCCCTGCAAAAACTCCCGCGTCCCGGCTTGGTTTCCCTCATCCCAAGGGGGCGCATCGACGAGAATATTTCCCCCTGCCTCTTGGATTAGGTAAGCAGTGCCCCCCATCGTGTCACGGTTAGGCGGGAAGGCAAACACCCCCCCGACGACCTGACGGGGAGCTTTGCTAGGTGTGGATGGGGTAGATGACATGGGGCTTGAATCCTTCGCTGCGAGTCTTGTCAACCGTGAGATGAGAGATATGAGCTGAAGAGGGAGCGATCGCGCTGCGCTGCACACAGCCAGGCAACAACGGAGCAACACCGTTTTCCAGCATAGCCGCGTAGGGATATTGTGACCCAGCGATTCACCCTTCAGCCCTGTGTCCCCTCTTGAGTCCCTTCTTAGTAGGAGGCGCTAGGCGTTAGTTATCACGTATCGCGGTAATTTCAGGCATTGATCTTGACATCAATCCCTTCAATAACGTGAATTCCAGATAAGCTGAAACCTTTGCTGTTCCGTGTGCGGTGTAAACGGAGCAGCAAGGATTTTGAAGCATCGCGCATCACGCGGTGCCCCAAAACCCTCTTACCCCAAACTGACATTACGGTTGAACTGAGCGAATTATTGAGTAAAGTAAATGCGGTGCAAATTTATTTTCTGCTAAAAACTTTGGTGAATCTGGAAAGCAATCCGTATATTTGTTCAGTATATTTGTACCTAGACCCCCGCTCTCCTTCCTTCTTTCCTGCTAGTGCATATTAAGCGCGTCGAACTTTCACACTTCAAGTCCTTTGGCGGCACAACGCAGGTGCCCCTGCTGCCAGGGTTTACGGTCATTTCTGGCCCCAATGGTTCGGGCAAGTCCAACATTCTGGATGCCCTGCTGTTTTGTTTGGGGTTAGCAGGGTCTAAAGGAATGCGGGCAGAGCGACTGCCCGACTTGGTGAACCAAAGTGTTGCCAGTCGAGGGCGGGCTACGGTCGAGGCTAGTGTCACCGTCACCTTTGCCTTGGATGATGAGAATGACCTGCAAGGTGATGATGACACGGGTGAGGGATTGCTGCTGGGCGCTGAGGCGGATGCCTCACTGCCTACGGAGACGCTCGATCACGAGCACGAGCACGCCAACGGCAACGGGCACACCCCCGCCGCCGCCCAGTTGAGCGTCGCACCGGGAGTGGTGCCCTTCAATGAGTGGAGCGTCACGCGCAAACTGCGGGTGACCCAGCAGGGCACCTACACCTCCAACTACTACATCAACGGGCAACCCTGCACGCTGACGGAACTGCACGAGCAATTGCACCGCTTCCGCATTTACCCAGAGGGCTATAACGTTGTGCTGCAGGGGGATGTCACAGGGATTATTTCAATGAATCCGCGGGAGCGGCGTGAAATTATTGATGAACTGGCAGGAGTCGCTGCCTTTGACCGCAAGATCAACCAAGCTAAGGAAAAGCTGGATGCGGTGAAAGAGCGGGAAGAAAAGTTTCGCATTGTGGAAAAGGAGTTGATTGCCCAGCGCGATCGCCTTGCGCAAGACCGCATCAAGGCTGAGAAATACCAGCGCCTCAAAGCTGAACACCAGACCAAGAGCCAGTGGGAAGCGGTGCTGCTGTGGCGTGAGCAAGAGCAGCAGGTACAGCAGTTGCAGGCGCAGATCGAAGCGGGCGATCGCTCCCTAGCGGATCTGCACACCCAACGGACTGCCCTGACGACAGAAATCGAACAGGCCACGAGCGAACTAGAGCGCTTAAATGCCAACGTTAAAGCCCTGGGCGAAGACGAGCAACTGGCACTGCAGGCTACCCTGGCCACCCGTGAAGCCGAACTACGGCAACTCCAGCGGCAGGAGCAAGAACTACAGACAGCAAACCGTGAGGTCTTAGCGGCGATTGACCGCACGCAACAGGAATTGCAGGAGCAGATTGCCACCCTGGAGCGAGTTTCTCAGGAAAAGACCACGATTGAAACGGTGGAGATCGCCGCCCTCGTTGCTCAGCGGGACCAAGCCCAGCGATTGCTCGACGCCAGCCGCGAAGCTGCGAATGCCATGGCCTCTGCCTCGGATGCTTGGGTGCAGGAGCAGACAGCCCTGCGCAAGCAGATCGAAGCATGTTTGCACACCCTGGACCCCCAGCGCACCGAGCAGGCTCGCTTGCAGGAACGGGTCAACCAACTCCAGGCCAAAATTCAGGAGCAAACGGAGGCCGTGGAGGCGATCGCCCAGTCCCTTGCAGACAAGCAATCGCTAGCTGCAACGCCTAGTGCTAACCTGCCCGCTTTGCAGCAGCAAGTGCAGGCCCTAGCCCAGGAACTCGTCGCCGCTGAACAGGAGTTGCAGGTGCAACAGGAGACCCAGACCCGCCTGCTGCAAGAGCAACGCGACAAGCAACGCCAGCTCGATAAGCTGGAGGCGCAAGCCCAAGCCATTCAAGAGACCCAGGGGACAGGTGCCATCCAGGTGCTGCAAAACGCGGGTTTGCACGGAGTCTTGGGGCTGGTGGCCCAGCTTGGAAAAGTGGCCCCTCAGTATCAATTGGCCCTGGAGATCGCCGCCGGGGGCCGCCTCGGCAACATCGTGGTGGAGGATGACCGAGTAGCTGCTGCGGCCATTGAGTTGCTGAAGCAGCGCCGTGCCGGACGAGCGACTTTCCTACCACTCAACAAAATCCGTGCTCCAGACCTGAAGTCCATCCCTGCATGGAACCGTCCCGATGGCTGGATTGACTACGCGGTGAACCTCATCGACTGCGATGATCGCTACCAACAGGTCTTTGCTTACGTCTTCGGCAATACCGTTGTCTTCAAGACGCTAGAACTAGCACGGCAGCATTTGGGCCAGTACCGCATCGTCACCCTCGACGGAGAACTGCTGGAAAGCAGCGGAGCGATGACGGGGGGTAGTCTTTCCCAGCGGCAAGGGACACTGCGGTTCGGCACGGTTCAGCCAGGAGAATCGGCGGAGGCGGAGGCTCTACGCGAACGACTGCGCCAGATCGAGCAAATTTTGCAGCGGTGTGAAGAGGCGATCGCCACCGCAGCGGCTACCGTGAAAGCAAAGTCGCAGGCATTGATGGATGCCCGCCAGCAGCAGCGGGAGGCACAACTTCAGGCAGAGCAGGTGCAGCAACACATCCACAGTTTGACGCAGCAGGAGACTCAGCTCCGCAGTCAGCGTTCGCAGCACATGCAGGAACTTGCCGCTGCCCAGGCCCGCTTGCAGACCCTCGCACACGACCTGCCCCAGCAGGAGGCCGAACTGGCCCAACTGCGGCACACCCTGACCGTACTGGAACAGTCTCAGACCCATAGCGAATGGCAGCAGATGCAGGTCACCATCCGTCAACAGGAGGCAGCCCTGAGCGATCGCCAGCTTGCCCTGCGCACCGCCGAACAGCGCCTGCAAGACTTGGACCTGCAACTGCAACGGGTGCAGGAGCGTATTAGTCAGTTCCGCCACCGCCTGCAGGATCAGCGTCAGCAACAGGCCAGTGTGATGCAGCAGCAGTCCACTGTCCAACGGCAGCAGGCTGAACTGACTGCCCAGGTGCAGCAGAGCCGCACTGCCTTGGCAGAGGTGGAGCAAAAACTGGCCGCAGAAAAGGTAGAGCGCGATCGCGCCGAACGCCTCCTGCGCGAAAAACAAACTGCCCATCAGCAGGTAGACTGGCAGATCCAACGTTTAATGGAAACCCAGCAGAGCCGCCGCCAGGAACTCGCCAGTTTGCAGGCAGCCTTGGCAGAAAAGCGCGCTGAGTTGCCTGACCCGCTGCCAGAAATCCCCCAGGAGAGCCTCGATCTGGGGCAACTTCAGCACGAGTTGCGATCGCTGCAACGCCGCATCGAAAATATGGAGCCGGTCAACATGCTGGCCCTGGAGGAGTATGAACGCACCCAAACCCGTTTAGAAGAACTCAGCCAAAAACTGAGCACTCTGGAAGAAGAACGCACCGAACTGCTGCTGCGGATCGAGAACTTCACAACCCTACGGCAACGAGCCTTTAAGGAAGCCTTTGATGCTGTCAACGTCAACTTCCAGTCCATCTTTGCTCAACTTTCAGACGGGGATGGTTACCTGCAACTAGACGACCCCAACGACCCCTTCAACAGCGGCCTTAATTTGGTGGCCCATCCCAAGGGCAAGCCTGTCCGTCGGCTGGCCTCCATGTCTGGGGGCGAAAAGTCCCTCACTGCCTTGAGTTTCATCTTTGCGCTGCAACGCTACCGTCCCTCGCCGTTCTATGCCTTCGACGAGGTGGATATGTTCCTAGATGGTGCCAACGTAGAGCGGTTGTCGCGCATGATCAAACAACAGGCACAGCAAGCACAATTCATTGTCGTCAGCCTACGCCGTCCGATGATTGAAGCTGCAGAGCGAACTATTGGCGTGACTCAGGCGCGGGGAGCCTACACGCAAGTCTTAGGCATTGACCTACACCAACCCCAAAGTGCATCAGTCTAGTGCCTGCAAGTCGCGTGAGTGATTCCCATCTCCCGCCTCAGACCAACCTGACGGCTAATGCAGAATTCGTCTGTAAAGTAGCAGTTTTACACCACGAAAAACCGACTCATACGGAATCCGTTGCTTATAGGGTCGGTTAGTTTTTGGTAGAACGCCCACGCAGCAGGCGTTCTACCAAAAACTAACTGCTACTTTATAGGCGGATTCCGTATCAATAACCGACGGAGTCGGCATAACATGAATTCTGGATAAGCTGCAACCCTTGATTTTCCATATGTAACGGGCACCGCAAATGAGGGCTTTTGGGGCAATGCGCGATGCTCAGCATTCCAAAACTCTCCTTACCCAAACCACCCTGGATCTAAACAAACCATTGTGGCGCTACCTGCTCATGACGTAAAACGCGTTTTGTGGGAAATCCCACAAAACGCATTGTCTTAACCGGCGCGTAGCGCTATATGAAGAAGACTGGAGGTCGGGAATCCCCCCCAACTTCTCAACGCGGATTCCCTTAATATTGGTTAGTATTGATATCTGGTAGATTCTGCCGTATTAGTATTTCAATTCATCCCTCGCCAGCTTCGAGACCCATAGCATGTCCTCTGAAACAATTCGCCTCCGCTCAGAAATTATTGGCACCCAGGTCATTACCCGCGATACTGGCAAACGGCTGGGTGTCGTGAGTCAGTTGTGGGTCGATGTCGATCGGCGTGAAGTGGTTGCCGTTGGGCTACGAGAAAATATTCTCTCTGGCGTGGTTTCCAATACGCAGCAAATGATGCTGCTCGATAGCATTCGCCAGATTGGGGATGTCATCCTTGTAGACGATGACACAGTTATTGAAGATGACCTCAATGTGGAGCCTTACAGTGTCCTGATTGGCAGTGAGGTGATCACCGAGACGGGTGAACTCTTGGGTAAGGTTCGCGGCTTTAAGTTTGATGCGGAAGATGGCAGAGTTGTCTCCATCATCATTGCCTCGGTGGGGCTACCTTTCATACCCGACCAAGTGGTCAGTACCTACGAGCTTTCGATGGATGAAGTAGTCAGCAGTGGCCCCGATCGCTTGATTGTGTTTGAAGGTTCAGAACAGAAGCTAGTGCAACTGTCGATGGGGTTACTAGAACGTTTTGGGCTGGGCAGGGCACCCTGGGAACGAGACGACGAGGAAGAATACATCATGCCGATCTCGACCTCGAATCAGCTAGGCACAGGCGTTCGGACTCCTGCCCCTCAACCCATACGAACCACGGCTCCGGCCCGCGAAACCTGGGATGAGGACAACTGGGAAGAACCCCGTCGCCAAATGGAGCCTTTGCGTCAGCGCGAGTTAGAGCCTGAATACCTGGATGACGAGCAGGACAACTGGAACGAAGAGCCAAAGACTTTTGCCAAGGCCTACGACGAAGCCGAGGTGATTGACACACCGTACGACGAGGTTGATACCGATGCCTGGGGCGACGATGATAACCCAGAACCCTATCGTGCTCCTAGGGTGAATATTCCAGAACGGAAGAAAGTTGTTGAGTACGAAGAAGAAGCAGATTATTAGAGGCTGAAGTTCAAGTCTGCCCTTAAAGTGTCTAGGATTCCAAACGACTTCCGAAGTGAGGCTTTCAGAAGTCGTTTAGAATCCTAGACGTGCTTTAGCCTACCCCCCCAGCCACATCTCATACCGACTCAATAACCGACGGAGTCGGTATCAGCCAGAGAAAAGGGGTCTGTCTTCCCGCTGTTAAGACAGACCCCCGGTTCAGTACTCGCAACTCTGGACAAGGTTCAGAACTTAAGCATTCGCTTCAGACTTTTGCTGCTTCCGCTTGCGGGCAACCATGTAGCCAATGCCAGCTAGGGCGGTGCCAGCCATCGTGAAAGGTTCGGGGACGGCCTGAGCAGAAACTACGAAGTCTTGGAAGTCTTTGTCCTGACGGTTGCCCCGGTCATCAAACCCAATGGTGAAGACAGCATAGGGATTCGCAACAGAGGAGTAGGCACTGGGATTGTTAAATGCGCCAGTATCGCTAGAAGGAGCGAAGGGAGCAGTCAGGCTATAGGGCAGAGCAGGTTGCTCACCGGGAACGAAAACAGCCTGCTGATCACCATTGGGGTTCCAGGCAGAGGTTGTGAAGACACGACCATTGCTGCCGCTGTCCAACCCTAGCGAGTAGACGCGACCTGCCAGGAAGGTGAAATAGCGGGTGATAGTGCCTGCACCGGGCGCACTGACGGCATTCCCGAAAGACCCTACCGGGGTGCCATAGGTTGCAGGGCTATCAAAGGGCTTATCTTCCTGGAAAAGAATTGATACACGATTATCAGGGCTACCTTCGTAGATACCCAGTGTGGACTGGAAGCTACCAACAGAGCGGTTGAAGGTAAAGCGAACCGGCGTGTCCTGCTGGAAGCTAATTCCTTGGGTGCCAAATTGAGTCAGGGACATACTGACTGCGGCAGCAGGAGCGGCGGCGATAGTGGTAGCTGCAAGGGCAGCGGCGGTCAGACCAGCAAATGCAAATTTGTTCATGATTCAGGTAGGAAAGGATACGTAGTAACGTCGATGTACTATGTGTAGCGAATATCACTGACCATTGTCTACGGTCTCCGTGTCATCTTCACATAAAGTCAATAATGTGACATCCGAGTTTTCCGAGAAGATCACAAAAAAGCCTTATAAAACAAAGGTTTTGGGTATTTCATGGTGCCTCTTTACTTGTTTAGAATGTGTGAAGTCTGCAGGTCTGCACTGAGAAGAAACGTTACTCTTCCAGCATTGGTCAGGCCTTTGGAATGTTGTATTTGCAACATTGCATCGTGGTTTCTCGGAGTTTGAATTTCTCTTGAGGCTTGGACTCAATCGCGCGAAACAGCTTGGAATGTCTGTCTAGTAGCCATTCCAGGCTATTTCGCGTTTTCAAGGATCAGCGCTGTGAAGCACCCTTGCAGCATGGGTTGTGCAGCGCGATCGGTAGAATGAGTCCAGAGTCCAGAAGAAAAGTGCTGACTGGGTGCAAATCGTTCATGGCAAGACAGCAAGTTCTCATTTTGGGGGGGCGCGGACGGATTGGTCATAGTGTGGCCGATGATCTACTCCGGCACACCCAAGCAGTGGTCGTGATTACAGGCAGGCGTCCTGCAGCAGAGGTTGCTGCCGCAGAGTTGGACGAAAGACTGCGGTACTGTTGCCTTGATCTGGCAGATCGGGAGGGCTTGGAACAGGCGATCGCCTCCTCCCAGGTAGTTGTCCATTGTGCTGGGCCTTTCCACTACCGCGATGAAACCGTGCTAGATCTGTGCATACACCACGGCATCAACTATGTCGATGTCAGCGATTGCGTCTCCTACACCCGAAAAATGCTGGCGCGTCGGGAAGCGGCTCAACAGGCAGGGGTCACCGCAGTTGTCAACACTGGCATCTTTCCAGGCATCTCCAACAGCATGGTGCGTCAGTGCGTCGAGCAGTTGGATGATGTAGAAGAGATTCACCTCAGCTACGTTGTCAGCGGTTCCGGTGGAGCCGGGCTCACGGTCATGCGAACGACATTTCTCGGTCTGATGCATCCCTTTCCTGCCTGGGTTAACGGACAGTGGGTCATGGTCACCCCCTATAGCGCTCGCCAACTCATCCAACTGCCCGCTCCCTACGGCAACGCTCACGTCTACTGGTATGAAATGCCGGAAACCTTGACCCTGGCAGAGACGTTCGCTGTCAAAACCGTTGTCACCAAGTTTGGCTCCATCCCTGATTTCTATAACCACCTCACCTGGATTGCCGCCCATATCTTCCCAAAATCCTGGATTCGCAGCAAATTTGGCACCGAGTTCCTGCCCCAAGTGAGCTACTTTATGACCCGTATCACCGACCCCTGGAGTGGCATTGGGGTTGGCATCCGAGCAGAGGTAAAGGGGAGCAAAAATGGGCACCCTAAGACCGTAGTTGCAACGCTGGTTCACGACAATACAGCGATCGCAGCCGGAGCCGGAACTGGCAGCATCGTTGCCCTGCTGCTTAATGGAGAACTGCGTCAGCCTGGGGTTTGGGCTGTTGAAGCAGTCTTGCCAACACCACAGTTTGAGGCAACCATGCGCGATCGCCAGATTCACATTAGCGCTTGTTGTTAGGGCGCGTCCTTTGTGGCGTTGCTGAATCAAAATAGGATGTTCGGGTGGGGGATGTGCTGAGCGCATCCCCCCACCCGAAAATCATGGCTCAAATCAGCAGCCCCTCCTGCGTTTAGTGTTGGTGTTTAGTGTTGGTGTGATTGAGTCCAAGCTCCAGGTTGAGTCGGGTTAGGGAAAACCCATGACGTCTCGATGAAGCTTTGATGAGGGTGGGCGATCGCTTCTTGAATAGATCAAAAACCGTCAGGATTTTCTCGGTTTCTGTAGAAATATTGAGGAATTGATAGCTATACGCATGAAGTTGTGACCAAACCTAGAAAAATCGCTAGCTGGGGCCTGTTGGATCGGGTCAACCATACCGCGCCACGAGCTGACTAATTGATAGTTTTGACTTTTTTCTGACTAACTTTTTCCTTACAAAAGGGCATTACCATTTTTTATACGCTTTTCCCCTGACCTATGCCTAAAATTCTCCTGGTCGAAGACAATGAAATGAATCGTGATATGCTCTCTCGCCGCCTAGAGCGTCGTGGTTTTGAAATACGCATTGCAGTAGACGGGGCTGAGGGAGTGGCACTTGCTCAGCAGGAACTGCCCGACTTAATCCTGATGGATATGAGTTTGCCCGTCATGGATGGCTGGACTGCAACTCGCCAACTCAAGACCATTCCCCAAACACAGGCCATTCCTGTGATTGCCCTAACTGCCCATGCCATGGCAGGCGATCTGGAACGATGCTTGGCCGCAGGCTGCGATGACTACGACACCAAGCCCGTGGATTTTCCCCGGTTGATGAATAAAATTCAGGCGCTATTGGGAGAAGGGGCGCTCACATGATTGGCGAACAGGGTTGTTTATTAGTAGTCGATGATAACGAAATGAACCGTGATCTGCTGTCTCGACGGCTACAGCGTCAGGGGCACACCATTGTGATGGCAGAGCACGGTAAAGCTGCTCTAGAAAAGCTGCGATCGCACGCCTTCGACCTAGTGCTGCTCGACATCATGATGCCAGAGATGAACGGCTACCAGGTGTTGGAGATTCTCAAGGCCGACCCTGATTTGCGCCACATCCCTGTGATCATGATCTCAGCCTTGGATGACATCGATAGCGTGGTGCGCTGCATCGAGCTGGGAGCCGAAGACTACCTGTTCAAGCCATTCAACCCTACGTTATTGAAAGCACGAATCGGAGCCTGCCTAGAGAAAAAGCGCCTGCGCGACCAGGAGCAGGCCTACTTAAAACAACTCCAGCAAGAACAGGAGAAATCAGAACGGCTCTTACTCAACGTTTTGCCCAGGGCGATCGCCGAACAACTAAAGCAAGGTTCCCAGACCATTGCTGATAACTTTGCCGACGTCACCGTTCTGTTTGCCGACCTCGTGAACTTTACCGAACTCACCAATCAACTCTCTCCCATCGATCTTGTAGACTTGCTGAACCAAATTTTCTCGACCTTCGATAGTCTGGTAGAGCATCATGGCCTAGAGAAAATTAAAACCATCGGAGATGCCTATCTGATCGTGGGGGGGCTACCGATACCGTGTGATGACCATGCCGAGGCGATCGCAGAAATGGCATTAGATATGCAGCAGGCGATCGCCCACTTCAACACCTCCTTACCCAATCTGCCGATTCCGCTGAACCTGCGGATTGGCATCAACACTGGTCCCGTTGGTGCAGGAGTCATTGGTACCAAAAAATTTGCCTACGACCTCTGGGGAGACACCGTCAATGTTGCCAGCCGCATGGAATCTACTGGGCTACCAGGGCACATCCAGGTGACGTCCCAGACCTACGAGCGCCTGCACAAGAAATATGCCTTTCAGGAGCGCGGCCGCATTGATGTGAAAGGCAAAGGTGAAATGACAACCTACTTCCTCATGGGGCGAATTTGACTGAATCTAAATTGCCTCACGCTTCCCGGATTAAATACCCGCAGCGATGCTCACCGTTGGCGATCCAGTGGGTACGCTCGACCTTGCAGTCCTGTAGGGCGATCGCAAACATCTCTAGCTCATGCCCACAAACGGTCGGAAACGACTCTGCAATGTGGGAGATGGCACAGTTGTATTCAGTAATGATGTATTGCGGGGATAGCCCACTGCTTAGGGGGCTATCGGGAGGAACCACATGCCACTCAGCCATATAGCCCTCAGCCTTACGCAACTCCACCAGGTTTGAAACCCGCTCCTGTAGTGAGCCTTCACCGACCTTTCGGCGATATTCCAGGGCTTTTTGTTCCCACTGTTTGCGTAGGATTGTGCCCACTTGGTCGGGGCCAACGGTCTCCGCCAAGGTGTTGAGCAGGGAAACAGCAAACTCATCGTAGCGATCTGGGAGGCGATCGCGCCCCTTGCGACTGAGACGATAGACATGATTAGGGCGCCCCATCCCCACCTGGGCGGTATGATGCTCAATCAGTTCCTCTTCTTCCAGATCCTTGAGGTGGCGACGCACCGCTTGCGGACTGATCTCTAAGTGGTCAGCCAAATCGTGGGCACTGGCTTGCCCCTGCTTCACCAGATAGTGCAGGATGTCCTGCTTGGTGGACGGTTGCTGAGTCGCAGTCATCGTCTTTGATCCAGAAAGTCCCAAAAGTGCAGGCTAGACGGCAAAATTAAGAAAGTCGAAAAATGCATTGACTAAAACAACTTTTTTGTTGCTAAACCAGCTTAAAATGGAGAATAGCAACAGAAAAGTTGTTTTAATTATAAAAGCTGATCGGCTGAGCTGTCTCGCCATCCAACTTTTTTCCTTGATCTTTCGCGCTAACCATGAACATTTCAGAGAAGACCACTCAAGCCTCGGACAAGAACCTGGAAGCCATGCGGCATTTCTCCGAGCAGTATGCCAAGCGCACCGGCACTTACTTCTGTGTTGATCCTGGCGTGACGGCGGTTGTCATCGAAGGGCTAGCTAAGCATAAGGATGAGTTGGGTTCCCCGCTTTGTCCCTGTCGCCACTACGAGGATAAAGAAGCTGAGGCCGCCGCTGCTTACTGGAACTGTCCCTGCGTTCCCATGCGTGAGCGCAAAGAGTGTCACTGTATGCTTTTCCTCACGCCTGACAACGATTTTGCTGGCGACAAGCAAGAGATCAGCTTTGAGGAGATTCGCGCCATCACCAATCACGGTTAATTGACCCCATTCCTGTTTCGCTTACCTGACTGAGAGAGAACACCATGTCCCCATCGGTTAAGTCCCTCGTTAACCAACCTTACAAGTACGGTTTTGTGACCGAGATTGAGTCCGACACCATTCCTGCCGGACTCAATGAAGACGTGATTCGGCTCATCTCCGCCAAAAAAAATGAGCCAGAGTTCATGCTGGAATTTCGCCTCAAAGCCTACCGTCAGTGGCTCAAGATGGAGGAGCCGCATTGGGCTGCGGTGGGTTATCCCCCAATCGACTATCAGAGCATTGTTTATTACTCTGCACCCAAGCAGCAGAAGAAGCTGGATAGCCTCGAAGAGGTTGACCCTACACTGCTGGAAACCTTTGAGAAACTGGGCATTCCCCTCTCGGAGCAGAAGCGGCTTGCCAACGTGAATGTTGCGGTCGATGCCATCTTTGATAGCGTTTCCGTTGCCACAACCTTCCGTGAGAAGTTGGCCGAGCAGGGTGTGATTTTCTGTTCCATCTCAGAGGCCATGCGCGAGTATCCCGATCTGGTGCAGAAATACCTGGGCAGCGTTGTTCCGATCGGCGATAACTACTTCGCTGCGCTCAACTCTGCTGTCTTCAGCGATGGCTCCTTTGTCTACATCCCCAAGCACACCAAGTGCCCCATGGAGCTTTCCACCTACTTCCGCATTAACAATGGGGAGTCGGGGCAATTCGAGCGGACGCTGATTATTGCTGACGAGGGGAGCTACGTTAGCTACCTGGAGGGATGTACGGCTCCCATGTTCGACACCAATCAACTCCATGCAGCGGTGGTGGAACTGATCGCCCTCGACAATGCTGAGATCAAATACTCCACCGTCCAAAACTGGTATGCCGGAGACGAGAACGGCAAGGGCGGCATCTACAACTTCGTCACCAAACGTGGCCTCTGCCAAGGGGTGAACTCTAAGATCTCCTGGACGCAGGTGGAGACCGGATCTGCCATTACCTGGAAGTATCCTAGTTGCGTGCTGGTGGGGGATAACTCCGTGGGCGAGTTCTACTCTGTTGCGTTGACCAACAACTGCCAGCAGGCCGACACAGGCACCAAGATGATTCATATTGGCAAGAACACCCGCAGCACCATCATCTCGAAGGGCATCTCAGCAGGTCGCTCGAAGAACAGCTATCGGGGGCTGGTGAAAATGGGGCCAAAGGCAGAGGGTGCTCGCAACTATTCCCAGTGTGACTCAATGCTGATTGGCGATAACGCTGGGGCCAACACCTTCCCCTACATCCAGGTGCAGAATAACACGGCCAAGGTCGAACACGAAGCGTCCACCTCCAAGATTGGGGAAGACCAGTTGTTCTACTTTGCACAGCGGGGCATCTCTACTGAAGACGCCATCTCAATGATGATCAGTGGCTTCTGTAAGGACGTTTTTAACCAGTTGCCGATGGAGTTTGCAGTGGAAGCCGATCGCCTGTTGAGTTTGAAGTTGGAGGGTAGCGTCGGCTAATCATGGCTGCTCAAGTTGCTCAGGCACAAGCTGTCTCGCTGCGTCAACTGATCTCGTTGACGCAGGTTTTGCGCCACTGCTCGCTGACTGGCTGGCACAACTCAGGCAGGAGCTTTCCCGTCATGGACTCGTGCCCCATGGAGCCAGCTTTTCATTTGTGAAATTGATTCGTGAAATTGATTTGTAAGATTGATTTGTGAAGTTGACTCGAGGTGAGATGCTGCGGTACAGAATGTCGCACCAATTGATGTCAATTAGTTGATGTCAATTGGATATCAACGTGATGTCAATTGATGGGTGCAACTAAGGAAACGAGTGATACGATATGCTGCGGATTTTGCGGCGGTTGAGTCAATTGTGAAGTGGAACGCAGTTAAGAGGGTTGAACGGTGATTATCGAGAACAGTCCTGTCATTCTATCGGTGAAGGATTTAACCGCGAACGTAGACGGTTCCCAGATTCTAAAAGGAATGAATCTAGAGATCCGGGCGGGAGAAATTCACGCCATTATGGGGCCAAACGGTTCCGGTAAGAGTACCTTTTCTAAGGTGTTGGCAGGTCACCCCGACTACGAAGTGACGGGGGGAGAGGTGATCTATCAGGGCAAAAACCTGCTGGAACTAGAGCCAGAGGAGCGATCGCGCGAAGGCGTATTTTTGGCCTTTCAGTATCCCCTGGAGATTCCTGGCGTCAGCAATCTGGACTTTTTGCGGGTGGCCTACAACTCTAAGCGCAAGCACCAGGGTTTGGAAGAACTAGACGCTTTCGACTTCGATGAGTTGGTGCGCGATCGCCTCGATGTGGTGAAGATGGACCCTGCCTTCCTCAACCGCAGCGTCAACGAAGGCTTTTCGGGCGGTGAGAAGAAGCGCAATGAGATCCTGCAAATGGCCTTGTTAGAACCGACGCTCGCCATTCTGGACGAGACCGATTCTGGTCTGGATATTGATGCGTTGAAAATTGTTGCCAATGGTGTTAACCAACTGGCGAATGAAACTAATGCCATTTTGGTGATCACTCACTATCAACGCCTGTTAGATTACATCGTGCCTGACTTTGTGCACGTTATGGCAAACGGCAAAATTATTCGTTCTGGAGGCAAGGATCTGGCTCTGGAACTGGAAGCACGCGGCTATGACTGGGTGCTGGAAGCAGCAGCAACGGGGGTGGCCTAGATGAGTATGTCAGTCTCTTCGCTACCGATTCGCTCGTACGACCCTGACGAGACGCCAGCGACGGCGGCTAGCCTCAGCGCTGCTGCTCAAAAACGGCAGGAGTATCTAGCCCGACTGCTTGACCTGGCACAGTCGTCTCAACCGGTGACGCGGTGGGTGCAGGAATTGCGCGATCGCGCTGTTCCCCTGGTTCAGGCTCAGGCGTTTCCTACCACCCGCGATGAGGAGTGGCGGTTCACCGACCTGTCTGCTCTGTTGGACGTGCCCCTAGAGGTGTTTCGCCCCAACCGGGTGAGTACGGCAGCGATCGCCCCTTTTGTGCTGCCGGAAGCTAGCCGCAGCCGCCTGGTGTTTGTCAATGGTGTGTATGCACCGGAACTGTCGGCGATCGCCAATTTGCCCGACGGTCTGCTGTTGGGCGATCTGTCAGATCTCGAAGGGGATGCTCGGTTGCCCCATTACCTTGGCAAGCAGCCTGGCAGTGAGGAACTCTTTACCGCGCTGAACACCGTGGGCCTGCGCGATGCGGCGGTGCTGCTGATTCCACGCAACTTAGTGGTCGAGACGCCCATTCACCTACTGTTTGTGTCAACGACTGGCGAGACGCCCATCTTCACGCAGCCACGCTGTCTGGTGGTGGCAGAGCCGAGTAGTGCAGTGACCCTCATTGAGGACTTTGTGACGATTGGTGCAGGCACCTATTTCACCAACCCCGTCAGCGAAATTTGGCTAGAGGAAAACGCTCAGGTCAACCATACCCGCCTGCAACGCGATAGCCAAAACGCCTACCACATTGGCAAAACTGCGGTGTCTCAGGCACGAGACTCTCGCTACACCTGCAATGCGGTGAGTGTGGGGGCAGGGTTTTTCCGGCATCACCTGACGGTTTATCCCAACGGTGAACAGACTGAGACGCATCTCAACGGCTTGACAATGATTGCCGGAGAACAGGTGAGCGACACCCATAGCGCGATCGCCCTCTCTCGCCCCCACTGCACAGCGCGACAGTTGCACAAATGCATCATTGACGATCGCGCCCATGCCATCTTTAACGGCAAAGTCTTCGTTCCCAAAACGGCTCAGTTGACCGATGCAGGCCAGTTGAACCGCAACTTACTGCTCTCTCCCAAAGCCCGCATCGACACCAAGCCCCAACTGGAAATTGTGGCAGATAATGTGAAATGTACCCACGGTGCAGCGGTTAGCCAGTTAGATGCCAACGAAGTCTTTTATCTACAGAGTCGCGGCATTGATGCAGCCAGCGCTCAAAAGCTCCTGGTCTACGCCTTTGCCTACGAGATCCTCAACAAAATTCCGCTGGCATCGTTGCGTCAAACCCTGTCGGAGTTTGTAACTGCTCAAACTCACTAATTGCCACGTCAGTTTTCCGTTCTCGCTGTCCATTTCTCTCCCTCCTTCCCTATGACCCTCGCCCAGGAACGAACCCTCGCCAGCAAAGTCCGAGCCGACTTTCCTATCCTGCATCAGGAGATCCACGGGAAGCCGCTGATTTACCTGGACAATGCTGCTACATCTCAGAAGCCACTGGCCGTGTTGAACGCCCTGGAAGACTATTACAGAGGCTACAACGCCAACGTGCATCGGGGGGTGCATACCCTCAGTGCCAGAGCAACGGATGCCTACGAAGCAGCGCGAGACAAGGTGCAACGCTTTGTGAATGCAGCGAGGCGCGAGGAGATTATCTACACCCGCAACGCCACGGAAGCGATTAACTTAGTAGCCTACGCCTGGGGCAATGCCAATGTGCAGGCGGGGGATGAAATTATCCTGTCGGTCATGGAACACCACAGCAACCTCATTCCCTGGCAACTGCTGGCACAGCGGACTGGAGCCATACTCAAGTTTGTGTCACTAACAGAGACCGAGGAATTTGACCTGGCCCACTATAAGTCGTTGCTGTCGGAGCGGACAAAACTCGTTGCCGTGGTGCATGTTTCTAATACCCTGGGCTGCATTAACCCGGTGCAGGAGATTACAACCCTGGCACACCAAGTTGGCGCCAAGGTGCTGATCGATGCTTGCCAGAGTGTGCCCCACATGGCGGTGGATGTGCAGGCGATCGGGTGCGACTGGCTGGTGGCATCGGGCCATAAGATGTGTGCGCCGACGGGAATTGGTTTCCTCTACGGCAAACTAGAGGTGCTGCGCGCCATGCCGCCCTTCCTCGGGGGCGGTGAAATGATCGCCGATGTGTTTTTGGATCACTCCACCTATGCTGATGTGCCCCACAAGTTTGAGGCCGGGACCCCCGCCATTGCCGAGGCAATCGCCCTTGGTGCGGCGGTGGATTACCTCATGGCCATCGGCATGGACACGATTCATGCCTACGAAGCCGAACTCACCACCTACCTGTTTCAACGCTTAGCCGAACTGCCCGAAGTGCGTACCTACGGCCCCAAACCTGATGCCAACGGGGAGGGTCGCGCTGCTCTGGCGGCCTTCACCACGGGCGCAGTCCATCCACACGACCTCTCAACCATTCTCGACCAGGAAGGCATTGCCATCCGTGCAGGACACCACTGCACGCAACCGCTCCATCGATTGGTGAAGGCCCAGTCAACCGCCCGCGCCAGCCTCTATTTCTACAACACTCGCGAAGAGATTGATGGGTTTATTGCTGCGTTGAAGCAGGCGATCGACTTCTTTGGCGGTATTTTTGGATAGAAACGGCTAGTGGTTCGTCACGATTGCCAGAGCGATACGGCATCCGTGTTTATGGGAAATTCCGCGCAGCAGGGTTTCCTCCCAAGAAGCTGAATTGCTTGCCATAGGACGACTAGCAATGCTATCACCAGAGTGGGTGCATGTGGCCATTGGTTTGACTAATCCAACTTCTCTGCAATCGGCTGATTGTTTACCCTCTATGCCCTTTCCTCAAAGCCCTTTTCAGATATTGCTGATGCAATTATTGCCCCCTCGATGGCGCCAGCCCTTGGCGGTAGCGGTTCTGGCCATGCTGGCGACACCAGCGATCGCCCAAGCCCAACCCTATGAAGGGCGGTTTCGCGGCAATTCCGCCTTCTGGCGACCAGACTATGTGGGCACGTTGCAAATGGAGCAGCGGGGAAACTATAACTTCACGGCAACAGCAGATGTGGAACTGCAACGGGTAACCGATCAGTTTCCTGACCCAGCGATCGCCCAGTATGAAATGCGCGGTGAAATCCGGATCACATCGGCGGTGACCATTCGTGATGCCGGCAGCAGTTATACTTGCAGAGCGGTTAGCCCTGTCCCAGTGCAGATTGCAGGCAGTCGCCTGATGGTCTACAGCGGCGATGAAGACTATCCCAGAAATTCCTACGAGATCCGGGTGTTTCAGTACGTTCGGCTCACCGATTGTGTGGGGCCAGGGGGCAATCGAATTGAGCGCCCAGGCGCCCTTGTGGAGGTGAACTTTGACTCGTCTCAGATGGCGATCGATGCTCGACCTCCTAGCCGCGAGCCACCACTGCCCGAAGCGCCCAACTTCACCCCTGCAGAACAGGCAATCCTAGAGCAACAACAGCGGGCTGCTGACGAGATGGCTAATAACCCAGAATTTCAGCGGGAAATGCAGCGGTTGCAGCAACAGGCCATCCGCACGGGCCGCCCCCCTTCAGACGCTGAAGCACTAGCCGTGGTGGAACGATTGCGGCGCAGCGGAGCGATTCCGCGGGAAGTGCCAACCCTCAGCCCAGAGCGACAGGCACAACTAGAGCAACAGTTCCTCAGACGGGCGATCGATTATTCGCACTTGAGGCGGTTTACCACAGTCAATCAGTTGCAAGACCGGGTGAGTGTGACCACACCCGCAGGGCAAACGCTGACCTTTGCCTGGAATTTGCGGCGAGTCAACGCACGCTAGGAAACATCCCCTCGATTCCCGATGGGCTACTGCCCTCACCGCTTGCCCCCGCTTCAGTGGCGATCGCGCTGGAGTCTTGAGCACAGTCTTTGCCTCCACTCCCTTAGCCTGCTTTTCTAACGTCAGTTCTGGTTAAGAAGGTTTTGGGGCACCGCGCTGAGCGCGGTGCCCCAAAACCCTTACTTTTCCGTGCGCGACGCGCACGGAAAAGTAAGGGTTTCAGCTTATGCCGAATTCACATCTTCTGGCTGGTCCAGGCAGACGGGGGAACTGAGGCAAGTCAGCCATGGCTCTGGCTTGCCGGTGTCCCCCTCATGGGAGAGGCGACTACCCCAATCGTTTGATCAACAAGGTCATGGCCTCCGCTGAATCGGGCTGGGGCACAATGCGCGACTAGTCGTTGGGT
>DVEB01000255.1 GCA_015295905.1 Synechococcales cyanobacterium M55_K2018_004
TGGCTCCGCAAGACCAGCCTCACGAAAACTTTGTATTCCCTGAAGAGGTACTGCCTCGCGGTAACGCGCTGTAGGAGATTTCAGCGAAGATTTCAATCTTTAGCTGAATTTTTTGACAATTCCATGACTGTTCTTTGCGCCTTCACAGTTTTGTGGGGGCGTTTTTTTGTAACCTGATGCTCAACTACTTTGGGACTTACGCAGTTGGGCAATTTCTCGCGGGCTGCGACCGCGAGAAATTGTCCAAAATCCAGAGACCTTATCGCAAATGCGTAAGTCCTATACTTCTTTAGAAAAATCTTCTGAAGTCCGCGCTATCTCAGACCCTCAGCCGTTGGCTGTGCTATATTCTGAGGTAAGCCACAGAGAAGAGCCTGGCTTTTCAAATGCGGCGCTAATGCAGTCAATACTATTAAAAGAACAGGAGGTGTTGCCCATGCAGGACAGCAGTAAACGTATGGGTCGTCAGGTTGAGATGTACTGGCTGTGCGCCGGGGCTGTTCTCTTGTAGCTTGACCCAGCTTCAATCAGAATCAAGTTTTCTGGGAGAGTCTGAGTGTGTTCAGAGTTCCTCCCGGCAGTCTAGGTCAATTTGAAGACCCGCTAGACCGCCCTTGCTACTAGTGTTTTGGTTTCGGCCGAAGGCACTGCCCAGCAGGGGCGGATAGTTTTTTTAGACAGTTGAGTCAACCCGACAAGCGCACCTCCGGAGGAAGTTCACCATGTCCCAAAAACTAACCGACGCTGAGATTCAGACGCAACTGGCGCAAGTGCCCGACTGGACTTTGGAGGGCGATCGCCTCCAGCGTACCTATCGGTTCAAAGATTTCGTAGAGGCGATCGCCTTCGTGAATAAATTGGTCGAACCCGCCGAAGCCGCTGGCCACCACCCCGACATTGCCATTTCCTATAACCGTGTCACCGTCACCCTCACCACCCACGACGCAGGCGGACTGACTCAAAAAGACTTTGACCTCGCTGCTACATTATCCAAACTGTAGGGTTGGCTCAAGATTGAGTTAGGTAGAGCAGCCCTGCATCAAGGCTCTAGACTCTCAGACTCTCATCCCACACTTCTTGACCCGATAGCGTCAATACCTCAACATTAGCCTCCGTGAAGTTCGATTCCTAAATCAAGCTTCAACACGACGCGCCATTGTAGCCCCTAAAACTAGCCCCCAAGACCCTAGAGTCTTTTGGGGGCTTATTTTGTGTGGGCTGCGTCCAGACCAATCAGCTTCGTTATCACGCCCAGAGCAGCCGACAAGCACCTAGAGAACCATCTAGACGAATCGAGATGACGGCTATGGGGATCAAAAATCCCGCAAACCTTGACCGCTCTAATTGGCAGCCCTGTACAGGTTAGGTCTTGCACTCTCGTTGACAATCTGCTACTTTTATTTTGCCACTTAATTGCAAACTATTCTCATCTAGAAACGCTTTTTCGGATGCGTATAGCCAGCGTCTTATTGTTTTGGCAGGAATTTTGGCTGCCAAAAATAGCTGCTGTTGCAACTGGCGAGATGCTAATTATTCTTAGCTATCTCGGAGCGATAACGTTTGGACAATCAAGGTGTGAGGACAAAAGCAATGCTGTCAAAGGTTTTTTGGAACTCTTTGCTGGTTACTCCAGCAGTTTTGGGAGCTGCACTGGTCTCTGCGATCGCCCCTGCCAGCGCTCAGGTTCAGTCTGAGCCTTCCGTGGCAACCCTCGATCAAGTGATGCAGTACAGCAACGAAGGTCGCAGCAGTGGCTCTCTGGCCCAGGTGACCTCGGTGACCGAGTTTTCCGACGTTAGCCCCGGAGACTGGGCCTATGAAGCGCTAGCCTACCTAGCGAACTCCGAAGCGCAAGGTGGTCTGGACTGCTTGGAAGGGTATCCCGATGGCACCTATCGCGGTGGCCGGGCAATGACCCGTTTCGAGTTCGCTGCGGGTCTGGCCTCCTGCTTGGATGCAGTGGTGGGTCGTCTGGAAAGCCTCGACCCGGAAGCGCTAGCTCGGATTGAAGCCCTCCAGCGTGAGTTTGCGGCAGAGCTAGCAGTGCTGCGCGGACGTGTGGATGCTCTGGAAGCGGCGGTCGAAGAACTGCAAGCCAACCAGTTCTCCACCACCACTCGCCTGAGCGGAACTGCTATCTTTGCCTTCTCGGACGCTTTCGGTGACAGTGTATTTGAGGATGCCAACAACACCGTCTTCCAGAGCCGTGTTCGCTTGGCCTTCAACACCAGCTTTACCGGTCAAGATCGATTGCTGACTCGTTTGCAGGGCGGCAACTTCAGGGACTTTGTTAATGTTCCGGGGATCTTTATCACTCCCGCAACCGAGGCATCCAACACGCGCTTCTTTGATGAGTACGGCGACTTTTCCTTCGACAGCGGTGGTGACTTTGCTGTTGCTGTGGATCGCCTCGAGTATCGTTTCCCCATCGGTATCGGCCAGGTCTATCTGGGAGCGCAGGGACAGCGGATTTCAGACATTGTGCCCACCATTAGCTCTTTGGACAGCGGGGAACAGGGTGCTTTGTCATCTTTTAATCGCAATCCCATCTATGACCTCGGCAAGAACGAGCAGCGTATTGGCTTTGGAGTCACCCTCGACCTATCTGATGATCTCCAACTTGGGCTGGGCTATCTCACAGGGCGGGGGAACGATCCGGCTGAGCGGGCGGGTCTATTCGATGGTGGCTACACCGCTTTTGGTCAGTTGACATTCACTCCCGGCACCTTAAAGCTGGGTTTAACCTACACCAACGTCTACAGTTCTCATCAGGTCGCATCAGGTATTTTTTCACCGTCAGTGTATAACAGCTACGGCATCAGTTTTGAGCTAGGACTGACGGATGCCTTCTTCATTGGTGGCTGGGGAATGTATACGGACACTCGTACCTTCGCCGGGCCTCTAGCCTTCCGAGGGGATGGCGAAGCCTGGTCCTACGCCTTAACACTGGGCCTGCGTGACTTGGGTGCGCGGGGTAGCTTGCTGGGGGTAATTGCCGGTGTGCCGCCTTATCAAGGCTCTTTTGGCCCTGGTGGCGGTGGTAGTGGGTTGACTAACACAGGTGGTTCCTTCCATGCCGAAGTGTTCTATCGCTTTAGTGTGTCAGACAACATCTCCTTCACTCCAGGAGTCATCTTTGTGACCGATGTTGCAGACACAGGCGACGACCTTTTTATCCCCGTCCTTCGCACATCCTTCCGATTCTAGTTGTTCCAACCCTGTAGCTTGCTTGGTTTACTAACTTGGTTTAGGGCTCAAGTTTAGCTACAGGGCATCCATCCTTCATCGTTCCTTAACCTAGATCACTCAAGCCAAATCGGGAAGTACCTGCTACACTGAGTGGTGTTTGAGTGAGTGCAATCTATAAAGTTAGCAATCATCGTTGTAAAAGATTTCTCACTGGCTACGCAGATTTCTCCGTGTTGTTCGGGTAGAAGTCTTGAGCAGTCGATGTTATAACGATTATTGATTGCGAGTTCTTTATTTTAGGTGTGAGGACACAAGCAATGCTGTCAAAGGTTCTTTGGAACTCTTTGCTGGTTACTCCAGCAGTTTTGGGAGCTGCACTGGTCTCTGC
>DVEB01000034.1 GCA_015295905.1 Synechococcales cyanobacterium M55_K2018_004
GGGGGTCGCCTGCGGGAATGACCTGGGCAACGTGGGGCAAGGTGGCGAGGAGGCGGGTGAGGGCGGGTTGGCATTCCAGCAGCACTCTGCCGCCTTTGGCGGCGACAAGCGCAGCATAGCGGACAAATTGGAGGGTGTCGCCGTAGCCCTGTTCCGCATGGAGGAGGATTGTCTGACCGTGCAGGTCGGAACCATCCCACAGCGGTTGCGGAAAAGGCCGAGGGGGGCGGTTGTCTGGCCCCATCGCTCGCCAGCGCCACTCGTATTCCCAAAAACCAGTTTCCAGGTCACCCAGTTGCAGCAAGGCTAACCCCAGGTTTTGGTGGGCATCGGCATTGTCGGGTTGGAGGGCGATCGCTCGCTCATACCATGGGATTGCTTCCTCTGGTTTCCCCATATCAGCCAAGGTCAAGCCCAGGTTGTTGTAGGCTAGGGTGAAGTTGGGGTCCAGGGCGATCGCCTGGGCATAAGCCCGCCTTGCCGCTTCGAGGTTGTCCTGGTGGCGATAGTTGTTGCCCAGATTATAGTAAGCGTCAGCATAATCAGGACGCAGTTGCAACGCCTTCTGATAGCAGAGGACAGATGCTTGATAGCGACCAAGTTCCTGCAGGGCTGAACCTAGGTTGTTGTAAGCACCGGGGAAGTTAGGTTGCAGAGCGATCGCCCGTTGATAGCAACTCACTGACTCTGCAAATTTTCGCAGGCGCTGCAAGGCATTTCCCAATAGGTTATAGGTTTCAGCAGAATCGGGACGAAGCTTTGCCACCTGCAGCAGATAATGCGCTGCGGCTTCGTGGTGGCCTAGCTGCTCGGCAATGCGACCTAGGAGGGCGATCGCCTCGACAACATCGGGCTGCTGTTGCAACACCTGCTGACAGACAGCGGCGGCCACAGTCAACTGTCCCGCTTTGTAGTGGTTGAGAGCCGACTCAAGTTGCTGTTGAAACGGAGGGTTGTGAGAGGGTAGATGAGAAGCAGTCATACCCTAATTTAACCGTTGAGCGATGACTGAAGCTACTGCAGTGATGTTTGAAGGCGCGATCGGACTGCCTGCGCCGGTCGATTGTTGGGAAAGACCACTAAGTAGGTGCTGAGATCGCGAATGGCTTCTTCCAAGAGATTAGAGGGAATTCCCTCTATCAACGCCTGTTGGTAAAATCGCTCTGCATCAGTTATGTTTCCGGCAGCTAGATGAAAAGTCCCTAGGTTGATGAGCCGTATCCAGTAAGCACGAGTATTACCTTCAGGACGTTCTGCCTGTTGAATTTGCAGCGCCTTTGCCAAATCTGCCTGTCCCTCACTCGTTCTTCCTAGCGCTTGATGGACCAGCGCTCGGTTATAAAGTAACCAAGCTCTATTTGGCATCAACTGAATTGCTCGACTCAGGTCTTGCAACGCAGACTCAAAGGCTCGTCGCTCAAGATAGACCTCTGCTCGTACTCCAAGGGCAAACACTAAATTATCTCGATTTCGGAGCTGAGTCTCTCGTTCTTCTAGCAAAATGGCTTGGTTTAAATCGGCAAGGGCAGCATCAAGTTGTCCCAGTCGGCGCTTGGCTTCGCCTCTGAGCGCTGTTGCTTGGGGAGAGTTGGGGAGCAGTGCGATCGCTCGGTCAAAGTCTGCGATCGCTGCTTCATATTGGCCAGTTTGAAAGTAAACTTGGCCTCGCACAAACAGGGCAAATCGGTAGTCAGCTTGTTGTTGTATGGCTCGATTCAGGTCGTTTAGTGCATCATCATAACGCTCAAGGGTCAGATAAACACTTGCTCTACTGCCCAGTGTAGCGAGGTCGGCAGGCCGGACTGCAAATACGCGCTCATAGGCTGCGAGGGCATCTCGATAGCGTTGGCTAAGTCGAAAGACTTCTCCTAGATGAAACAACGCAAAAACAGTATTTGGTTCCTTTTCTAGCGATCGGATAAAGTCTGCCTCGGCGCGCTGCAATTCTCCCCGCAACAGATAAACTTCCCCTCGTCCTCGTAGGGCAAAGGCATCATTTGGGTCTCGGCTGAGTACTTGATTAAAGTCAGTCAGTGCTTCCTGGT
Organism: Synechococcales cyanobacterium M55_K2018_004; assembly: GCA_015295905.1. GTDB lineage: Bacteria > Cyanobacteriota > Cyanobacteriia > Elainellales > Elainellaceae > DVEB01. Next base: position 2,046 of record DVEB01000034.1, read on the forward strand.
AACGCTCCAGTTGCCGATAAACATCCGCCCGGAGGCTTAAGGCAAAAAGGTTATCTGAATTAATTTGCAACCCCCGGTTCAGGTCGGCCAGTGCTTCTGAGTAACGACCTAGTTGACGGTAGACTTCACCCCGATTAACCAGGGTAGGGGCATAGTTTGGATTGACACTCAGGCCTCGGTTGAAGTCTACCAGAGCTAGATTATACTTTTCTTGACGGCGATATGTGACGCCTCTAGCATTGAGGGTGACAACATCATTCGGGTTAAGCACTAGCAACCGATTGAAATCTGCTAAGGCATCGTCAAAGCGTTGCAGAGTTCGATAGGTGACACCTCGATGGAAGAGCGCAAAAGTGTTATCAGGTTCAATTTGCAGCGCGCGAGTCAAGTCTGTGAGAGCCTCTGCCAAGCGATTTTGCAAACGATAAACTTCTCCGCGTCCTCGCAGTGCAAAGGCATTATTTGGCTCTCTGGAAAGAACCCGGTTAAAATCAGTCAAGGCTTCAGGATAACGCCCTAGAGCAGTGTATACATCGGCTCGACTGGCCAGAATAACTAAGTCATCACGACGTTCCTGGAGGTATTGGTTGAAGTCTACTAAAGCCTCCTGATATCGACGTAATAGGCGATAAGTTTCTCCTCGAGCAGCGCGGATCTCTATGCTTCCGGGACTGAGTTCAATTGCCCGATTTTGGTCTGCTAGTGCATCAGTGTACCGCCTGAGAGCGAAGTAGGTTCTACCCCGACTTGAGAGGGCAAAGGGACTATTCGGCTCTTGCCTCAGGGACGCATTAAGATCGGCGAGGGCTTCATCATACCGACCTAATGCACGTAGCACATCGCCGCGACCGCGCAGTGCGAACGCATCGTCTGGAGCGCGTTCAAGTGCACGAGTAAACTCTCGTAGCGCTTCATCTAAGCGACTCAACGACCGATAAATATCAGCTCGACTAGCGATGCCGAAAGGATTGTTTGGTTCTGAAGCTAATCCGCGGTTGAAGTCCTCTAGGGCTTTGTCATACTCTCTCCTGAGACGGAAAATAGCCCCTCGGCCAAATAGAGCAAAGGCGTTGTTGGGAGTAATCGCCAGGACTCGGTTGAAGTCATCAATTGCTGAGTCAAACTGGCCTAAAATGCGACGCAGCTCACCGCGGCGGTTGAGGGTAGGAATATCGTTTGGGTTGTCTCGTAAGGCTGCTTCAAAGGCTACTAGTTGGGCTTGTTGTTCAGGTGTAGGATCTCGCCTGGGAAGAACTTCTGAGGCTACTGGCAAGCTAGCGGTTTGTAGTGATTGATTTCCCCGGTTGTCTGCGGATTGCGTTGGGGGCAGTGCGGATCCCCCACTAGAGATCACTGTTGGGTTAGTGTTGACTGTACCACCAAGACGCTCAACGGCTGTGGGGAGCGTTTCGTCCCTTCCCCCCATAAGAATTGGGTAATCCCCATATTCATCCCTATTGTCTTCAATAATTTGTGCTACCCGTTGGATGTCATCAGTTGCTTCCGATCTACGATTGAGCGAGATCAAAACTTCACTACGTAGATACAGTACGAATGGATGTTCTTCGTTTAGATCATTGATGGCTCGATTTAAATCCGCTAAGGCATCTGTGTTTCTTGACAGTCTTCTCAAAGTTAGTGCGCGGTAAACATAAGCAACAGGATTGTTGCGATTGCCTGCAATCATCCGGTTAAAGATTGTCAATGCTCGTTGAGAGTTACCCTGTTCGTTAAAGATCAAGCCGGTCGCAACTAAATAAAATCCGCGTATCGTGCGGTTATTCTCTGCGATGGTTGTACGGGCTTGTCCAACCTGCGTTTGGACATCTGCTAACTGTTGTTGAGTTGCTTCTAATTGTTGATTAGCAGCTGCTTGTCGTGCTTTGCTCGACTCAATATCTGCTGCAATTACTTGAAGTTGCCCCCGAGAAGAAGTGAGTTGCTCGTTCAAATCCTCAAGCTGTCCATCTCGACGTCGAATTTCCTGGTCTTTTTTGTCAATTTCTTTGTTTCTCTCATCCAGGCTTTTTTGAACTTCTGTATTGTCTTCTATCAAATTAAAGTTAACTCTACTAATATCAAACCAATCCTGCCTAGCACCGACTACCTCCTGTCTTGCAGTGTCTGCTTCCTGATTAGCTTTATAAGCTTCCCAACTGACGAAAAGTAAGGCAAAACCAGCAGAGATGAGGGCAACAGATGCGGTCTTTAGAAAGCTTTTGGCTTTATGGTTTGTCTGTTCGGCTTGCTGGAGTTTTGCTTGGGCCTCTTCGTTGGCTAGTTGGGCTTGTTGCAGTTCGCGTTGGGCCTGTTGGTTGGCGGTGTGTAAAATTTGGCTGGCCTCTCGCTCAGCGGCGTAGGCCAACTCAATTTCACGCCGTTCAGCTACTTCGCTGGCAGTCAAAAAGCGATAGTCTTGCTCACTCAGGTTTTTGCCACGGGCAAAGTCCCAGGCTTCTTGTAGCTTTTGCCCCCGGAGTAAACGAGATGCATCTGCGCAGCCAGAGGCAAACCAAGCTCGCAGGTCTTCATCATAAAACCGTTGATTTGCTAAGACGGATTTGACCCAGTCTTGGTTAAAAACTGACTGATAGATGCGATTGTAGGGGCGCAATTTGCCTTGCTCTTCAACCACAAGCCCCGTTAGGCGCAGGGCGAGTTGTTCGGGCTGAGCTTGAGCAGCAATCTCACCTACCTCTAGAATGCGTTGATAGAGGCCGAGCAGTTGCAATTTCCCTTGTTGGTTGCGATCGCCATCTAAAACCTTGTCACGAATGGTGCGTAAATGCTCTGGCTCATCGTTAAACTCCCATTGGTCAATAATGCGAGTCTGTACCAAGTTGGTGACTTGAGCCGCTTCTTCGCCTAGAGGGATTTTTTCAGGTTGCGCCGCTATGAAAGAACACAACTTCTGCGTTAGAAAGGGTTGACCACCAGTCCATATAAGAATTTCACGTAAGACAGCTTGTGGATCTTCTGCGTGGTGGGTGAGCGCTACTGCTAGAGGGTGCACTTCTTCGAGGCGAAACCCCCGTAATTGAATGTCGGTTCCGATGTTGAAAGGAGTCCGTGTTTTGTCTTGAATGAGGTTAGATGGTGTGGCGACTCCTAGTAGGCAAAAGGTAAGTCGCTCATAAATTGGCTTTTCAGCACGTTGGTTGTAACAACTTCGGATAATGGCAAAGAAATTATCTGGCGAAAAGGGCTTGGTCTGACTGGGTGGCGTTTCTGAGGTATCTTGAGATGCGTGTCTTAAGCTGAGAATCGTATCGATCTCATCCAGAAAAATGACAAGCCTTGCTTGGATGTTCGTGAGCAAAACCTGCTCGATGAACTCACTAAATTGTTGGACAGGGGTGAGATCACTGCGTTCTTGAAGCCATTGCTTGCGATTGAATTGATCGCTTAAAGCGAACTCAGTTTCTAAGATACGAATAATGCCACGATACCATTCGTCCTCTGAAACTTGACTACCACCAATCTGGGATAGATCGATTGAGGCGCAGGCATTACCCTCTGCGCGTAAACGAGTCATGGTTCGTATCCACAGACTCGACTTACCCATCTGGCGCGAGTTCAACACATAACAGAAGTGCCCTGCCCGCAACCGTTCATATAGCTCGTGGTCAGCCTGCCGTTCAACATAAGTGGATGCGTTAGGCGGTAAACTGCCTCCAACCTGAAACGTCATACTCTTTACCCCCTCAGGCGATCGCCAAAATACTGGCGATATAGTTCACACCGGACAGCCACCTCACCATTAGCCTGCATCCGCACTAGACCAATGGAGCGTAACTGATCGGCCTCGTTATTCCCCAACCGGACAGAACTGGATGCTCCCACGACCTGCTTCATCGCTCGTGCCAAGGCTGGGCGTTCTTCTAACATCCAGAGGTAGTGCCTAAGGTGATCTCCATATGGCCCTAATTCACTCGGTGCTTCTTGCAATAATTGAGACAAGCTTATTTTTCGATAAGCCATCAGGTAAAGTGCCAATCGGACTAAGTAGGGATGCCCACCTACTAGTTGAATAAGGGACTCAACCTGTTCCGGCATCCATCGAAGGTGGTGGCGATTGGCTAAGGTTTGCACCTCGACATGAGTAAACTCAGGCAGTTCGATAGAGAGGCCAACATTGAAGGGAGACTGATGGGCATTGAGCTTGAGCAGATAGACCTCTGTAGAGTGGACGATGACTAGCCGGAGTTTCTGCCAGCGATCGCTAATCTTGGCCTGTTCGTGCCAAACGCGCAACATGCTGAACAGCTCTTTGGCAATCTCTAGGTGCTCGAAGACACAATCTACCTCATCAAGTGCAAGCACAAGGGGGGGTTCAATCTGTTGCAAGAGATACTTCTGAAAATAATCGCTACAGTTGAGCTTGCTGCCACTGTCTTCTTCCCAGAAATCTGCTAAACGGCTTGGCAAATTCAGTTTGCGAGCGACACTAGTGCAAAATTGCCGCAAAAACTTATCGAGATTGGAGAAAGCAACAGCGTCTATTTCCTGAAAACTCAGAAAAATAGGAACCATGGGTTCTTGGCAGTGTTCTGCATGGTAGAGAATGCGAGACATGAGCGATGTTTTACCCATTTGCCGCGGCGCTTTGATCCGGATCAGAGCACCTGGTTGCTCAATTGCGTGATAGCAGGTTGCTTCAATAGATTGTCCATTGATTGAGCGTTCCACATAATAGGGTGAAGACTGACTGACCTGCCCACGAGGAAATTCAGGTTCGGCAGTGGGCAAGGGAGGTTCCTCTGGGGGCGGCTCTGGCGGTGGAGTTGGAAGTTCCCTGAAAGATGTGGGTTCAGGGAGATGACCTTTGGCCAGGAGATCCAGAATTTCCTGAAGGATATGGGCCGTATCATGCTCAGTGCTCCACTCTCGCTGCTGAATTTGATCTAGGAAACTACGCTGCTCGTAGTTCAGTGATGAGGTAATAGGAAATTGGACACGGATTGGCAAAATAGCAGGACGACTATCGGGACGGCTATCTCTGAGCGATCGTGCTAGCTTAATCTCCCGTGTCACCATTTCACTCGTGACTGACTTTGGAGAGAGAAACAGCAGAAAGTAATCGCAGGTTTCCAGTTCTTGTTGAATGCGTTTTGACCAGCTTTCCCCTAAACGAATACTTTCAGCAGCCATAAAAACCTGGTGTCTAGCTGCTTTCAAGGCCGTATGAAATTCAAATGCTAAGCTTTTGTCGGGGTCTTGATCTCGGTAGCTAATAAACACCCGAAACAGAGTTGGCTTCTTTTTAAGAACCGGAATTGCACTTTTAACCTGGAGCAGCTTTGGGTTAGCACTGCATCCTAATCGATAAGCAAAATCAATGGATTTACCAGCCGACAGAGCGTTGTAAAAAGCGACTGCAAAGTCAATTGCTGCTCTATCCTTAATCGATTGGTTCATTCCAATCACATAATTAATATGCGTGCTAAGGGCTGCAGCTAAAGACTCTGAGTCGCAGATGTTCAGCACAATGCACCCAACATCACTGGCAAATAGTTCAAATAGCTGAACAACCTGTTCAACTGGAACAACTTGAGGTTTCTCAAATTGATCTTCTAAAATCAAGCCCTCTGGTAGACCATGTCCACAAAAATGAACAATTTCGGGTCTGAAGTTCAAAAGTGCCTGCTGTACATCATTCCAACGAGGGGCAGGCACAATTCGTAAGTCAAATTTTTTGCTGCTTTGAAACTGCCCCAGTGCTTCTCCAATATCTCGCGCCTCCACATCAACTTGAAGCGGCACAGTCCCGCGCGGGTTAGAGGTTAAGACCAAGATCTTGCGTTTCTTGATAGCCATTAAAAGAGAGCACGGGGGGCTACACAGTGCTGCAGACATTTATGCTTGTGGGTTATCATAACTTTTCTCTTGAGCCACCGCAAATCTGATAGGGCGATCGCATCATGCAAATCCACGCAGAAAGCCTACTAGCAAATCAATGATATGGTGATGATATCTAGCTACTAGCCTGCCAATAGGAATAGCTGAAGTCCAGTTTAGAGGAGTGCTTGCAAGATTTGATAGATAGTTGACTCAGTTGTTGAGACACGAGGGGGGTATAGAGATTTATCCCCTTTCAAGCAACCAGTGGCAGCTATGATACACCTTAGCTTTACTTGCGTAGCTTATGCTTCAAGCTCATACTGCGCATTCATAATATGCCCTTTCCAAACCAGTTGCAGAGTGCCGTTGTCATACCAGCCAACTTCACCATAGGAAGGAACGCGCATACCCGCTTGGACTTGATAGTCACGAAAGCAACCTTGCCACGGAACTTGTTTATATTCACCATCAAAGTTGCCGAAGCGACCGTTGCTATAGACTCCCTCTACCGTCCCAACTTCACTGAACTGAAACGTCAAGCACACAGTCGTCCCCCGATCAGTCAGTGTAGCTAGAGCGGAGCGATCATCAATTGGGTGCCACACCACCCCACACTGGGGCAAGAGGGCAGTAGGAAACCAGACGGCCTCAGCCAAGTAGCGATGCAGCGCACCTGAATTCAATTCAGGCACCCCTGTTGTTGAGGCCATCGCGAACGTAGATGAGAGACTGACACGACTCGCACCAACACCGGCAGTATAGCTGTCCAGAACACGAATATGAGTGCCTAAAGGCGTCTTGACCTTGGCATTCCACACAAAACCAACGGCGGGGGGAACTACAAGTTGAGTGGCAGTGAAGGGCAACCAGTTTTCAGTGCGTGTGCTGGTCCGTAGCACACCCGATTGATGAATTTTGGCTACCCGAATGAATTTCTGACCATTGGTCAGAACATACCGAAAATAACGAGCAACGGGGGGTGGGAGTTCGGAGAATGCCTCGAAATCGACAATGCCACCCACTCGCTGGGTGACGTATTGAGTCAGCGCAGTCGTCATTTGCTTGGCCTTAGACGCTTCACGGGCCTGCCCAATCAAGCCAATGATCACCGCACTAAAAACAAGGACTGCAACTGTGATAAGAATTCCCTTGACCATGGGGGGAATGCTATGTCCACAACATTGATCATATAACTGCGGCGTTGCTGCGTTAATCAACGATTTTTAGGTGAGCGGCGCACGGAGTACGCCCCTCACTTAAAAAATCATATTTGAATTAAACAATGCCATAGCTGCTTGCAGTGGTGTGGGCACAGACCACTGCAAGCAGTTATATCAACCATCCATGACCCAAATGAAGCAAGACCTAGTAATGATTGCCGACTTTGCGGTGGTGGACTGCGGTGAGCGAATCGGGTTTTGAGATGCGTCCGGCACTGACGGTGCTGTAGACGATCCAGTGGTCGCTGGCCTCCATGCGACTGACGACTTCGCACTCCAGGTAGGCGAGGGCATCGGCCAGGATGGGGGCACCGTTAGCAGCGGCGTAGGTCTTCACTCCAGCGAAGCGATCGGCTCCAGGAGGGAAACGCTTCAGGAAGTGCTTCATCAGAGGTTGGTAGTTGCCCTCTTCAAGGATGTTGAGGACAAAGCGATCGCCCACATGCATGAAAGACTCGATCGCCCGATCCTTTGCCACCGCAATTGTGAAGCCCAGTGGCTCCAGACTAGCTTGCGCGACCCAAGAAGCCAGCATGGCACTCGATGCCTCACTCTTTTTAGCGGTGATGATGTAGAGTCCGCCGCTCAACCGTCCCAGGGCCTTGTCGAGGTCATTATCGAGAGACTTCATCTGTTTGACTGTGCGATCGCGCGTCAACCACTGGCCCATGTCGATGCCGGCCTCATCGCAGAGTTGAATCATTGCCTCGGTGGGTGTTTCTTTCACCAAGATAGGAGGAAAGGCTTCGGTCAACCCAATTTCTTGCAACCGGTTTCGCAATGGATACACCGATTCATCATCGCCACCGCCGCTCTCAAACAGACCCACGGCTTGCTTGCTGTGGGCGGCTGCCAGGATAGTGCTGAGAATAGCGTGGGTTGCGTCGGCACATTCACCCGTTTGTGAGGGCATGCCAATCACCAGACCCGCCGCAATCTCCACGATTTCCTTGACTTCCTGGGGGTCGGTAGCTTTGAGGTCGATCGTTTCTACCAACACGCCCGTTTTCTGAATCCCGTGGGCGATCGCTTGAGCTAGCTTCTCGCTGTAGCCATAGTCCGACAGATAAAACACGGCAACAGTTGTCTGCGCCTTGGCTTGCGCCTGACTCCAGGTGCGGTAACGTTCCACCAGTTCGGGGATGTGGTACTTCAGCAGGGGGCCGTGGCCAGTCGCAATCAGGCGAATTTCAGGAAGTTCGCCGATTCGCTTCAGGGCTGCCAGCACGGAGCGGGCATTGGGCCCCATGAGGCAGTCATAGTAAAGCTGATAGTCGGCTTCTAAGGGGGGGAGGTCTTCATCGTAGAGTCGCTGGTCGCAGAAGTGCATACCAAAAGCGTCGCAGGTGAACAGCGTGCCACTCTTGTGGTCGTAGGTAAAGATGGTGTCGGGCCAGTGTAGGTTGGGGGCAGAAACGAACTCTAGCTCGTGGCCATGACCCAAGTCGAGGCGATCGCCACTCTTGACCTGAAGCCGCTCAAAGGGTTGGTGTACCAAGTCTTCGAGGAATTGAATGGCAACCTTTGCGCCAACAACAACGATGTTGGGGTTCAGCGCCAACACATCCTTCACTAAACCACTGTGATCGGGTTCGGTGTGACTAATGATCAAATAGTCAATCTCTGAGGGATCAATGATGCGAGTCAGTTCATCGAGGTAATGTTCACGGAATTTTTCATGGGAGGTATCCACTAGCCCCACCTTCTCTCCCCGGATCAGGAAGGAGTTGTAGGTGGTGCCGTTTTCCAGCGCAAACTCAATGTCAAAGCGATCGCGATCCCAATCGAGGGAGCGGATCACCGTTGTTTCTGACCCAAGCTCCTGAGTCTGCGTGGTCAGCCGCTTGCGAACTCGATCTAGCACTGCCGTCATGGGCTACCCTCCTAAACGAAAGAATGCATTACCCGAAACCTGGAAGACTCGCAACGCCTCGGTGAAATGGACACACAGCCCTGAATCGCTGAACAAAGCAAGGTCAATGGGAAATACCGCCTCACTGATTTGACAGGAGCGCGGATCAGTGCATCCGAACCCCTTGGCACACGCAGAATAGCCTAGCTGCGCTGCCTCTGCCAAACCTCTGGCTCGGCTGAACCTACAGTCCTTAGACGCTTCAGAACTGGCACTCATCGGGACGAGTCTAAACTTCAGAACTGGTCTAAATTTCAGACTCTTGATGCGCAACTTTTCCTTAGCTCTATTATTGTCCGCTTGACACCCAGTTTGTAAAGTTTCAATAAGCAAAGTCATCTATTAGTCGAACTTATTTATAAAAGTTATTCAATTAAAAATCTTGGATATTGTTATGGATCTGTTGACATCGCCTAAAATGTCTGCCTAGATGTCGAAATGCCCACAGTTCCTGCGATCTCGTTTCTTCTTTGACCTTTTGGGGGTACCGCTTTCTATGGCAGACTATGCTGATCGTTATCTCACACTCCTACAACGTCCAGGCCATTTTCTGCTTCTGGCGGCTGGTCTTGCCATGATAACGAGCCTGCTGCCTGCCATCCCGACCGCCGCCAGTCGGCCTCCAATGGTCACTGCGTCTTCCAACAATCGCGCGCTCTCAACGCCTCTGCAACTGAGCCAGGCACCTGCTGTTTTACGGCTAGAAGACAGCGGTGACGCTGTCACTGCTTTGCAAACCCGCTTGACCGAACTTGGCTTCTATAATGGCCCTATTTCTGGAGTGTTTGGGCCGCAAACAGAGGCGGCTGTGATTCGCTTTCAGGCAGCCAATGGTCTGGTTGCCGACGGCATGGTTGGCCCTGCCACCCGGGCCGCTTTGGAACGCTCATCACGGCCTAGTGCTGCCACAGGTTCCACTCCTGCCAGCGATGGGCTGCTGCGACAGGGCGACTCTGGCGAGCTAGTCACTGCTCTGCAGCAACGATTGCGGACGCTGGGATATTACAACGGTGGCATTGATGGTATCTTTGGGCCGCAGACAGAAGCCGCGGTCATTGCGTTTCAGCGATCGCAAGGCATCAACGCTGACGGCATTGTTGGGCGATCAACAGCAGCGGCCTTGCTTAACCCCAGTCCCGCCACGGCCACCAACCCAACCCCCAACCCCCAACCCACCCCTCCGGCAACACCGACGCCGCCCAACTCTGGCTCCGGTGTCCTCCCTCCCCCCCAAGTCTTCCCTGCACCCGTCTTCCCTACACCGGATAGTCCCTCCGAGTCAGTTGCTGTCAACCCCGACCGCTCTAACCCTGCTGCGGACACTGAGGGCAAGTTTAGTGTGCTAGAGCTTCAGTGGATGCTGCGCCAGCGAGGCTTCTACCGGGGGCCAATCGACGGGGTGTTGGGCAGCGAAACACGCCGTGCCATTTCTGACGCTCAACGCTCCTACGGCCTGAGTGAACGCGATTTGAGTCGCTAAGATAACGTGAATTCGGGATGAGCTGAAACCCTTGCTGTTCCGTGCGCGACGCGCGCGGAACAGTAAGGGTTTTGGGGCACCGCGCCCGACGCAGTGCCCCAAAACCCTCTTAACCAGAACTGACGTTAAGATATTGTCATCGTCTCCTTGAACTCAAAAGCTATCGACTCAAGGCCTGTAGGTGGCTTGAGTGCGAAGAGACATGACACTAAGGAAATCTAGAAAATTAAGGTCAAATCGGCAGGAGCGATCGCTGACAGGTGGGGCAGATGGCATGGATGATCATCTGACAATCCAGCAGGTGATAGCCCTCCTTTTGAGCTGTCTTCGTGCCCGTCTTGAGGATGGAATCGTTTTTGAACTCGATTGTTTTGTTGCAGCGGACGCAGATCAGGTGATGATGATGGTGGGGAGCAGGTTGATTGATCTCGTAGTGTTTGTGCCCTTCCGCCAGTTCTAGCTCGCGCAAAATGCCCATCCGCGCCATTAGTTTCAGGGTGCGGTAAATCGTTGATAGGCTAATGGGTTGCCCCTGGCCTTGCAAGAGATTATAGAGATCCTCAGCACTCAAATGATTCCCCTCAGGCAGATTTTGAAAGATCTGCAGAATGGTTTCTCGCTGAGGCGTTAAGCGCCAACCCCGTTCATTTAACTCCGCTTTGAGGGAAGTGGAGGTGTAGACAGCCATGATGCCCCTCTCAATAACGACGCTTTATTGAGAAGAATACACAATAAATCTCCTATTTTCAAGAAAACTTACTTATTGAGAATAATCCTTATTAAGGGAATCTTAAGTTTTTTAGAAAGTCCATTTTTGTCCAATTTTTTGGCGCTGATCAGTAGAGAGATTCTCAATAAGCATAGCGACAGCCAGAGGATTTGTTTTTTTAGTGACGCTTGCTTTGCCGCAGGCTAAAACTCAGGCTGAAAGCCACTTCTCGAGCAAGTGTCCAAAATTTGTTGGGTTAACTCTCGCTTTGCCAACCTTGCTGCAATCAGAAAATTTGGCTGCTTATTTCACCACCCTATTGCAAAAATTTTTCTATCGTAACGATAGGCTAGCACCCCGTATATCACCCCGATCGCTAGTCCTGGTTTGCAGGCGCAACGACTACCGACTTTTCTGCAACCAAGCCACAACACCCTGGGCGATCGCCTCTGCCAATCGTTGCTGCTCGCGTGGGTCAATGATCCACTCAAATTCCACCGGATTGATCATAAAGCCCAGTTCCAGCAGCACCGCCGGCGCAACCGTGGGGCGGGTCAAGGCCAGGTTATTCCAGTAAACCCCATCAGACGGGCGACCCAGCCGTTCTACCAAATAGTTGTGGAGAAACATCGCCAGACTGTGAGACTGAGTGTTGTACCAAAAGGTGCTGACTCCTGCCGTATTGACCGCATCCCCCGCATCAGGTAAGGCGTTGTAGTGAATACTGAGGGCCAGATCGGGGGCCATGGCATTGATCATGGCGGCTCGCTCATTGGGACCTAAGTCCACATCGCCCTCTCGCGTCAGGATCACCGTTGCCCCGCGCTGCTCCAGTTCCCGCTGCAACAGACGCGAGACCGTCAGGGTCACCTCCTTTTCGGGGACGCCAGTTGGCCCGCGTGCGCCCATGTCCTCTGGCCCTCCATGCCCTGGGTCTACGAGAATACGCAGACCTGCCAGGGGCCTGCGGTTATCCGGCGCGAGGCGGGGCGGGTGACGTAACGACAAAATTAAGCTCGTCCCCTCATAGCGCAGTTTGTAGCCCCACTGTTGCGCAGTCTTTAAGTTAAAGGTGTATTGCACCTGGGTGGGGCTAATCTGTTGCCAGTCAAGCCGCTGAATCAGCGGATCGTCGGTGAGAAAAATGGTGTCGGTCTGGGCAGTGGTGTTGTGTAGTGTCAGGGTGAAGGTGCGATCGCCCTGAGTCACTGTGATCGGGACAGGCACCTGCAACGGGAACACCATCTCCGTCCAGCCGTCCACTTGCCTGGCTCTGGCACTGCGAATCAGTGTGTGGGGGAGCGGCGCATTGGGAACCAGCCGCACCTCTCGTGCCCGGATCCAGGGGCCATAATCCATGCGAAACCACTCTCCTTCCCGTCCGGTTACGGCTGCACGGGTGCCCTGAGGCAGGGGGGTGAGCCGCGAAAAATCGGTACTGGGGCCGCTGCGGGCCGTACCAGCAGCAGCGGTCACCTCAATCACGGGAGGATTGGTGGCGGTCAATAGCTCTACCTGCCCGGGTGCTTCTTGCTGCACCGTCTGGCCGTTGAGTTGCAGGCGATAGACGGGCCTGCCTAGCGAAAGGGGGGCCTCAGGGCGAGCGATAACAGCCCCAGTCATGCGGTTGTTGCCATAGACCAAGACACTAGCAGAAGTGAGGGCGGTACATCCCCGGTAACGCTGATGGGTGGTGATGACAAGGGGTTGATTTTGGCTGGTCAGAACAGCGGCGTTAGGGGGCAGGGTGGTGGGATTGATCTCCGGCAACAGCGGGATGGTCTGACCCGCGAGGCTGACCGAAACTTGGGCGCGGGGTGGGGCGATCGCCTCAAAACACTGCACTTCTCCTGGCATCCGCGCGATATCCACAGTGGGAGTCAGTGAACCTTCACCGAAGGCAACGCCCACTGGGGCGGGCGGTTCGTTAGGCTGACGCACCACCCTCAAGGTCACCGTCTGGCCGCCATAGCGCAGGGTAAAGGTATTGTCACCAAGTTGCAGGGGAAAGCTAGGGGCAAAGTGTCCGGCAGGGCTGCGGGCGATCGCCTGGCCATTCACGGTCACTGTTCCACTGGCGGGAGCAGAGCCAATCAGAAAAATTTGAGCAGCGGTTGTCTCATGTCCATTGGGAGGATAAACCACCGTCAAGGGGCGATCGGCCCAGGCGGAGTGGATTATACCCAGCAGCCCAAGGGTAGTTCCTAGGCTCGTCAACCCAAGGCGGTAATCCATGCTTCTCCTCCTTCAAACCGTGTGGCGTGAGAGCCAGTATAGCGGGGCGGTGGGGAAGGGGGTATCTAGTACAATCTGCCTTCCACAGCAGTTATCGAATTCATGCCACAGCAATTTTCAGGAGGAACCCCCCCGAAGCATTGGTGTGGGTTTAGCCCGCCCGTGGCCCGCTAAACCCACACCAGCCGTTCCAAAGCCGTTCCAAATGAGCATGGCCGTTCCCGTTAAGAAAATTTACAAATTTTCCGAATCTGCGGTACGATTCAGACCAGATTGTCAAAGTTAAAGTTTGTAAACTTCAGGCATCTATTCCCGGGGATTTCTCATCGGAGTCTGTTATGAACCGTCTGGTCAGCATTGAACGCGCCTGCCTTGTGGGGCACATCCTGGCACTGGTCTTTGGTCTTGCAGGGCTGTTGCTTGTCCTGCCAAACCCTCACTTCATTGGAGCATTGCCTCCCTTTGGTCTCAAACTGTTTGGCTGGAGCATGGCCGGGGGTGGCGTAGTCTACATCCTGCTGGGTGCAGCAACTGCGTCATTATTTGCCTACCGATTGTTGGGACTGCGGACCTGGCTGTCATTCATGATTCCTGCGGTTGGTCTCTCCCTTGGTAGCGAACTCCTCGGCACAAGTACCGGATTTCCGTTCGGACACTACCGCTACCTGAATGGCCTGGGCTACAAAATCGCGGGTCTGGTTCCGTTTACGATTCCGCTCTCCTGGTTCTATGTGGGCATTTCGACCTACATTTTGGCCCGGGTTGCGCTAGATGCCACAGGCATGAAGCCCTGGCTAAAACAGATCGTGGCGATCGCCCTCGGTGCCCTGCTGCTCACTGCTTGGGACTTTGTGCTAGATCCCGCCATGAGCCAGACGCCCTATCCCTTTTGGGAATTTCAGGATCCGGGTCAGTTCTTTGGGATGCCCTACCGCAACCTGTCTGGCTGGTTTGCCACTGGCGTTGTGTTCATGTCTGTTGCTTCCCTGTTCTGGCGCAGGTTGGAGTTAAAGCTGACCCGTAGCCAACTGCTGACACCGTTGGCAATCTATCTGGCAAACTTTGCCTTTGGGGCGGCCATCACGGTTGCTCAGTTGGATGTTCGCTTCTGGATCCCTACTAGCATCAGTGTGTTACTGGGGGTGGTGCCAGCGATCGCCTGCTGGCGACTAGGACAGCCGACTCTGCCTGAAACTGCGGTAACCGATGCGGTGAATGAAAGCCTCAGAACGCAAGTGAAGACGGCAGTTGGGGTTGGTCGATAGCTGGGAAAAGCGGACTGAAGCTTGGGAGTGTTGCACCGTTGACTGTTTTATTGTCTGAATTCCCTGCTGTAGCGGGGGTGGGAGCGATCGCCACTGGGCTGCTGCTTGTGCAATTGCCGAGTGTTTCTCTGTTAATCGCTCGGTTGTTGCGTGGCCCTGGTCGGTTGCCGCCCCTGCGCCCCCAGCAGGCCACCCCCGACCTGCTGGGGGCCGTTAGTGTCGTCGTGCCAACTCTCAACGAAGCAGAGCGCATCTCTCCCTGCCTAGCGGGGCTGATGCAACAGGGCTATGAACTACGAGAAGTTCTGGTGGTTGATAGCCATTCGCAAGACGGCACAGGCGAGCTGGTGAAAGCGGCTGGAAGGAGAGACCCTCGCATTCGTCTCACCCATGATGATCCCCTGCCTGTAGGGTGGGTGGGTCGCCCTTGGGCATTGCACAATGGGTTTTTGCAAAGCTCCGAAGCAAGTCGGTGGATTCTGGGCATTGATGCAGACACCCAGCCCCAACCTGGACTGATTGCCAGTCTTGTCAAAACTGCAGAGGCTCAGGGCTTTGATCTCGTTTCTCTGGCCCCCCAATTTATCCTCAAGACAGCAGGGGAATGGTGGCTACAACCGGCGTTGTTGATGACGTTGCTCTACCGCTTTGGGCCAGTTGGGTCTGCTGGAGAGGCCTCCGAAAGAGTCATGGCAAACGGACAGTGTTTTCTGGCGAGGCGATCCCTCCTCTCTGCGTTGGGCGGCTACGCTAGCGCCCGTCATTCCTTTTGCGATGATGTCACCCTCGCTCGCAATGCGGCTGCTCAAGGTGCAAAGGTTGGTTTTCTCGATGGCTCGCCGTTGCTCAAAGTGCGAATGTACGAGGGTATGCAGGAGACTTGGGAAGAGTGGGGGCGATCGCTCGACCTGAAAGACGCTTGCACTGCTGCGCAGAAATGGGGCGATCTCGGCTTCCTAGTTGCTGTTCAGGGCTTGCCCCTAGTTGCCACGGTGACGCTAGGGGCACTCCTTCTGATGGGCTATCGTATGCTCCCGGTTGAGCTTGCGTTTGGCCTCAATCTGGGCTTGTTGCTAATCCGCGTTGCGTTGCTATTTGCCATTCAGTCTTCCTACGATCGCACCCAGGGTAACGGACGCTGGGCTTTTTGGCTCTCTCCCCTGGCGGATCCTGCGGCGGTCTATCGCATCTTCCTGTCCTCAATCCGCCAACCAAAGCGCTGGCGTGGACGAGAGTACACCACCCTACAGGAACCGCTCTAGACCGTAGATAAGCGACTTGTAATCGCGGATTTTGCGAATGGCCAACAAAACACCTGGCATATAACAGGCGCGATCGCTAGTATCGTGTCTCAAGGTATAGATTTGCCCCGGTGCACCAAAAATCACTTCCTGATGGGCAATCAGTCCTGGTAAACGAACGCTGTGGATACGGATGCCATCGCCTATGGTGGCACCGCGTGCTCCCTGGAGCGATTCTGTCTCGTGGACAGTCGGCACATTGAAGGGCTTGCCAAATTCCGCCAGCATCTCTGCAGTTTTGATAGCGGTGCCGCTGGGGGCATCGGCCTTCTGGTTGTGATGCAACTCGATGATTTCAACATGGTCAAAGTATTGTGATGCCTGGATCGCTGCCTGTTGCAACAACACCATGCCAATGGAAAAGTTGGGAATGATGGCAACACCGAGACTGGCTTTGTCGGCAAAATCTGCCAGTTCATTGATCTGCTCCTGGGTCAGCCCCGTGGTGCCAACGACCGGACGCACCCCGTAGGCGATCGCCGTCCGCACATTCTCGTACACCGAAGCGGGATGGGTGAAGTCCACCATCACGGCCAATTCTTTCTCCTGCGCCGCCATACAGAGAGTAGACTGCAAGTCGCTGAGGATGGGAACCTCTAGTGCACCGCAACCCGCCACCTCGCCAGCATCTTTGCCCTGCACTTCGGGGTTGCGATCGAGCGCCCCAATTAAGCTCATATCGGGGGCAGCGGCGATCGCCTTGACCACCTCGCGTCCCATTTTGCCCGCTGCGCCATTCACCACGACCGGGATCTGAGCCATCTAAACACCTCATCGCACATTCCAGAGGAATTTTAACGTACGTCAGTTCTGGTTAAGTCAGGTCTGGTTAAGAGGGTTTTGGGGCAACGCGCCGGGCACGGTGCCCCAAAACCCTAATTTTCCGTGCGTGTCGCGTAGGGAAAATTAAAGGATTCAGCCTATCCGGAATCCACGTTAACGCGAATTCCATCACTGCCGTTTGCGGAGGGACTGGGCCAATCTAAGAGGGATCTCCTACCGACTCCGTCGGTTATTGAGTCGGTTTGTCGTGGTGTACACCACGACAAACTGCTACTTTACAGACGGATTCTGTATCAGAGGGGGATCTAGGGGCAAGGAGACGGATGCTATGCCCCTACTGTGTCACAATGATTGAGTGGTCAATCGTTGAGAAGAAGTGAGTCCTGTGATTTCTGCTCCTGCTGCCGCCCCAAGTTCGATGCAAACTGCTGCCCGTCGCGCTGTGTTCCCTTTTACGGCCATTGTTGGGCAGGAAGAAATGAAGCTGGCGTTGCTGCTGAATGTGATTGATCCCAAAATTGGCGGGGTGATGATCATGGGCGATCGCGGCACTGGCAAATCTACCACCATCCGCGCCTTAGCAGATTTGCTGCCGGAAATTGAGGTGGTGGAAGGCGATCCCTTCAACAGTTCCCCGACCGATCCCGACTTGATGAGTGACGAGGTACGGCAGCAGGTCATGGAAGGAAAAACCCTGCCCATCACGCACAAAAAGGTGATGATGGTAGATCTGCCCTTGGGCGCCACCGAAGACCGCGTATGCGGCACGATTGATATCGAAAAAGCCCTGTCAGAAGGGGTCAAAGCCTTTGAACCCGGACTGCTAGCCAAAGCCAACCGGGGCATCCTCTACGTGGATGAAGTGAACCTATTGGACGACCACTTGGTCGATGTCTTGCTCGACTCCGCTGCTTCTGGTTGGAACACAGTGGAACGAGAAGGTATTTCCGTTCGCCACCCAGCCCGATTTGTCCTGGTTGGTTCTGGCAACCCCGAAGAGGGCGAACTGCGTCCCCAACTGCTCGACCGCTTTGGGATGCACGCCGAAATTCACACCGTCAAAGATCCTGCCCTGCGGGTACAAATTGTGGAGCAACGGTCTGAGTTTGACCGCGATCCGGTGGCTTTTTTGGAACGCTACCAGCCTCAGCAGGATGCCCTGCGCCAGCAGATTGTCGATGCCCAAGAGCGCTTAAAGTCAGTCAAGATTGACTACGACATGAAGGTCAAAATCTCCCAGGTCTGCTCTGAATTAGATGTGGATGGCCTACGCGGTGATATTGTCACCAACCGGGCAGCAAAGGCTCTTGCTGCTTTTGAGGGCCGCACCGACGTCACTGTTGATGATATCCGTCGGGTGATTGGGTTGTGTCTGCGGCATCGTCTGCGCAAAGATCCCCTAGAGTCAATTGATTCGGGTTACAAGGTAGATAAGTTCTTCTGTCAGGTGTTTGGCATTGCCGAAGAAGCTACTCAAAATGGTGCGAAGGTTTAAGGTTTGAACTGTGGCCCTTGCAAACATACCCCTAGCAGGCTCAAGCAAACGATGCAACCCCTGCGGAATCATGGAACAGTCGCAAGTCAACAGATCTCTGGAGCTCACTTGATTTTGGACTAGATTGCAAAAAAGAACTGCTTGCAGTGCAAGCAGTTCTTTTTTAACTGACGCCGAATCTAGCGGTTTTCATACAGTGCTATACAACGTGAATTCGGGATAAGCTTAAACCCTTGCTGTTCCGTGCGCGACGCGCACGGAACAGCAAGGGTTTTGGGGCAC
>DVEB01000027.1 GCA_015295905.1 Synechococcales cyanobacterium M55_K2018_004
ATACTAAGCTTGCTTCAGGCTAATCTATCCATTTTTTAATCATGCAACAAAGCCGCAAATTTGCCTAGGCGTGACGCTTTTGATGCCAGTTCCAGGCGTGGGTAATGATGGTTTGCAAGTCGGCATACTGTGGGTTCCAGCCCAGAATCGTGCGGGCGCGATCGCTACTCCCCACCAGCACCGGCGGGTCTCCTGGACGGCGATCGCTCTCTACCACGCTGATTTCCCTACCCGTGACTTGCTTGGCGGCATCAATCACCGCTCGCACAGAGAAGCCATTGCCATTGCCTAGGTTAAACTGGGCACTTTCGCCTCCCTTCAGCAGGTAGTCAAGCCCCAGCACATGGGCTGCGGCCAAGTCACTCACATGAATGTAATCACGAATGCAGGTGCCGTCGGGGGTGGGGTAGTCGGTGCCGAACACGCTGATGCTCTTGCGTCGCCCCATGGCAGCCAGCAGGACAAGGGGAATCAAGTGTGTTTCTGGGTTGTGGTCTTCCCCTAGCCTAGCCTGAGGGTCTGCACCAGCAGCGTTAAAGTAACGGAAACAGACGGACTTTAACCCGTGCGCCCCATCAAAGTCGGCCAGCATTCGCTCCACCATCAGCTTTGTTGCACCGTAGGGATTGATAGGATGCTGTGGGTGGTCTTCAGGAATCGGGACGGTGTGAGGAATGCCGTAGGTGGCGCAAGTCGACGAGAAGACCATGGATCGAATGCCTGCATCAACCATCGCCTCTAGCAGGGTGAGGGTGCCGCAGACGTTGTTGCGGTAGTACTTGCCGGGTGTGCTGACCGACTCGCCCACATAAGCGTAGGCTGCGAAGTGCATCACCGCATCAATGGCATAGGTACTAAAAATCTGATCCAGCAGGGGGCGATCGCCAATGTCTCCGACGATGAGTTCGGCTTTCAACACTTCCTCTACCAGTTCACGGTGTCCGTAGACGAGGTTGTCGAGGACGACCACGTTGTAGCCTGCCTGTTGCAGAGCCAGCACTGCATGGGAACCAATGTACCCGGCTCCTCCGGTGACTAAAACGGTTAAGGATTGTGTCACGGCAACTTTTTCCCGTCTCATGGAAAGACACCCCCAGATTAACGAAGGCAGAGTAGCAGCGTCTAGGGGCACAGACAGAACTAGCCCAGAGCTTCACGAAGCAATGAGGATTTGATGAGACTGGACGGTCGTCTCTTCTTTGAACTGATGTCCTCAACTATGGCGCTACGCGCTCATGCAGTAAAACGCGTTGTGTGGGAACCCCCGCTGCGCGGGGCTTCCCACACAACGCGTTGTCCTAACCTATGTATGTAGCGCCATGCAAACCTCGAGATACCAGTGACCTAAAAAACTATAGAGTTAATTCAATGAAATCCGAAATTTCTTTTTAGGTTGTCTAATAAGTAATCCTACTCAGAGTAGTAGTACATTTAAAAACACCTGAATAATTTAACGATTACGGTTTAGTTTTTCAGAGCTGGGACTGACTCAGCAATCATTCTTGGCGGCGTGTTGTTGAGACCTTTTAGGGAGCGCGATCGCAGATGCCAGGTTCGATTCTCCATCTACTTTTTACCTACAGCCAATCTTCGTTATATAGCGCTGTTGTATAGCGCTCGAGGTATTGGTTAGGACAAGGGGGTGTGGGAGCTTCGCCAGAGGTGAAGTGCCTGACGCTTACTTTCTTTACACTCTTTAAGGCTCATCTCGTTCATTTATTGCAACGCTCCTCGTCAGAGGAGGCACAAGGAGGTATCCGTGGATCTTCTGTCCAACTTTTTAATGGACTTCGTTAAGCAACTGCAATCCCCAACACTCAGCTTTTTGATTGGGGGTATGCTGATTGCTGCTTTCGGCAGCCAACTGCAAATTCCAGAGTCGATCGTCAAGATCATCGTCTTCATGCTGCTCACCAAAATCGGTCTGACTGGTGGTATTGCCATCCGCAATTCCAACCTAACGGAGATGATTTTACCCGCAGCGTTTTCTGCCTTAGTCGGGATTCTTATTGTATTCATCGCACGCTTTACCTTGGCCAAGCTGCCCAAGGTGAGAACCGTGGATGCACTTGCAACTGGAGGGCTGTTTGGTGCGGTGAGTGGTTCTACCATGGCCGCGGCCCTAACGCTCCTAGAAGAACAGAACATCAATTACGAGGCATGGGCTGGCGCACTCTATCCCTTCATGGATATCCCAGCACTCGTGACGGCGATTGTGGTGGCCAACCTTTATCTCAATCACAAGAAGCGTAGAGAAGCAGAGTATGCTAGCAAGCAGGAGTTTTTCGGCGAGCAGCAGGATAATCGGGTCAAAATATGGCCGATTGTCAAGGAAAGCTTGCAGGGGCCTGCCCTATCTGCCATGCTGTTGGGTCTTGCGCTTGGTCTGTTCGCAAACCCAGAAAGCGTCTATAAAGGCTTCTACGATCCCGCCTTTCGTGGCTTGCTTTCGATCTTGATGCTGGTCATGGGGATGGAAGCCTGGTCGAGGCTTGGTGAACTGCGCAAGGTGGCTCACTGGTATGTCGTGTACAGCATTGTGGCACCATTTGTGCACGGACTGATTGCCTTCGGTCTGGGCATGGTTGCCCACTACGCCACAGGTTTTAGCTTGGGCGGTGTTGTGGTTCTGGCTGTCATTGCCGCCTCTAGCTCAGACATTTCCGGCCCGCCCACGTTGCGAGCCGGTATCCCATCGGCCAATCCCTCTGCCTACATTGGTGCCTCCACCGCCATCGGCACGCCCATTGCGATCGGCTTTTGTATTCCGTTCTTCCTCGGGCTTGCCCAAACGCTGGGTGCCCAATAGTGCCAATCCGATCGGGGTCTGTCGGCACTCCCTGACTCCGGCAGACCAGGCAATCAAAGCGTATATATATCTGAAGAGGTAACCAAGATGGCTAAACCAGCCAAAAAGCTCGTCATTGTGACGGAAAAGATTCTGCTGAAAAAAATTGCCCAGATCGTTGAAGACTCTGGAGCAACCGGTTATACGGTGGTAGAAACCGGCGGCAAAGGCAGCCGCAACATCCGCTCATCGGGACAACCCAGTGTTTCCGACACCACGGTGAATATTAAGTTCGAGGTGCTCACCCCCGATCGGGTGATGGCCGAGAAAATTGCAGATAAGGTCGCAATCAATTTTTTCCATGATTATGCAGGCATTATCTACATCAGTGACGCAGAGGTCTTGTATGCTCATAGTTTTTGTGGGCCGGAGGGCTGTTGAATTGAAATGATGTAGGCATAATGAAGCCGGGTCATGCCCCGGCTTTTTGGTGGGTGTTACTCTAAGACATTAGTTGAGGTAGAGAAAGCCCAAGACTATGCCCTAGGGAAGAACTTGGTGGTTCTATGACTCCCTCAAATCTTTAACCTTACATTGCTTGAAACTCATGATGTTGTCCAACATTCTGCCTCCTTTTAGCGGAGAGATAGCCCCTCTGATGACTCCAATCCCTTTCCTGGCAACTGTTGTTGCTGAGGATGCACCCATTATTTTGTCGGGCGTCTTGCTGACGCTAGTCGTGATTTATCTGGCCAGCAAGTTCGGTGCAGAGGTGGCCAGGCGATTGGATTTTCCGCCTGTCTTGGGGGAACTAGTCGCTGGTGTGATTGTCGGTGTTTCGGCCTTACACCTGGTGATCTTTCCTGAAGGGGGGCTGTCTGCCTCCGACTCGGTGATTATGACCGTGTTGCAAGGCTTGAATCAATTAACGCCGGATGCGCTAACCCGGATCTTTGAGTCGCAAAGTGAAGTGATTTCAGTGCTGGCTGAAATCGGTGTGATTATCCTGCTGTTTGAAATTGGGTTGGAATCTGATCTGCGGCAGCTAAAGGAAGTGGGCATTCAAGCTACGGTTGTCGCCTGTGTCGGAGTTGCAGCCCCCTTTGCGGCGGGCACGGCAGGGTTAATGATGCTCTTTCATGTAGGAGCGATTCCAGCCATTTTTGCAGGCGCGGCATTAACGGCAACCAGCATTGGTATTACCTCGAAAGTGTTGTCAGAGTTAGGTCAGCTTAAGTCCAAAGAAGGGCAAATTATCGTTGGTGCAGCAGTCATTGATGATGTCCTCGGCATTATTGTTCTAGCTGTCGTCGCCAGCTTAGCTAAAACTGGCGAAGTTGATGTCGGCAATGTGATTTACTTGATTGTGAGCGCGACAGCATTTTTGATGGGGTCAATTTTGTTAGGGGGAGTCTTTAACAAAAGTTTTGTGGCGATTGTGGAGCAGCTCAAAACCCGCGGAAATATTGTTATCCCAGCATTCAGTTTTGCTTTCTTTATGGCATTTTTAGGGAATGCCATTCACCTCGAAGCGATTTTGGGTGCCTTTGCAGCAGGTTTGGTGCTCGATGAAACTGATGCTCGCAACGAGTTAGATGAATTAATCAAACCTATCGCCGATCTACTAGTCCCCATCTTTTTTGTGACGGTGGGAGCGCGTGCCGACCTCGGTGTTTTGAACCCCACAGTACCGGAAAATCGCGCAGGTCTCTTGATTGCAACGTTTTTGATCGCAGTGGCGATTATTGGCAAGCTGATTACCGGCTGGGCAGTATTTGGACAACCCGGCATCAATCGAGCGGCGATCGGGGTTGGGATGATTCCTCGCGGTGAGGTGGGTCTGGTGTTTGCTGGCATCGGCTCAGCCAGTGGCATTTTGGATAAGCCGCTGGAGGTGTCAATTATTATCATGGTGATTTTGACCACTTTTCTGGCTCCACCTTTTCTACGGGTTGCTTTTGGTTCATCCTCCAGTCCCATCCCAGAATCTAGCGTGGCTGTAGAAACAGCAAGTGAATAGCACTAGACAACGATAGTTGGGGGTAAGAGAGTTTTGGGGCACCGCACACTGCGCGGTGCCCCAAAATTCTTGATTTTTTCCTGTGAGGCGGGCACGAATTAGCTATGCCGGGTCATACAACACGAGACGCATAGGTTAGAACAAAGTGTTTTGCAGCATGAGGGCATAGCGCCTTAGACCTACGCCGTTTTCTGAGGAAAGAAGTTTGGCGATCGCTGTTTTTACTGTCAATTGCTATGTCAATCGCTAATCAACACAACCTAAAGACTCTCTTGTTTCTATACCTGTCTTGGAATTAACTCCCTGGGCGATCGCACAGAGCTGCTTGATCTGAGCACCATCGAGGATGGCATCGGTGAAATCGGCCCCAGTGATGTCTACCTCAGCGAAGGTGGAGCGTAAGAGAATGGCTTCTGTAAAATTAACATCCGTCAGGTCTGCTTTTGTGAAATCAATCTGGTCTGCCAGCGCATTGCTCAAGTTCGCGCCATGCAAGTTGGCTCGCACCATCGTCGATGCGCTGAAGACGGCTCCCCGTGCATCCGCATTGCTGAAGTTCGTGAAATTGAGATTGGCATTGGAGAATTCTGCCGATCGCAGCTCCTGACCTGAAAAATCTTGTCCTCGCAACTCGGCGTTACTGTAGGAGGGAGGAGGAGCATACTTGGCTGCTTGCGCCCAAGCTGGAGTGATTGGCAGCCAGCACAGTGCCGCGAGCAAGAGGAGGGTGAGCGATCGCCAAACCATACGGGCAAGATCGAGAGCGAAAGGATTCAAAGCCACAGGTCGTAACCAACTCTCCTATCTTGACATACCTTGTGTAGCAGAGAGCCATGCTGCTCTCACCCCTACAGTCAGCAAAACCCTCCTCGACGCGCAGCAGCTTGTTCTGGATAGCGGCTATCTGGAGGCAAGAGTCATCGGTCAGCGTTGCCCAATCAACGTCAGTTCTGGTGAAGCAGGTGCCCCAACGCCCTTGATTTTCCTGAATTCACGTTAATCAATGCTTCCGGTTTGTCTGACAGCGATCGCATAGTCCACATCTCATTTCCTTCGCTTCCGCTGCAAAGCCAAAGGCGTTGAGCAAAAACCGCCAGCGACAATCGCGACCGTAGAGGAACTGGTGCATCTGGCGAGAGGGGTTGGTGGCAATTGCTGGAGTCGCAGTACTGGGCGAAAGTTCGTAGTGGAAGGGGTCGAGCCAGCGCAGTTGGTGATCGCGGTGCAGCAGAGCAAGAGCGATCGCGCCATCGGTAAATTGTTTAGTAATGTCATTGACATTCCCCCGAGGCGGTAATCGTCGCAACAGCAAACGCGCTGCCCGCTGTTGGGCAAATTGTTTGGCTTCAAAAAAATGCCAGCGTTGTTTGTCTTCCGGGTCAAGCCAGCCGGTTCTTTCACTGACCAGGGCGATCGCCTCTGCAAACTGACCATCGCGTCCAGCTCGTCCCACTTCTTGCACATACTCCGACAACAATGCAGGCGTTTGAAAATGGATGACCCAGCGCACATTTGATTTATTAATTCCCATCCCAAACGCAGAGGTACAGATGACAAAGGACAAACGACCATCCAGCCATTCTGTTTCTAACTGTCGGCGGTGTTGCGGTGAGAGTCCTGCATGATAGGCAGCGGTCTGCATTCCCTGTGT
Organism: Synechococcales cyanobacterium M55_K2018_004; assembly: GCA_015295905.1. Lineage (GTDB taxonomy): Bacteria > Cyanobacteriota > Cyanobacteriia > Elainellales > Elainellaceae > DVEB01. The sequence goes on from DVEB01000027.1 coordinate 6,460, forward strand.
CGTCAGCCAGTCGGCCAATGCTTCTGCATCCCGCCGAGTCCGCACATAAACGAGGCCGGTTTCATGGGGGTGCGCGTTGATCAGGTGCACTAATTTTTGGCGGCGTGCCCGTGGACTCCAGACCGTCTGCACCCGTAGGGCAAGATTGGCACGATGGGGATTCAACCGATAAATTGCAGGCTGTTGCAACTGCAAAACGTCTCGGATGGTCTGCTGGGCGATCGGGTCTGCGGTGGCGGTAAAAGCAGCGATCGCCATCCGACTGCCTGTAGGTTTCGCTGCCAACAATGCCTCGCGCACAGCCCCCAAGCGACGGTAGGCTGGACGAAAGGTATCCCCCCACTGCACCAGACAGTGCGCCTCATCCAAAATCATGCCGCGAATCTGGACGGCAGGACGCAGTAGCCTTGTCCACACCGGCTCGCTCAGCAAGGTTTCCGGCGACAGATACAACAGCCGCAACTGCCCCCGCTCCAGTCGGTTCAACGTTGTGACGCGGAGTTGCTTGGGCATCTGGTTGTGCAACAGTCCCACTGTCCAGGCGCGATTGCCCAAGCGTTGTTGCAATTCCTGCACTTGGTTCTCCATCAGCGCCACCAGCGGTGAGACCACTAGCGTCAGCCCGGACTGCAACAACGCAGGCAACTGAAAACAAATGGACTTGCCGCCGCCAGTTGGCATCACCACCAGTGCATCTCGCCCCGACAGTAGGCTCTGGACAATTTCGCCCTGCGGATAACGAAAGTTCGCATACCCCCAGATATTACGAAAGGAGGCAAGCACTGCCTCCCAAGTCATTGGCTCTAACTGATGCATAGCTGATTTCGACACCCGTTGCTCTCAGAGTTCCCAGGTTGTAGAAATTTTTACCGCCATACAACAAAATTTTTTGAACGGGAATTCGAGCTATAGCTCTACACGACTAGGTGAGGACAAAGCATTTTGTGGGAAACCCCGTTGCGCGGGGTTTCCCACAAAATGCTTCTTACATCAAGGGTGTTGGCACGATTTATCGTCTGAGATAGCCAAGGCACGCAAGTCCCCACAAAATGCTTCTTACATCAAGGGTGTTGGCACCGCGGCGGGCGCAGTGCCCCAACACCCGCTTAATCAGAACTGACGGTTTTGAAGTGACTGAACCCAAACAGAATTGCTTTAAGCAAGCTGCCTAAGGCATAGCTCCCTCAAATCAGTCCTGGGTCAAATTAGGCCCGTTAGTTTTTCGTAACAGTGGCCTGCCCACCGACCAGCACCAGCCCTGCTTCTGTACAAATCCCTGTCAGGGGCCTGTCCCAGGCATCAATAGGCAGACGCGGCAAACGGGCGTACTCAAAAATGATGCCAATTGTGGGTTTGTGCCGCCACTGGGGAGAACTCAACATGCGGTCGTAGTAGCCCCCCCCATAGCCGAGGCGATAGCCCCGCACATCACAAGCCACAGCGGGGACGAGGATCAGGTCTACCTCTTGGGGAGTCAACACAGGAGCCTCGGGGTGGGGTTCCACAATCCCGTAGGTACCAGATTGCAGTGGCCACTGGCTGTGGGGTGACCAGTGGTGCCAAGTGAGCGATCGCCCCTCCCCACAGCGAGAAAAGCCCCACCGCCGATCGCCCCTACTGGCTCTAAACAGAGGGCTTAAATCTGGCTCCTGCCGAAAGCTAAAGTAGGCCAGCACCGTCCTTGCCTGGGCAAAGCCACTCCAGGCGTGCAGGTGAGCACAGAGGCGATCGCTCTTTTCGCGCCACACTGCGGGAGGAATCGCCTGTCGTGCTTTCAGGAGCGATCGGCGCAATTCGTTTTTGGGGGTCTTCGGTTCCGCTAAATTCACCGGGGTCTTCACAGAGGTTGCTGATGCATTCTAATTCCAGACTACTCTCCCTAGTTTTGGAGTGCAATTACTCAAATGAGGTCTTCACAGAGGTTGCTGCGGCATTAGGTGGAAGCACGGGTTGGATGGCGATCGGAATTCCTGCTCTGAACTCAATCCTGATTCTGTTCAGTTAGTCTTCGTTGCTTTGCTCGAGTCATAGTCCTGATGAATTCTACCCGTCGAAAGCGCAACGCCGACTAGTCTTCATCAATTGCTACTTGACGGACACCCTCAAGACCTAGTTCGCCCAAAACGGCCCAGCCAGTATCGCGATTGAATTCGCAGGTGTATTTTTTGGAACTCGTTTTGGGATAGGTAAACCATATGATGGCATCACCTTGGGCCTGCTGGACAATGGCTGGTGCCAAGTGATTCACTTCGACCTACTTTGTCACGAAGGCCAACGAGAAGACGATGTGCTGGAGGCCATCAATACTCCGTCGGATGGCAATATGATCGAGTAAGGCAAGCTCAGGTTCGAAGGATGTCGGCGCGTTCAATACCAGAATCTCCTTTTGATCTTTCAGATTCAGTTTCTTGAAGATGTCAGACATGTTTGCTCCTACTAACAGCTTTGGAGATAGGTGTCCTACGCCGCCCAACGACCAAGCTTACCGAACACAGATAATCTTGAACACCCAACTTGGCAAGCTTCGGCGTTCCGTTGCAGCAACTCTGTGATCAGTGGGGGTTACAGCGCAGCCGCACCCCCTCATCTGAGATTCACGTTGCTTTACATTCCGTTGCTAATTCTCCTGAAACGTCCATTCCGAGATACTCTAGATCGGGAATCCACTGGCGCAAGTCCTGTGGGTCATCCTGCGTCATCCACCTGTGCAGATTTTCAAACTTCTTTGTCTGTTCCTCAAGGTGGTCTCAGTATAGGCAAACCCGTTTATGACAATGGCAAATTTTTCGACCTCCGAAACAACCGCACCAGCAAATGCTCCTGACGCACCGCCCGCCAACTCTAGAGAACGGGTCAGTGCATTTCTCAAAACGCTACAGGATGAGATCTGCCAAAAATTGGCGGAGGTGGATGGGCAATCCACGTTTCAGGAAGATAGCTGGGTCCGGGAAGAAGGCGGTGGTGGTCGCTCTCGTGTGATCAAGAACGGTGGCATCTTTGAACAGGGCGGCGTGAACTTCTCCGAGGTCTGGGGAAAAGACCTGCCTCCTTCCATCCTAGTACAACGGCCCGAAGCAACGGGGCACGGCTTCTACGCCACTGGCACGTCAATGGTGCTGCACCCCCGCAATCCTTACATCCCCACGGTTCACCTCAACTACCGCTACTTTGAGGCAGGCCCGGTGTGGTGGTTTGGCGGTGGGATCGACCTCACACCCTACTACCCCTTTGCAGAGGATGCCAAGCACTTCCACCAGACCTTGAAAGCAGCGTGCGATCGCCATCACAGCGAGTACTATCCCACCTTCAAACTGTGGTGTGATGAATACTTCTTCCTGAAGCACCGGCAGGAACCCCGTGGTGTGGGTGGCATTTTCTTTGACTATCAGGATGGACGCGGCAAGCTGTACCAGGGGCCAAATCCCCAAGGGCCAGCAGCAGTCCACAGCGACACAATCGGCATTCCCGCTCAACGCACCTGGGAAGACCTGTTTGAGTTTGTGCAGGATGCAGGCCGTGCCTTCCTGCCAGCCTACGTGCCCATCATCGAACGGCGACGGGGCATGGCTTGGGGCGATCGCGAACGGCATTTCCAACTCTACCGTCGGGGGCGCTACGTTGAATTCAACCTAATCTACGACCGGGGTACTATTTTTGGCCTGCAAACGAATGGCCGCACGGAGTCTATTCTCATGTCGCTGCCGCCGATGGTGCGCTGGGAATATAGTTATGCGCCGGAACCCGGCACCCCAGAAGCACAGTTGTACGAGGTCTTTCTGAAACCCCAGGACTGGGTGAACTGGCAAGACGCTTAGAGAGCCTGTCACCTTTGTGGGCCCTTATCCCCCAACCCCTACTCCCCAAGTTGGGAGAAAGGGAGCTGAGCATCTCAAAGCCTCTCTCCCAGCTTGGGAGAGGGACTTTGAGTAAGGGCAAACGTGGCATGCACCCATCGCTTAAGGCATTCTCCTTGCTCAAGCATGGGTGTGGTGGAGTCGCGCCTACACTTTTAGTTCACGTTAGTGTGGGTTAACTAGGTTTTGGGGCACTGCGCGGTGCGCAGTACCCCAAAGCCCTCCATTTTCTGCGCGCGTCGTGCATGGAAAATGGAGGGTTTCAGCGTATCCGGAATTCACGCTAGTTAGATATGACGCTACACACACATAGGTTAAGACAAAGCATTTTGTGGGAAACCCCACGCAGCGAGGTTTCCCACAAAATGCTTTTGACATCATGAGCGCGTAGCGCTATACATGGTTGGCAACCTGTCCTTAATCGGCAAAAGCAGCCTCGTGAGCAACGCCAGGTCACTTTTTTTGTCGATGCTGAGTTTGTTGCCAAAGTGGGAATACTGAAGTGGCATGGCTCAACGTCTGCGATCGCCCATACTGCCAGGTCAAGTCCACTTAGCAAACAAAAGTCGAGGGAGAAGATCCTCGTATGGAACAAACCACACATACTACTCAGGATGGCAAAACCGTCATCGTTTTAGCCCCGACCGGACGGCTAGATATCACAACTGCGTGGCAGTTTCGGCTGAAGCTGCAAGAATGTATTTCTCGCGTCAGCCCCCACATTGTTGTCAACCTCGGTCAGGTCAACTTTATCGATAGCTCTGGGCTAACTTCGCTGGTGGCTGGGATGCGTGATGCTGACAAAGTGAAGGGCAGTTTCCGCATTTGCAATGTCCATCCGGAAGCAAAACTCGTCTTTGAAGTGACGATGATGGATTCGGTATTTGAAATCTTTGAAACCGAAGAAGAGGCTCTGGAAGGTGTTCCTCGCGGCCTAGTGCATTGATTAGTCAGTTATAGGGGGCTACGCGCGTAGGTTAGAACAGAGCATTTTGTGGGAAACCCCACGCAGCGAGGTTTCCCACGGAACGCTTTTGACATCATGGGCGCGTAGCGCCATCACATGAATTCCATAACCGCCGTTTGAGGGATGTAGTGTATTGCGCCACATCCCTCAAACGGCTATTTTTCGTAGCCAGGGATATTTGCCTTGCGCTTGAGGTGTGTGCTTGACGTAACGAGTACCTGCCTGCGAAACCTACTATGTCTTATGCGCGTTATCGAAAAGTCTTGATGATACCCCACAGAAGTCACCTATGAAGCTTTTATTAAGATCCTGCAGTTTCCACTTAGCCTCCGTATGATAACCGTAAATCTAGGCAACGATACCTTGCAGGCAAAACATTCCTGTGCCAAGCTAGAAACACTAGAAGAAAGAGACTGAGAGACCTTGCTCTCACAGGTTCAACTTCATGAATCAGGCTTCTATCCTAAGGTTTGATCAGTAAAAGTACTGTTGGTAAATTCACGACTCGATAGTCCTGACGACCTTAGCATCTCGGTCTTTAATGAGCGTTTCCTAGTTTCTGGATTGCTGGACCCTATGCACTAATCCAGAAATGGGACAACCAGCCTCTACCTTGGTTGATTGAGCTGTACGGTTAAAGAGCGAGTTCTCATCTTAGTCAGCATAGGGCGCGTTGCACCCAAGCTGTGGACATCCACACTTTAGTCGAACTCTTCACCTAGCGCCTACGTCTCTTCCGCGAAGTAAGCCCCAAGTCAGCCGTAGCGCTTTGACTACGGCCAATCCGAGCCATCTACCAACTTGGTCCCAGTTTAGCAGTGTGTCTGCATCTATCCTAGAGGCACTCACAACTCAATCGTTCCAGCCTGAAGGATGGATGCTTTGATTGCGTGCCTATCTCACTGCTGTTTCTTGGATCGGGATCAGCTTCCACTGTTCAGTGAGGGCTACGTTTGCTGTGCAGTCTACCTAATTATGCTAATTATGGGACATCTTTTCTGTTCTCTCTCAGGTCATTTCATCTGAGTTTGAGGCTCTACGCGAGTCATTGCATTAGTTCTGGTCCTCTATATCAACCAAGTTTAGCGAAACGATCTCTCCTATGCTCTAGATTCGTTCGACTCGCTATCCAGAAACTCTTGTCGTTAGCGTTACAGGCTCGAGAAAGATTATGACGCTTCAATTGCCCCTCGGCGTTCAACCCCTTGCTGTACAAAATGTCATTGGCTTTCCTGTTACTGCCATGCCGTTTGATCGGCAAATGGACACAATTATTGACTGGGCAGGCGATCGCCTCAGCCGGGTTGTCTGTGTTGCGAACGTCCACATGCTGATGGAAGCGCATACTAACAGTGCCTTTGCTGAAGTGTTATACAGTGCTGATATCGTCACTCCTGACGGGATGCCGCTGGTTTGGCTGATGAACCTGATGCGTGGTGGCAAGCAAGACCGAGTGGCAGGCATGGATATCCTGCTGAGTCTATGTCAACGTCTGCCCCAGCGGGGGATTAGTGTATACTTTGTCGGCTCGAACCAGGAAACTCTGGACAGTATGCGCGCTCGATTAGAGCGAGAGTTCCCTGATTTGACTATTGCGGGGATGGAACCTCTACCCTTCCGCCCCTTAACGGCTGAGGAGAACCAAGCCTTGGCTGATCGGATCAACCAAAGCAGGGCAGGTGTTGTGTTTGTTTCCTTAGGATGCCCAAAGCAAGAGATATGGATGCACCACAATCGCCATCGAGTCCAAGCTGTCATGATTGGCCTGGGAGGAGCGTTCCCCGTTTATGCCGGGATCCACAAGTGGGCACCGCTGTGGATCCGCAAGTCTGGGTTTGAGTGGCTCTACCGTCTGGCTCAGGAACCGCGTCGTCTTTGGAAACGCTACCTTTCAACGATTCCGCCGTTTCTGTTTCTGGCCTGCAAGCAAGTCGTGAGCGATCGCCTCCTGCAACGTTCCTTTTAGTTCGCACTCAGGCGTTGCTGCTTGAACTCATGCTCGTTCAAGTCTGGGTTTTAGACTAATTTTCATCAGCGCTGCGAAACGCGCTCTCAGAGTGCGTTTCGCAGCGCTGATTATTGCCAGCATGAAAATCTTTGAGATGTTTACTCCGCAACCATCTCAGCTTTTTTGCGCAGTCTATACCAATTCTTCAAACTCCTACAACAGATCTTGTACAACAGATCTTACGGAAAGGGGAGCAACACCCTCCTGCCCCCCATCTGTCGCCCTAGTTTTTGAGATTGGGATGAGAACGTCAATTCTGCTTAAGAGGGTGTTGGGACACCGCGTCGTGCCCGGTAGCCCAAAATTCTTGATTTTCCGTGCGCGACGCGCATGGAAAATCAAAGGTTTCAGCGTATCCGGAATTCACATTATGATACCGACTCCATCGATTATTGAGTCGGTTTACACCACGACAAACTGCTACTTTACAGACGGACTCTGTATGAGAAGTGGATGGAGTGCACCTCTCACTTAAACAATCCCATTTGTATGAAGCCATGCCAAGTTTCTGCAAGAGGATAAGTGGGAGCGTTCGCTTCCTTGATATCTACTTGATATCTACAAGGCTAGTTTGTTGCAAATTCATTATAGTCGTATACGCTGATCATCGTATGGCTCTCACCATTTACCTTAAAGAGAATTAAAGTAATATCCAATTGATATCAAATATGACCGCGCTAAAATAGGGTCAAGCATCTCTAAAAGCTAAAATTTTAATTTACAGATCTTTGAGATTCTAGATTATTCTCATACTAACACTTAATTAGTATCCACTAAGCTCTATAGCCATTGTTTCAATTCAAAACCTTGTTGCCTTAATCGGGTAGAATCACTACTCCAGCAAGCTTCCCAAATCAGCTTTTCAGTTAAAAAACTTTGTTACATCAAGCTTCCAAGGTACGTGTGCAACCGCAAACCAATTAGGTCTAATGCTGAAAAGGGGTGTACTATGAGATTACTTCAATCTTTTGGGCAGATTGCAGCAACTGGATTACTATTGCTGATGCCAACCCTGTGGGCCAATCCTAGCGAAGCTTCGCTGCGCTGTGTTGGGTTGGTGAGCGAACAGGGCAGAACCTGTATCCAGGGCTTCCAATCCACCACCCGTGGCGACCACTTTCATTACATTACGCGCAGTGCCTCTGATGGCCGACGTGTTAGCGGCACATTTTACGTAACTCGCTCTACTCCAACCACTGCCAGTGGCATTTTTGATGACACGTCTTTGGATGGCGCAGAAGGTTGTCATGGCTGGTTTAGCATCCGTCAGGTTTCGCGAAATAACTACAGCGTTACCTAGGATGTTCAGGGGGCAACGCTGGGACAGACTTGTCCAGATATCGGCAAGTCTTTTACGATTGACTATATGCGTTTTGGTGAAGTGCTGTTTAGGGACATTCCTTGAGCTTGCAGTTTCGACGAACGTGAAGTCGAGATCCACTGAAACTCCTGCTTTCCCCTGCGCGACGCGCGGCAAAAGTAGGAGTTTTGGGGCACCAAACTGACGTAAAAATTAGTTCAAAATCACTCCCAAATTGGTTCAAACAAATTGGGCCAAAGTTCAGTTGTAAGGCATTTCTCCCTTATCTGGCGTTGCTTAATCCAAATATGATTTTTTGAGTGCGGGACGCACTCAAAAATCATTGCTTAAATCAGCAACGCCCCTTATCTCACTTTTCGATATTGGAAATCGCAGCCATCTGGAGCAACAAACGTGAGCGTGTTGTCAGCCATGTCGCTGATCTGACCGAGGACGGCTTATCTTGTTGCTGCTTGGGTTAACAGCGTGGAAACCGTAAATCCCCGAGCTTTGGCGATCGCCGACATATCGTTTGCATCAAACTCACAGGCAATCAGATCCCCACTCCAGCCACCGTAGTGGGTAGGATCGACTGAATTGAGACCAATTGTAATTGCAAGACCTATGGCCATAATCTTTCTCCTTCAATTGGATTTGGATTTGTATTCATCCAAGTGTCTGTGAAACCTTGTGAATTATATTTGCATAATCGACTATTACACCTACAGCATCATATTCAATATAGTGATTACCGGTATCTCCTTTACAGAATTATTCCCAAAAATGATTCTGCATCTTGTCCGGTAATTCTCAGTTTATGACTGGCTTTGTTGCATGATTAGGCCAACTTTGGACTGAAAGTCTTGATACAAAGGGTTTTCTCAATAAGCAATATGACAATCCTGGCTACACGGGGTTTGAGGTATTCATGCAACAAAGCCCAAATTTGCCAATCAATACCCGGCTAATTTGCCGCGCCGTTTTGCGGCTCGCTCAGCCAAGCGAAACGTCAGGATTCCCAAGCTCAGGTAGAGACCACCATTCAAGCACGCCAGCAGCAAGGGCAGGGGTTGGAGTGCCTCGCCACGCGCCATCACTGCTCGCAGCACTCCAGCCCCAGGAGCCATCGGCAGCAGTAGTCCCAGGTAGCGAGCCGGGCCTGTCCAGGATTCAACGGGGACTGCTAGCAAAAAGAGCAGCCCAAATTGAAAAATGCCCAATAGCTGTTGGACTTGCTTCAACAACAGGGCCAGCGAACCCATGATGAAGGCCAGACCGTAGGCAGCAAGGATGACTGTCAGGAAAGGAGGCAGGGCCGCCGGAGAAAAGGTGAGGCGATTGCCAGTGACCAGCAGGATAATCGAGAGGATGCAACCGAGCAAGGTCAGTTGAATGGTGAGGCTAGCGATCGCCCGCGTCAAAAACAGTCGGGGCGCACCAAAGGGGGACAGAAACAGTTGCTCCAACGTTCCTGTTTGAGCTTCTCGCTGGAGACCTCCAGCAATATCGCTCATGATAAAGAGAGCCAGCGTCCACAACACATAGCCAATGATTACTGCATCCAGGCGATCGCCAAACTGAAGATTTGGCCCTGCAATGTACTTGGCACTCAGGAAAAGGCCGTAGAAGATGACAGTGGTTGCAACAACGCCAGCGATCGCTTCCGTTGAGTAACGCATCAGTTGAATCCAGCTTCGCCGCAATTCGGCAAGAAACAGTTCCATGAAAATTTCTCAAATAATGAAGGATTCGATTTGGGGCAGGCTCCGTCCAACTGCAATTTTTGAGTGAGTGACCTACGGAATGCGCGTCACTCACTCAAAAATGATGAGTTAAGTGATGGGTTAAGTCAGCAACGCGGACTTGGGACCAGTGCTGTGGTTCTGTGATGAATTCCTAAAATTCCTCACAAGTTTCTCAAGTGAGTTATTTAAACTGTAATCAAAATCGGTTCTTCCTTCGGTAGTGCCCTTTCGTAAAGGACAGAGAAAATAGCCTAAAATTGGCAGCCTCTTGCTGCAAAGCCCTCAAAATTGCCCGATTATTCTCCATCCTTTAAGAAATGGGACTACCCTTCCTTCATCTCATCGAGGAGGCCCGTTATGATCATTCCCTTCCCAAATCGGGTTGAAGCCGGACGACAACTGGCCCAAAAATTGATGGCCTACGCCGATTGTCCGGATGTGCTGGTGTTGGCCTTGCCCAGAGGAGGGGTTCCTGTCGCCTCTGAGGTGGCAAAGGCGTTGAACGCCCCCCTAGATGTGTGCTTGGTGCGAAAACTGGGTGTACCAGGCCAGGAAGAACTGGCGATGGGGGCGATTGGCATGGGTGGAGTGCGGGTCCTAAACCGGGACGTGTTGGAATGGCGCAATATTTCACAAGAGGTCCTGGAGCAGGTGACCGCTCAGGAAGAACAGGAATTACAGCGCCGCAATCGGTTGTATCGAGGCGATCGCCCTATGCCGACGATCAAAGACCGCTGTGTGATTTTGGTGGATGACGGTATTGCCACTGGCTCTACCATGAGAGCGGCGATCGCCACCCTGAAACCACAACAACCTGAGTTTATTGTTGTGGCGACCCCGGTGGCACCTCCCTCTGTCTGTCAAGCCTTGAAAGCAGAAGTCAACGAAGTGGTGGTGCTTTATACTCCTGAATCCTTCTCTGCGATCGGCACTTGGTATCGTGACTTTACGCAAACTAGCGATGCAGAGGTGCGGCGCCTACTGGAACATGCCGCCTACAGTGCATCTGGGATGTTTTAAGAGATTATGGCGCTACGCGCTCGTGACGTCAAAAGGGTTTTGTAGGAATCTCCGTGCAGCGGGGGATCCTACAAAACCCTTGGTTCTCACCTAGGCGTGTAGCGCTGTAGGCGTCTTAGCCATACGACTTGTGCCACAGGGCGCGATCGCCCCCTAGCACAAAGGCATCGATGCGACCTGGTCCCCAGGAAACCGAGGCAGGGGCAGAGAGACAGAAACTGTCGTGCTGCTCCCAATCCGTCCAAGCCGAACCGTTCCAGGACTTGCGATATAGGGCACTATCGCCGCCAATGACAAACACATCCAGGCGGTTGGGGGCCGAGGAAGAGGCAGACACGCCGTAGGTACAGTACCCGCCTAGGCTGTTCCAAGCGCTCCAGGTCGAGCCATTCCAGAACTTGTGGTAAAGGGCGCGATCGCCGCCAATGACGAACACATCAATCCGGTTGGGGCCCCAAGAGACAGCAGCAGGAGCTGACAGGCAGAACCCACCCAGGCTGTTCCAAGCGCTCCAGGTCGAGCCATTCCAGAACTTGTGCCAGACGGCACTGTCGCCGCCGATGACAAAGGTATCCAGCCGGTTGGGGGCCCAGGAAGCTGCAGCGGCTCCGTAGGTACAGAATCCTCCCAGGCTGTTCCAAGCGCTCCAGGTCGAGCCATTCCAGGATTTCTGGTAGAGGGCGCGATCGCCCCCCAGCACAAAAGTATCGATGCGGTTTGGCCCCCAGGAAACTGCGGTAGGGGCGGAAAGACAGAATCCTCCTAGGCTGTTCCAGTCACTCCAGGTCGAGCCATTCCAGAACTTGTGCCAGACCGCACTGTCGCCACCGATGACAAAGGTATCCAGCCGGTTGGGCGCCCAGGAGGCTGCCCCCACCCCGTAGGTGCAGAACCCCCCCAGACTTTTCCAGCCGCTCCAACGCGGCAGGATGACATCAAAGGCGCGTTTGGCGTGGATGATGCCCGCTCCAGAGTGCTGGTCAAACCCAGCAGGGCCGATGTCCTTTGCAGTAGACTTGAGGGCATTTTTGGCCTGGTCTTGTGTCAGGGACGGGTTGGCCTGTTTCAGCAGCGCCACCACCCCTGCGGCGATCGGCGTGGCTGCAGAGGTGCCGCTGTCACTGGGGAAGTAGCCCTGGAAGTGGGTGAGGGAGCAAAAGTCTGGTTTTTGTGGGTCAAGTGCGGCTGGCCCTTGGCTGCTGTAGCCGACAAACTGCTCATTGGGGTTCACCGCACCCACGGTAATCACCCTGGGATGGCCGTTGGCTCCCCAGATGCTCTTACCGGGGCCATTGTCGGAGCCACAGCGACCATCGGGACAGGTGCCGCCACAGTTTCCGGCGGCAAACAGGACGATGATCCCCGTCTCGATCGCCTCAATCACTTTGCGGGTGAAAATGTGGTTGGGGTTACGGGCATAATCGCGGTCCCAGCTTTCTTGAAAGATCCCCCAACTGTTGCTCAAAATCTGGGGTGTGCCATTCGCCCGGTATTGGTTGATGGCCCACTGAAATCCGGCCAGTGCGGCACTGATCACCCCTGGCATATCGCGGGCGGCGATGCGGATGTCGTAGATCTGGGCCTGGGGAGCCATGCCCAGCACATCGGTAGCGCACATATTGCCGTGTTGCCCCCAGCCTGCCGATTGGGTGCCCCAGTCAGCCGTAGGGTAGCCGCCGATCACCCGGGGAATGCGGCGGGGTGTTTCTCCGGCAATGGAGGTGCGACCTTCAGCGTTGATTCCCCCATCCACGACGCCCACGACAATGCCCTCTCCCCGAAAGCCAGCTGCCCAGAGTTGATCGACGCCTAGGTAGCGGGCAACGCTGGCCATTGTGCCTTTAGCCGTATCGGGTGTGCAGTCGCAGGTGCCGATAGGACAGGTGCCAAAGGCGTTAAGGGGAGAAACTAGGGCAGCACTGTCCTGTTCCAGCAGGGTGGCTGAGAAGGGGGCGATGGCAAAATCGCGATAGACCTTAATCACATTGGGCTGGGCTTCCAGATCAGCAATTTTGCTTTCGGCGATTTGCCCACGCACCACCACGACTTCTTCATTGGCAGCAGCAACTTGAGCGCCCAACTCTGGCGGCGGCGTCATGGGGATGGCTTCATACCCTGTGTCGAGTTGAAAATCGGCGATCGCCATTGTCTGTACCATTTGCAGGGTAGACATGGAACCCTGCGTCTTCGGGATACGCATCTCAACGAGGACAGGTTGCAGGCCTTCGCTGGTCTGCCCGGACTGGTTCATCCCCTGAGGCTGCATACCGCCACCAATCGAGATAGAGTCCATGCCAAATTGAGGCATATCATTTGCCCTGGAGCGGATGGAATTATCCATCCCAAAGGTGGGCATCTGCCCTGCAGGTTGAGTGTTATCCGCGTTCATATCAAACGAGGATGGGCTGGCATTGTCCTGAATTCCACCATTCATTCCCATTGCATTGGTCATAAAAAACTCCTAAACGCTGGGGATCAAGGTTCTCCTGACTTTGAGTTGGTTAGACCTACAGGGCTTGCTGTGTCCCTGAAACGAAGGCCCAAAAAACCGTAACCAGAAAAACCAGAAAATCGTTCGCTAGGAATGGGCAGGCAGACCTTGAATAGGCCCTCCCTTCCAGGCTCACGATGACGCTATCCCAAGACCCAGAGGTAGAGCACCCTACTTGGCCTCAATCTGAGTCCTGTTCGTTTGAATTATGTCCCGACTAACCAGAAACCTGAGGTACCCACACGGGTACTCTTTCGATGCCGACTCACTAATCTTCGGTGTTGCTAAATTCGCTGCTAAATTTAACTAGAATCATTTGATTTGGAGGTGCGCGCTACACACCTCTAAATGTTAGATGCGCCTGAGTGTTGTGTATCTCAAATGTAATCTGAAACGTGGCGATCGCACGACTACAGTGATCGGATCATCACTCTACGGAACTAGAAAACCAAGGGAACAGAGTGAGGATGCGATCGCATCCCAGCAAACCCATCTTGCAAGTTCACTATCTAATACTATCTAACAAACTTTCTAAAATTGACTCACTTTGTATTAATTCGCAATATGCGTTACAAGTGATCTCTAATCTTTTGTCATTCATACAGTTCAGACCA
>DVEB01000043.1 GCA_015295905.1 Synechococcales cyanobacterium M55_K2018_004
GTGCGCGTCGCGCACGGAACAGCAAGGGTTTCAGCTTATCCCGAATTCACGTTAGCTAGAAACTGCGTAGACGGGGAATGGCCTGCAGGAGAGCGGGCACCACCTCCGCAGGCCAGCCCCCTTCTGCCTGACGACCTGTGAGCAGCATAAACCGCAGTTCAAAGGCGGCGGGTTGTCCTGTACCTGCTATCCAGATGCGATCGCTCTCCAGTTCACAAGTAAGATTCTCTTCATCCATCAGTTCACTGGCCATGGCTTGCATTGTTTCAGCCAGTTGTGTTGCCAGCCGACAAAAGTCATCCAGTTCCGCCTCTGTGAGTTCAACCGCCCAATCGTTGCCCCCCAATAGTCCTCGAAATTCTGGCGCTGCGGGCCGCCAACCTAAACGCCACCCCTCTCCCGTTTGCAAGTGTTGTGCCATTGATTGATTACGGTAGCAATAACTGGGCATCCCCAGGACGCGCATCTCTAGGTAGCGGGACAGTCGCCCCCGGTGCAGGCAGCGGTGAAGCAGCAGGACGAGGAGTAAGTGCAGGGGTAGGTGGAGCCGCAGTTGGGCTAGGCAGAGTAGGCCCTGGCGAGGATGGGGAGGATTGCTCTGTTGCTCCCCCAAAGGCAGTGATGAGCGCGGCAACTAATTGCTCACGCTGCTGCCGGTTAAGTTGGCGTAGGATGGCAGTATCCCTCTGGACTGGATTAGTCCGCAGGGTGTCTGCACCGGGGTAGACCTCTGGCACAATGCGTTCATTGACACCGATGTAGTCTGCCAGGGTGAACTTCCAGTCTAAACGTGAGAGCGCAGAGCGACCTCTTACGTGAGTGTGGTAGCGGATTAGACGGCTCACCAAAGTGTTATTGGCAGCTACTTGTCTAGTCTCAAGACTGATGTACTGGTTTTCCCGGGGCAGGTCGGGCAATTGCTGGTAGACTTGTTCGGCAACGCTGTTGACATTGAGCCGCTGGGCTGTAGCAGGCTGAAGTTGGATGTGAATGCCTAACAGCAGCAGCAGTCCTAGCACGGCAAAGAGCGATCGCTCGAACGCTCTGCGGAATCGCTGAATCCCCATACTCAACACCTGAACGCATTTCTCGATCGACGGACGTCTAGCGTCAGTAGATACAAGGGCAGGCACTTGGACGGGTCTACATCCCCGGCCCTCACCAGCAACGAAACCAGCATCACTGAATTTGGGCCTCAATTTTCATGAGGGATGCCGTGCCTGTACCTGTTACCCCAACGGTGTAGCCCAAATCGGCCCATGCTGAATCACACGGTAGACACTCAAGGACGTGTCCACCGAAAAACTCGTCCACCGGCGGAAGCCAAATGGGCACCCCCTCAACTTTGGCCAGGATGGATGACGTCATAGATGACGTCATGAATAGAGCTAGTCACCAATAATTTCTGGCTGGGTGAGTTCATCCGACATTTCAATGATTGCCCGAATCACTGGCTTGATCTTGGGATCGTCGAGGCTATCAAATTCTTCGAAGCGGCGACGCTGGGCGCGATTGGCAACCTGAACCGTGATGCGATAGCGATTGGAGGCGGCATTGATTAAATCTTCTGCACGCCGCATCAACTGGCTAGAGTCTAAGTTATTACGGCTCAACATAGGCAACTCTTTTGAGTGAACTGTCCTAGTTTAGCGTGAATTTGGCGATCGCCCTTTGCACCGTTGAGGTGTGCAACACAGTCCCCACACGCCATTGGAAACTGCCAGCAGTTTAGGGACAGCCCAAACTATCGCGGGTAGCAACCCCAGTGACAGGATTCGTCCCTTCGGCGCGATCGCACAACAGCGCCTGTTCGTAGCGATCGAGAATGGCATCGGTAAAATCGGCACCCGTGATCGTCACATCCTGAAAGCTCGTGCGCGTCATCGTCGCTTCCCGCAGAATAGCATTGGTCAGATTGGAGCCGACAAGGAAAACGCGATCGACCAGAGCACCCGTCAGGTTGGCATCGCTCAAGTCAGCATCGAGCATAACGGCTTTGGTCAAAATGGCATTGGTCAAATTTGCACCATGCAAGTTAATGCCGCGCATTTCAGCCGAGACAAATGCTTTGCCGCTCAAGTCTTGGTTTGAGAAGTCCTGGTTTTGCAGGTTGGCATTGTTATAGTTGACTGTATCGATGGCAGCAAAAGCGGGTTGGGCACTCAGCAGCACCCACAGGCAAGCAAGGCTGAGGGCAACCAGCAGACCCAAGCAACAGGAGAGAATGCGTTTCATAGGCAGAAAAGCGGCCAGAGTGGACTCAACCTCTGGTGCGGTGGATCCAGTCTGAACCGATGCGAAGGGTTAGATCTGATTCTAAAGCCCCGGTGGAAGCAGGGACGACTTCTCCTAGACCCATGAGATTTTGTAAGGCCGAGGCATTTTGCAAGTCTCCCCGCTGCACAATAATCTGCGTCGTGTCCTGGGGGTTGTCACTAGGACGAATCACATAGACATGACGAAAGCCCTGCTTTCGTAGGTAGTTTGCCACCTGTCGAGCAATGGCCGGATTCTCTGTCGTATTTTGCACCGCAATCCGCAGACCATAGAGATCCTGACCAGTGGTGAAAATGCCTTCAACCTGGAAGTATTCCTGCATGATGCGATCGCGCCCTTCTGGGTCGAGAATCCAGTAACTTGCCACCGATTCCTCCGGTGTACTGAAGCGACCAGGCAGCATGACCATGCGGAAATCCTCCCGTTGCAGCCCTAGGCCAAAGTTTGCCAAGGCCACCATTTCCTCAAACGTTAGGTTGGTATCGATGTACCGCTGCATCAGTTGAATAATTTCGGGGATTTTGGTGACCACCGTAGGATTCAACAAGCGTTCTTTGAGGGCACGGATCAGCGTTTGTTGACGTTGCACCCGTCCCACATCACCCATCGCATCATGGCGGAAGCGGGCAAACTGCTCCGCTTGATCGCCGTTGAGCCACTGCTGCCCCGGCTCCAACTCAATCTTGAGTTTTTGCGTGTTGTCAGTATAGGACATGGGGTAGGGCACATAAACTTCGACCCCTCCCAGCAGGTCTACCAGTTCGCGGAAGGCATCGGTGCTAATGCGGACGTAGCGATCAATCGGGACACCATCCAGGCTGCGGCTAACCACCTGAGCCGCGAGTTCAGGACCACCATACTCGTTAGCAGCGTTGATTTTAGACACGCCTAGTCCCGGAATCCTGACCTGAGTATCGCGCGGGATCGAGAGAATGCTGGCAGTGTTTTGCAGCGGGTCAACCCGCACCAGCAGCATGGTGTCGCTGCGGCCACTGAAAACGGCAGGCGAGTCTTCTGGCGCGTCTAACACCCGGTCAATGCCCATGACCAGAATATTGACTGGACGGGTCACACGAAACCCAAAGGTCTGCCGAACCAGGGTGCTAATGGAGGCAGCAGGCGTCGAAGCAGCAGGTTGCCCTGGCAGGGGAGCCATCAGCGTCAAAACCGCGCCCACTGTTGCAGACACAAGGGCTGTGGAGACAAAAGCCGTCCCCCATAGGAGTTGGCGGAACATTCTGGGCGATCGCCTCTGCCAAGACTGCGAGGGTTGGGTCGCTTTGGAACCGGGCTGGACTGCCACTCGCTGATGGGCTGGCTGGGTCGCAACAGGGTCGGCAATCACCGTCGCCTGAGTCGCCCTAAGACTTTGGGCTGGGCTTGCAGTCAACTGCGCTGGCGGCAACGACTGCTGCGATTGAACGGAAACCTGTTGAAAGTTAGGCCCCTGCTCGGAGATAGCCCCCTGAGCGGCTTGTCCTGTCTCTGATGTTGTTTCGCCTTGAGCAATCTCAAGGGCAGATTCGTCGTTTAACCGTACCACTCCGTCTCACACCTCTTACCAACTGGAACTGCGTCCTCATTCATACTCAATACTCTGTGCATTGCTGCCTGTCCCGTTTGACCAGCAGCAGCGCACACCAGAGCAGCGATCGCACTAAGCAAGTTTGCCTAGCCTCACTAGTCTACCCGACTCTATCGGATTGTTTCGTCTTCTCTCCGTCTAACCAGCGATTCTCATTTTGAACGTCTTGTGTGGTTTTAGCCCACCACGGGCGAGCTAGAACCACACCAGCCGCTAGAGGGTGGCAACTGCTGGGCATGACCTCTGACTTTTGGCGTTCATCCTGAAACCTGCTGAACTTGACACCAAACACCAGCATCGAACCGTGATAGCAGCCCTTGGGTTGGTTAGAAGCATTGGTTATGCGGAATCCGTCTGTAAAGTAGCAGTTTGTTGTGATGTAAAACGTGCGCTGTGCGCACGTTTTACATCACAACAAGCCGACTCAATACCTGACAGAGTCGATATGAGAACAAGGGGTGGGCGCATACTTCCACGCTGGCCCCCTTGCAGCCCATCCTCTGACATCCCTGCGGTTGCCATAGTTTAGGTAGATTCAACTCCGGATCAGGCAATTACGGACAGTATCCGGAAAACTGGCAAAAAATTCATGATTCTAGTCAAATTGCACCAGAAATCCCTCAAACGCTTGCCCCCCAGATATCTTGGATTTTGGCACCTTTAAGGGCAATCCGTCCCCAGGCCATACTTGGAAGAAACGTCCTAACCTCCTACAGGGCATTGTGTGAGGTGCGTCTAACGATGTTCTGTGCGCGTTGCGCACAGAACATCAAGGGTCTTAGCGTATCCCGAATTCACGTTAATTAGACCATGAAGATGCAGTGAAATCTAGAAAGAGAGCAAGACAGTCCTCCAGGGGAACCCTTAGAATCGGGGGCGAAAATCCTCGCTGTAGGGCTATCATGCCATCTTAAGTAATGCCTTTAGCTTTTGAGGTGCGATCGCTAGATGGTCGAAGCCTGACGGTACGATGCAGTTCATCCGCTGTCTGCTCCATCCACTGTCTAACCTATCTCTGGGATAGCCCTATGGTTCCTGGGATAGCCCTATGGTTCATGTGCAGCATCGTCTGTAGACTTCCTCCCACGATTTTTCCATTCACCCTCATCAGTCAGGTTCAGCATGATTCCAGTCATTCTTGCAGGTGGTAAAGGAGAGCGGTTCTGGCCGCTCAGCCGCAAAGCACGTCCCAAGCAGTTCCTCTGCCTGGATGGTAGTGGTCGCAGTCTGCTCCAGGCCACGGGTGATCGCCTCCTAGAACTGGCAGGTGGTTGGGATGGCCTGTGGGTGATTACCGCTGCCCACCTAGCGGATGGCGTGCGGGAACAGTTGCCAGAACTGCCTGAGGCCAATTTGCTGGTGGAACCGGAAGGCCGCGATACGGCACCGGCTGTCACCTGGGCGACCCTGGAAATTGCTCAGCGCTATGGCGACGATGCAGTGGTGGGTTTCTTCCCGGCAGACCACTGGATTGGCGATCAGCCCACCTTTCACCAAACCCTGAGAGCCGCTGCAGCACTGGCACAGGCCGAGGGTGCGATCGCCACGCTCGGCATCACACCCACCTATCCTGCTACGGGCTATGGCTACATCGAACAGGGCGGGGCGATTGGCTCTTACCTGGGGCTGCCTACCTACAAGGTCAGCCGCTTCACCGAAAAACCCGATCTGGCGACCGCCCAGTCTTTTCTTGCCAGCGGCAAGTTTAGCTGGAATAGCGGTATGTTCATCTTCCAGGCGGGCGTTGCTCTGGCCGATCTGGAGCAACACGCCCCATATATTTATGAACCGCTGGCGAAGCAAGGCCCTAGCATTTATCCTAAATTGCCAAAGCAGAGTGTTGACTATGCCCTGATGGAAAAGACCTCACGGGCGACCGTTCTCCCGGTCACGTTTCCCTGGGATGACTTGGGCGACTGGAACGCAATCGAGCGGCTGCTTAAGGGAGATGCACCCAACCTAGAACTGGCCACCCATGTCGGCATCGACACCCAAGGTTCCATTTTCTTCGCTCAAGATGAAGCTGAGGTGATTGTCACCATCGGGCTGGAAGATGTGCTAGTCGTGCGCGATCGCCAGGTGACACTCGTTGTGAAAAAAGAACGCACTCAGGAAATCAAACAGCTTTTGAAAAAATTGTCAGAGAGCGATCGTTTTCAGGAATTGTTGTAGGAGATACAGTCCGAGTCAATTCTGGCCACTAATAACGTGAATTCCAAATAAGCTGAAACTCTCGATGTTCCGTGCGCGTCGCACACGGAACATCAAGGGTTTTGGGGCACCACGCCGGGCGCGGTGCCCCAAAACTGCTTCACCAGGACTGAGGTCACTGATACGGAATTCATCTGCCCAGTAGCAGGCTGTTGTGGCGTAAAACGTGCGCACAGTACACGTTTTACACCACAACCAGCCAACTCAATCACCGACAGAGTTAGTATGAGATACGCTTTGGGCAAAGTTGGCGATCGCCCGATAATAACGTGCTTCGCCTGCAACAACCATTAGATTGTTGTGGTCTGCCCCTTCAACCCACCAGGATTGTTTAGGTTCCAGGGCCGCTGCATACAATGCCTGCCCATGCCAGAGGGGAATGGTGGCATCAAGCACGCCATGAATCACAAAAACAGGACAGTCCACCTGAGGAATGCGGCGGAGATTTGGGAATTTATCAAAGGGAAAGATGGGGAAGGGAAAGACCACTCGAAAGATACTGACGAACGTGCTTTCGAGAATCAGACCAGCCACAGGATAGTGACTGGCCAAGTAGGTTGATGGGCCGCCGCCCACCGATTGCCCCAAAAGGATAAGCCGTTCTGGAGCGATCGCCTGTTCTTCTGTCAAATACCGATAGGCCGCTTGAATATCCTGATAACTGCCTTGTTCAGTCGGTCTGCCTTCGCTAGTGCCATAGCCTCGATAGTCGTAGGCAAAGACGTTAAACCCAGCCTGACGCAATCCTTCCAAAACAAAACGAAGCTGTCCCAGATCCGTGGCATTTCCATGACTGTAGAGAATCGTGTAGCTCGCCTGGGGATTTTGCAGGTACAGGGCTGAAATGCGGTAGCGATCGCCCGAAACCAGCTTTAGGATCTCTGGCGTATCCTCATAGGTAGGCGGTGGCGGCAAAAAAATTTTGCTATCTGCCATGAAGTAGGCGTAGATCACCATCGCCCCGTAGACCAATAGCAGCAACCGCAGCACTCGCCAAAGTAGGAACATGGCTTTGTCCAGATATTCCATTCTCAGCACGAGAATAGAGGGTTTTGCGTAGAGTGAGGCAATTTGCCAACAAAAAACCAGGATAATGGATTCGGTAAGGTATCGTCGTGCGATCGCAGGAAACCTATGGAATTGATATACCCCGACAACCTCAAATACACTGACTCTCACGAGTACGTCGCTGTCGATGGAGCGATCGCAACGGTAGGGATTACTGCCTTCGCCGTTGACCAACTGGGCGACATTGTTTTTCTAGAACTGCCAGAGGTTGGCTCTACTTTGACGAAGGGTGAGACCTTTGGCACGGTGGAGTCGGTGAAGGCGGTTGAAGAACTAAAAGCACCGATTTCGGGGACTGTCATTGAACGCAATGACCCCCTGCTAGACACACCAGAGCAACTCAGCGAAGACCCCTACACCGTCGCTTGGATGCTCAAGGTACAACTGAGTGACCCCAGCGAGCTAGAGAGTGCCATGAGCGCAGATGAATATCGGGCGAAGGTGGAAGGGGCCTAAGCGCATCCCAGCATCCAGAGAGACCCAGCGCGATCGCGGCTTGCTCACCTCTCTGCATCACTTTACTGAAGCTTTACGTCGATCCGCAGAGATTTGCTCGACGCTTTAAGGCCGTCTTGTTTCAAATTGTTGCAAAATGGTCAGAGGACTATCTACTCTGACCATTTTATGCTCTTGGTGTAGGACCCCATTGTTTGCCGCTCCAATCCGACTCCAAAGCCTGCACCTATCAGGGGATCTATGTCTTAAACGATCGGTGTCTTTAGGAATCTGTGTCTCTGCCCTTTGGTTGTCCTCCTCGTTCTAGGTTCTATCATGCCCTCTGAGTTCTCTACCCCGTTTTCTGCCATGTCTGATGCCAATCTGCTGACGTTCGAGCCATCCCATGCAGTAAGTGAGGGGGGTGCCCATGGCGCGATCGCCAACGGCTCCCAACCGCCGACGAGCGAGTTGAAAGGACTGCTCCCTAACGATGACTTCATCCGTCGCCACATTGGCCCCAGCGACGCAGATATTCAAAAGATGCTGGCCTTGTTGGGGTTTAGTTCCCTAGAGGATCTGATCGACAAAACCGTGCCCCCCAGTATTCGGCTCAACCGTCCCCTCAATCTGCCTGCGGGCAAGAGCGAGTACGAGTTACTCCAAGACCTCAAGGCGATCGCCGCTCAAAATCGGGTCTTTCGCTCCTTCATCGGCATGGGGTATGCCAGCTGCATCACCCCCCCCGTCATTCAGCGCAACATTCTGGAGAACCCCGGATGGTACACACAGTACACGCCCTACCAACCTGAAATTGCCCAGGGACGCCTAGAAGCCCTACTCAACTTCCAGACAATGATTACCGACCTGACTGGGCTGGAGATCGCCAATGCCTCGCTCCTCGATGAAGGCACGGCTGCCGCTGAAGCCATGAGCCTCAGCTACGGACAACACAAGGGTAACGCCAAGACTTTCTGGGTGTCGGCAGCCTGCCACCCCCAGACAATTGATGTGGTGAAGACTCGTGCTCGTCCTCTAGGAATCGACGTAGTGGTGGGCGACCACCGCACCTTTGACTTTTCGATCCCCATCTTTGGTGCCTTGTTGCAATACCCTGCCACAGACGGTGCCATCTACGACTACCGCGACTTTATCCAACACGCCCACGCTGCGGGTGCGCTGGTTACTGTGGCCGCTGATCTGCTCAGTCTAACGCTGCTCACCCCTCCGGGTGAATTTGGCGCCGACATTGCGGTGGGCAACACGCAACGCTTTGGCGTGCCACTGGGCTATGGTGGTCCCCATGCCGCTTACTTTGCCACAAAGGAAGCCTACAAGCGACAACTCCCCGGTCGCTTGGTGGGGGTTTCCAAAGACAATGCTGGCACCCCAGCCCTGCGTCTGGCCCTGCAAACCCGCGAACAACATATTCGGCGTGACAAAGCCACCAGTAACATCTGTACAGCACAAGTCTTGCTGGCCATTATGGCTGCAACCTACGCGGTCTATCATGGCCCACACGGTCTGAAGCGGATTGCTACACGCATCCATCAGCTCACTACTGCACTCGCGGCAGGCTTGCAACGACTCGGCTATACGCTCGGCAGTGACCCCTACTTCGATACCCTGAAGGTGATGGTGGGAGACAAGGCTGAGCAGATTTTGGCGCGGGCGATCGCCAAGCAAATCAACCTCCGCCGCATTGATGCGACAACCCTCGGCATCAGCCTCGACGAGACCACCACTCCCCAAGACGTGCATGACTTGATGGCGGTCTTCGCCCTAGAGCAAAACCATGACACGGTGCCAACACTCTCTATCCCCGCCTCACCCATTCAGGGAGTCTTCCGGCGCACTAGCCCCTATCTCACCCACCCCGTCTTCAACCGCTATCACTCAGAGACGGAGTTGTTGCGCTATCTCTATCGCTTGCAACAAAAGGATCTTTCCCTGACGACGGCAATGATCCCGCTAGGGTCCTGCACCATGAAGCTGAATGCCACTTCTGAAATGCTGCCCGTCACCTGGGCGGAGTTTGATCAGATCCATCCCTTTGCGCCGTTAGATCAGACCCAGGGCTATCAAACTCTTTTCCGTACCCTAGAGTCGGCTCTGGCAGAGATCACAGGCTTCGCTGGCATTTCCTTGCAACCAAACGCTGGCTCCCAGGGCGAATACGCTGGCCTCTTAGTCATCCGTCAGTACCACGAAAGCCGGGGGGAATCTCATCGCACCGTCTGTCTGATCCCAGAATCAGCCCATGGAACCAATCCTGCCAGCGCAGTCATGGCGGGCATGAAGGTTGTGCCGGTTGCCTGCGACAGCGATGGCAATATTGACATCGCAGACCTGCAAGCCAAGGCAGAGCAGCACCAGCACGACCTAGCAGCGCTGATGGTGACCTATCCTTCCACCCATGGCGTCTTTGAAGCCGGTATCCGCCAAATCTGCAACATTATCCATGCCCACGGGGGGCAGGTCTACATGGACGGAGCCAACATGAACGCGCAGGTAGGGCTGTGTCGCCCGGCCGACTTTGGTGCCGATGTCTGTCACCTAAATTTGCACAAGACCTTCTGCATTCCCCACGGGGGGGGTGGCCCTGGCATGGGGCCAATTGGTGTGGCAGCGCATTTAGTACCCTTTCTGCCTAGCAATCCCGTCATTCCAGTTGGCGGTGAGCAGAGCGTTGGCTCAGTGTCGGCGGCTCCCTGGGGCAGTAGCAGCATTCTCCCTATCTCCTGGGTCTACATCTACCTGATGGGGGCGGCTGGACTGAAACGTGCCACCGAAGTGGCTATTCTCAATGCAAACTACATTGCTAAACGATTAGAGGGGCACTATCCCGTGCTCTATAAGGGCAGCAATGGCTTGGTCGCGCATGAGTGCATTCTCGACCTGCGACAGTTCAAAAAGTCTGCGTCTATTGAAGTGGATGACATCGCAAAGCGCCTGATCGACTATGGATTTCATCCTCCTACCGTTTCCTGGCCTGTCGCTGGCACCATCATGGTGGAACCGACTGAGAGCGAATCGCTGGAGGAACTCGATCGCTTCTGCGATGCCATGATCGCTATCCGCGAAGAAATCCGCGAGATTGAAGAAGGCCGAGCCGACCGGCAGGATAACCTGCTGAAGAACGCCCCCCACACCGCGCAGGCGATCGCCTCTGACACCTGGAACCACCCCTACAGCCGCGATCGCGCCGTCTACCCCACCGTTTGGACCCGCAACAACAAGTTCTGGCCAGCCGTGGGGCGGGTTGACAACGCCTACGGCGATCGCCATCTTGTCTGTTCTTGCGTCGGCATGGATGCCTATCAGGAGGGCTGAGCCGTTACAGATACAGAGTATGATCTTTTGAGTGAGACGCTGACTCCAGGGCTTCTCACTCAAAAAGAGGCTTGGTTGAAGCAGTCATGCCTGGCATTGCCTCTGCGCTCCTGCACTGCTACCGAAAAATGGCCTGACTTGGCTGTAGTCGAGTCCGTGTTGCTACTAGGTATGCCCCTGTGACTTTAGTTCCCATCAATGCTTTCATCCCCCCATCCCGGATTCGAGTGCTGGCCTTGGGGCTGGTATTTCATCAAACGCGACTACTGGTTGCTGAAGGATACGATACTGTCAAACAATCCACGTTTTATCGAGCGTTGGGCGGCGAAGTTGAGTTTGGTGAGTCTAGTCGAGAAGCATTGGAGCGAGAATTTTGGGAAGAGATTTGTGCAGGGCTAGCCAACATCGAGTACCTGGGTTGTTTGGAAAACCTATTTGAGTATGAAGGCAAGGCAGGTCACGAAATTATTCAACTGTACAAATGCGATTTGCAGGATCCCACGTTCTACCAACAGGAGGTGATTGTGGGTGATGAGGGGGGCGATCGCTTCTTGGCCAGATGGATTGAGGGCGATCGCTTCCACACCCGCGAACTCAACCTCGTCCCGGCTGCATGCCTGACCTACCTGCGGGCATGAGCACAACTGAACAGCCAAAAGTACCGTCAGTTCTGGTTCAGAGGATTTTGACAGATCCGATGCTCATTGCCCCCGCCATCCTCCATCTCGCCAGTCGCTAAGCTAAGAGATGAACTTCATGCAGCCTGTATGACCATCATCGCCGTAGACCACCTCAGCAAAATCTACCCTGTTGCCCTCAAAGAACCTGGACTGCGCGGCACCCTGAGCCATTTCTTTCAACGCAAATATCGCTCCGTTGCTGCTGTCCAGGATGTTTCCTTCAGCATTGAACCTGGTGAGGTGGTGGGCTTTTTGGGGCCAAACGGTGCCGGCAAAACCACAACGCTGAAAATGCTGACGGGGCTGATTCATCCTTCCGAGGGCAAGGTTTGGGTAGCCGGGCACATTCCTTTTCGGCGGGAAGCCGCTTTTCTCCAAAAAATCACCCTGGTGATGGGACAGAAGCAACAACTCATTTGGGATCTGCCCACCCTCGATTCACTTCGCATCAATGCGGCGATCTATGACCTTTCAGATACTGAATTTCGTCAGCGAGTGGGCGAACTAGCGGAGATGCTGGCCCTCGATCGCCAACTCACCCAACCCGTCCGCAAGCTCTCCCTGGGCGAACGGATGAAGGCCGAACTGCTCGCTGCCCTGCTCCATCGCCCCCAAGTGCTCTTCCTCGATGAACCGACGCTTGGCCTCGATGTCAACGCCCAGGTGGGAGTGCGCGAGTTCCTCAAAGCCTACAACGAGCGCTATCAGGCCACGGTGCTGCTGACCAGTCATTATATGGCAGATATTACCGCGCTGTGCGATCGCGTCCTGATGATCCACCAAGGCAAGCTGATCTACGACGGCAGCCTCGACAGGCTGCTTAACCAGTTCGCGCCCTGCCGCGAAGTCACGGTCGAATTTCGCCAGAACCAGACTCCCGAAACCCTAACGACCTTTGCCGAGTTGCAATTCCTCGAAGGCCGAGTGGCCCACTTCATCGTCCCGCAGGCAGACCTCACCCATACAATCGCTCGCTTACTAGCCGAACACGAGGTGGTTGATCTCACCGTCACCGACCCCCCCATCGAAGAAGTCATCGGGCGCGTCTTCCAGGTTGGTGCTGTCTCCTGAAGACCGGCCATACCATCCCCCCCATGCGTTACGGCTCGCGCCTTCCACCCACCTCACCTTCTGCAAATCTCTTGCGCTAGTGCTGCTTCAACACCATCCACCCGACCCACCCCACGATGCCCCACGTCCTCAAAAAAGCTGCCGCCCTGCTCACCGTCTACTATGCCTACATGCTGGAGTATCGAGCAGAACTAGTGCTCTGGGTTCTGTCGGGAACCCTGCCGCTAATCCTAATGGGAGTGTGGGTAAGGGCTTCTCAGTCGGCAAACTTTGGCCTGTCGGCAGAGGCACTAGTGCGCTACTTCCTAGCGGTTTTTCTGGTGCGGCAGTTCACTGTCGTCTGGGTGATCTGGGAGTTTGAACGGGAGATTGTGGAAGGTCGGCTTTCGTCTCGCCTGCTGCAACCGTTAGACCCAGGCTGGCACCACTTTACCAGCCATCTAGCAGAGAAGGCGGCACGGTTGCCCTTTGCCCTAGCCCTGCTAGCGTTGTTCTTTGCGCTCTACCCCGAGGCCTTCTGGGTACCCAGTCTGGGTCAGGTTTTGCTGGCGGCGGTGGCGATCGCCCTCGCCTACATTCTCCGTTTTCTGATGCAGTACACCGTCGCCATGTTTGCTTTCTGGACGGAGCGGGCTAGTGCATTGGAGAACTTTTCCTTTCTGTTCTATCTGTTTCTCTCTGGCATGATTGCCCCCCTGGAGTTGTTCCCCCCAACAGTGCAGCAAGTCATTGCCTGGACTCCCTTTCCCTACATGATCAACTTTCCAGCCAATCTGTTGATCGGGCTACCTATGAATGTTGTGCAGGGGTTTGCCATCACACTCCTGTGGTGTGGCATTTTCTTCGGACTCAACCGGCTCCTCTGGCGGCGCGGACTCAGACATTATTCTGGCATGGGTGCATAATCAGACCTGAGCGGGAATTCTAGGGATAGTGATGTCCTAACCGGAACCATGCATCAGTCTGACCAGCAGACAAATCAGTCTTCATTGCAGGCGTCATCTGTGCAAAGATGCCGTCGTCTACCGTTGCAGGTGGTGCTGGTCGTTCCCTTTGTCTTGCAAATTTTTGTCGCTGTTGGGTTGACAGGATATCTCTCTATCCGCAACGGACAGAAGGCCATCGACGACCTAGCGAGGCGGCTCAGTACTGAAACGACGCACCGCATTGACCAACACCTTGATCAGTTTCTGGCAGTGCCACAGCAGGTGACGTACTCTATCACCAGTACGATGGCCATGGGACTGTTAGAACAGCACGACTTGCCTCGCAGTGGGCAATTTTTGTGGCACCAGGCAAAACAAAACAATATCAGCTATATCAACTATGGCCTTGCCAACGGAGGGTATGCTGGCGCAGGACGCATTCCCCCATCGCAGGCAGTGACGATTAGCGAAACCCCCCTGCACCAAAGCATCAATTACAACTATGCAACCGATGCCAGGGGCAACCGTACCCGTCTCGTGGAAACCTATGATGATTACGACCACCGCACCGAAGCCTGGTATCTAGAGGCACTGCAACAGCCGCAACCAGGGTGGAGTTCAATTCACGTCTGGGATGATCCAGATTCACCCGATCTGGTCACACTTTCTACCCGACAAGCTCTATTGGATGCCAATGGACAAATCGTGGGCGCGATCGGGGTTGAAATTTTGTTAACCAGGATTGGGCAATTTCTGCAACAAACCCCCGTTAGCCCCAATGGCAAGACGTTTATCCTGGAATGCAATGGGTTATTGGTGGCCACTTCAACTGGCGAAAAGGTGGCGCAGGCTCACAATGGTGAAGCGATACGCATGCGTGGCACTCAGAGTAGCCAGCCGGTGATTCGAGCCGTCAGCCGTTTTCTAGGCGATCGCTTCTCCGACCTGCGGCAAATCACCAGCAAACAACACCTGGAGTTTACCTTTAACGACGAACCGTACTACGTTGAGGTGACTCCCTGGAAAGACCCCTATGGGCTGGACTGGTTGCTAGTGGTGACGATTCCCAAATCTGATTTTATGGCAACGATTGAAGCCAATACCCGCACGACGATATTGCTGTGTTTGGGGGCTCTCATGGTTGCAGTGGGTGTGGGAATCCTGACCACACGACGGATCAGCCAGCCCCTGTTGCGGCTCAGTCAGGCTAGCCAGCAGTTAGCAGCGCAAGCAGCAACGGGCGAACTGCGAGCAGGAGGGGCGATCGCTCTGGTCGCAGCGAAAGGCACTCGCGAGTTAGAAGTCCTCGCTCAGGCATTTAACCAGATGGCCCAACAATTACACCGCTCCTTTGCCGCCCTAGAATCGGCCAAGGCTGACCTGGAGATGCGAGTCCAACAGCGAACTGAGCAACTCTCCGCAGCCCTAGCAGACCTCTAAACGACCCAGGCGAAACTAATTCATAACGAGAAAATGCTCAGCCTAGGGCAGATGGTGGCAGGCATTGCCCACGAAATCAACAATCCGGTCAACTTCATCCACGGCAACCTCAACTATGCCCAAGACTATATCCACGAACTGCTGACACTGCTTACTCTCTATCAACAGCACTACCCCCAACCTCATCCGGCGATTCAGCACTATCTTCAGGAACGCGATATCGAGTTCGTCCGGCAGGATTTCCCAAAACTCATGAACTCGATGCGCGAGGGCACCCAGCGCATTTACGAAATTGTCTTGAGTTTACGCAACTTCGCCCGCTTGGACGAAGCTGAACTGAAGACTGTGGACTTGCACGAGGGACTGGACAATACTCTGCTTCTGTTGCGGCATCGGTTGCAACCGGGAGTGCCGCTCTCCCCAGAAGATGCAGGCGATCACCGAGGCATCCAAGTGCTGCGCCAGTACGGTCCGATCCCACCTGTGGACTGCTACCCTGGCCAGCTCAACCAAGTTTTTATGCATATTTTGAGCAATGCAATTGATGCCTTGGAAGCCGCAGCCTGCTACAGGAAAGATTCCTTCATCCCCACATTACGCATTACCACTAGTTGCACTGAAGAGTCCGCCTGCATCCAGATCTGCGATAACGGTTTGGGGATCACAGAAGCAATTCGTCATAAAATTTTTGACCCCTTCTTCACCACAAAACCCGTGGGCAAGGGGACGGGGCTAGGACTCTCCATCAGCTACCAAATTATCAAACAGCATAGAGGAGAACTCCTCTGCACCTCAATTCCAGGTCACAGCACAGAATTTACGATCCACATTCCGCTACGGCAGGACAGCAAAGGCGACTCAACCCCTTCGACTGCCCTGACTGAAACCAGTTACCCTGACTGAAACTGCCGTGTGACGCATCAGCTCACGCCTTAGTCGCCGACCAGCGAGGGTTCGAGTGGCTTTGCAGATTGACGGGAATGGGCGATCGCCGCTGCCATGAAGCCTTGAAACAGCGGATGGGGACGACTGGGACGAGACTGAAACTCTGGATGGAACTGGGTAGCAATGAAGAAGGGGTGCCGTGGTAGTTCAATCATTTCAACCAACCGACCATCGGGGGAGAGGCCACTAATCTGATAACCCGTTTCCAGGAACAAATTGCGGTAGGCGTTATTGAACTCGTAGCGATGGCGATGCCGTTCGTAAATCACCTCTTCTCCGTAGAGGCGCTCGGCCAGCGTATTGGGCGTAATGCGGCAGGGATACAGGCCTAGTCGCATCGTGCCGCCCAGATCCACAACATCCTGTTGTTCTGGCAGCAGACTGATGACTGGATTGGCACAGGCTTCATCAAATTCAGAACTGCTGGCATTGGGGAGTCCTGCCACGTTTCGGCCCCACTCAATTACGGCACACTGCATCCCCAAACACAACCCCAGGAACGGGATCTGACGTTCTCGCGCATAGGAGATGGCTGTAATTTTGCCGTCAATCCCCCGCGAGCCAAACCCACCGGGCACAATAATGCCATTGACTCCGCGCAGGTGTTCATCAACCGTCAGGGGTTCCAACTCTTCCGAATTGACCCAGCGAATTCGCAGGTCTGCTCCTTGAGCCAAGGCCGCATGACGCAGGGCTTCAACCACAGAGAGGTAGGCATCAGAGAGACGCACGTACTTGCCAACAATGGCAATTTCGGTTAACTGGCCGGGCTGGTGGAGCCGCTCGACTAGGGTTTTCCACTGTTGCAGATCGGGTTCTCGCTGTTCCAACTGCAGCAGGTCAATGGCCTGCTGCGCCAGGCCTTCCTTTTCCATGATCAGTGGCACTTCGTAGATGCTGCTGGCATCAGGGGCAGGAATTACGCACTCGGCAGGCACATCACAAAATTCTGACAGCTTTTCCTTGAGGCCAGGCGGGAGGGGGCGATCGCAACGACACACCAGCACGTCGGGCTGGATTCCAATGGAGCGGAGTTCCTTTACAGAGTGCTGGGTGGGCTTTGTTTTCATTTCCCCGGCTGAGGCAATGTAGGGCACCAGCGTCACATGCATATAGATGACATTGCGCCGTCCCACATCCTTGCGAAATTGTCGGATCGCCTCCAGAAATGGTAAAGACTCAATATCGCCAACCGTACCGCCAATTTCAGTGATCACAACGTCTGGGTTGGTGTTGCGGGCAACCCGAATGATCCGTTCTTTGATCTCGTTCGTAATGTGCGGAATCACCTGGACCGTGCCACCCTGATAGTCTCCCCGTCGCTCTTTGTTGAGCACAGCCTGGTAAATTGACCCGGTGGTGACGCTGTTGAGGCGCGACATTGAGGTGTCGGTGAAGCGTTCATAGTGTCCTAGGTCTAGGTCGGTCTCAGCACCATCCTCCGTCACAAACACTTCCCCATGCTGAAACGGACTCATGGTGCCCGGGTCTACATTGATGTAGGGGTCGAGCTTGAGAATTGAAACGGAGTAATTGCGAGACTTTAACAGCCGCCCTAGACTGGCTGCAACGATGCCCTTACCGATGCTAGAAACAACGCCACCCGTTACAAAAACAAACTTAGTCATACAAAGAGAATGATGAGATACGCGCGATCACTCAAGCCAGTGCCAATAACCAGTGCCTTGGTTGCCTCCAGAGCAACCGCAGGGGTGCTGAGGATGGGGTGCAAAAGCAGAACTCTAGTGCTGCAACCAACACGTCACGTGCGATAAAACTCAGATTTTTTCTGAGCAGAGAGCGCCTTTGTCCTGCCACTGATTTAGGTTTAACCCATCCATTTTGACACAGGCGATTCCCCCCACAAGACACTTCCTTACGGTTTCCACACAAGTCCCGTGAAATGCCCCCTGAGCAAGCATTTCACAGTGTGATTAGGAAAACGATGCCAAAGGCTAGCGGGAAAAGACGGATGGCATTCCGGCAAATGACGGTTATGGTAGAGAGAATTTGCAATGATTCTAAAGGAGAGTACTCCATGAAAGGGCATATTTGGTTAGGTAGTCTTGCTGCTGGGATAGCGTTGCTAGTCGGCAGTGGGGGAGGGGCGATCGCCCAAAGCCCTGCTCCTGCAGCAAGTGCCCCCGAACCTCAGGTCATTAATGCTCTGCCGGCCGTAATTCAGGGTACTCTCCAAGACGGAGATGCCGTCCTCTCCTCCGATAACAGCCTCTACGATGCCTACATCTTCCAGGGCAAAGCAGGTGATTCTGTGGTAATTGCCATGGAAAGCAACCAGTTTGACACCTACCTAGGTGTGCTCGATGCCTCCGGCACAGTGATTGGGGAAAATGACGACTCTGCCCAGGGAGTGACCAATTCCCGCTTAGAGATCACACTACCCCGTGACGGCGAATACCTAGTGATTGCCAACGGTTTCGACCGGACCAGCCGCGGCAATTATTCCCTGCAAATCAGCATTAAAGAATAACGTGAATTTGGGATAAGCTGAAACCCCTGCCTTTCTGTGCGCGATGCGCACAGAAAGGCAGGGGTTTTGGGTCACCGCGCCAGGCGCGGTGACCCAAAACCTGCTTAACCAGAACTGGCGTTAAAGAATAAGTGACCTTGCTGAATCCAACCACAAGCATGAGTGTGTGATTGGCAGGGGCGTTGAGTACACATCACAATCGCACACTCATGGGGGCAATTTATCATCTGGCCCGAGTCGGCTGACTTAAGGCAGATGGCAAACCATGCTCTAGCAGAACTGGAGTCATTCTAAGTCATCAGCAATTCTCATTTTGGACTGCTTGTGTGGTTGTAGCCCGCCACGGATAAGCTCAAACCACACGAGCGGTGAGATGTTCGCACCCTGGGGATGCGAACATCTCACTGTTAATTTTCATACTGAGAATTGCTGCTCAGTCATCCTTGATGTTGGGAGGGGTGCGCGATGGTCCTCACGGCATCAAGGTTTTTTTGCTCAGCGGAGAAATCTCCCACAAAGAACGCTTCAGCAAGCCGATGTGCATTAAACTTGAACCGATATCCGTTCTCATCGAGTTCACCTGGGAGTTTTTGTGATTTTGGTTCTGGGGATTATTGCACTTATCTTGCTCTTGGCACTCCTGGCCTTTGAGTGGCAGTATCGTCGTCATCCCGGCAATGCCCTGGTTTTAACCCCTGGCCATTGGGACTTGCCGGTGTATGAACCACACCGTTACCGCCTCGTCGGTCGCCTGACGTTCCAGAACCTGACTCGTCGCCTCGAAATTATGCTGCCAGAAGTCACCGCAGAGGCAACATTGCTTTCTGGAGATTCTTTGGAGGGCATCACCTGTACTGTGCAGGTCACTCCCAATCATCCCGATGCGCCCCCCCGACCAGACGGGTACTGGTATGGCTACATCGTGAAGGTTGGCAAGACGACCCAAATCGAAGTGTCACTTGATATCCGGGGGAAAGACCTGAGCCAACTGAAGTCTGTCTGGGTACGGGTACACTACGTCACCTATGGCCCCCAGGGACGCATCCCCAAAGTCCGGCACATCATTGTGCCACTGAAGTTTCCCGATCCAGAAGAATCGCATCGCTGGCGACCCACCCCCAAAGCAGATGTGTTGCCAATTCGCACTCATCTGCTTACGCATCTGGATGACCCCATCTCTGTGGTCAAACGCTACGTCCTTCCCCATGCTCAACCAGGAGACGTGGTGACCATCGGCGAAACGCCCATTGCCATCATGCAAGATCGGTTTCGTCATCCCACGGATGTGCAGCCCGGCTGGTTAGCCCGACGGTTGTGCTACTACTTCTTGCCCACCTCCAGCCTAGCAACGGCCTGTGGCATGCAAACCCTGGTCGATATTGTTGGCCCTTGGCGAGTCGCGGGGGCGTTTCTAGTGGGGGCGATCGCCAAAAAGGTGCTCAAAAAACCCGGTGTTTTCTACCAACTCGCCGGGGAGCAAGCTCGCTTAATTGATGATGTAACCGGCACCCTGCCTCCCTACGACCAGTTCATTGTGCTGGGGCCAGACAATCCCCAACAAGTGGTCGACCAAATTCAACAAGAACTCGGCATCTCGGCAGCCATTGTCGATGTGAATGACCTGCGGGCCGTCAAGGTGCTGGCCGCTAGTCCAGATGTTCCGCCCTCACTCTTGGAAGAAGCGCTGATTACAAACCCCGCTGGCAATGCCGATGAGCAAACACCAATCGTGCTCATTCGCCCAACCTTCACTTAAGAGTTTTCGCAATCCTTGAGGAGAGTTCCGATCCCAATTCTGTCAAATCTCACGACAGATCGGATCTGGACTTGAGATTAACGTGAATTCGGCATAAGCTGAAACCCTTACTTTTCCGTGCGCGACGCGCACGGAAAAGTAAGGGTTT
>DVEB01000039.1 GCA_015295905.1 Synechococcales cyanobacterium M55_K2018_004
CGCTGCGCGCGTTCTACCAAAAACTAACCGACCCTATAAGCAACGGATTCCGTATCAGTATGAAAATTAGAGGTGGGATGTGGTTTTAGCCCACCCGTGGTGGACTAAAACCCGCTTAACCAGAGCTGACGTTCAAGCTTAGGAATTGACGCCGTATAGTGGACGGCTCTAATGTTGCGGGAATCTATCGGGTCAATCTACTAGGAGGTCATACCCGATTCTGGCTGCTCTACTACGTCTAACCACAGGTCATCGCTGCCATGGTGGACGGTCTTCACCCACTTCAGCCGCTTTGGACGGAAGGACATGCGAGCCGTCGTACTGGCCATCACTGCAAACCAGTGGAGCATATAGATCAGGCCTCGCAACGCCTGAAATGCTGTCACCCAGATGGGCAACCGCTGCGATGGGGTTTCTGAGTTGCGCGGATCTTTCTGGAACTGGCGCAGTCCCAGAAAGATCCAAATTAAGGATAAGGTGAAGGAAAGGCTGGCTACTGGGCCAAGCAAGGGGAGACGGTTGCGAGCGATCGCCATCAGTAAGTCGGGGACTGCCGCCGTTGGCATGACGTACTGGATGAAAAAGAACATCAGCAGGTCAAAGGTTTTGCGGAATCCCATGCGGTTGCGAGTGATCAGTTGCCAATAGTCGAGGTAGCGTTGATAGCCCCCCTCAGCCCAGCGGTTACGCTGATGCCATAGGCTGACTGCCCGCGTCACACCCTCTTCCTGCACCGGCGGAGAGGCCAGACACTCAATATCCCACTGGTCTAGATGGAGGCGGAAGGTAAGGTCAAGGTCGTCGGTAATGGTTTCCTCGTTCCAACCACCACAGCGATCCAGGGCACTGCGGCGGACAAATTGTCCGTTGCCGCGCAATTCGCCAATGCCACCCACAGCAATCCGGTGTTGTTGCAGCCAAGTGTCTAGCGCCATCTCTGCGACCTGCCCCTGGATCCAGAAGTTGCGAGCATTTGGCATCCGGTTTTCCTGGGCAATCGCCTTACGGACTTGCACTGCCCCCACCTGTTCGCGCTGAAACAGGGGCAATACGCGCCGTAACAAGTCCGCTGGCACCTGAGCATCCGCATCGAACACTCCTAAAATCTCGCCCTTGGCCTGCCGGAGCACCTGGTTTAAGGCCCCGGATTTACCACCCGTCGCATCGCTGCCGCGCCGGAAGACTTTGAGCTGGTCGTACTCTTTTTCTAGTTTTTGCAGCACTAAGGGCGTGCGATCGCTGCTGTTGTCATCAATCACCCACAGTTCATAGCGATCGGTTGGATAGTCGAGGCTACACAGCGTGCGAACTAGGGAACCGATAACTGCTTCCTCGTTCTTGGCCGCCACTAGTAGAGACACAAAGGGTAACAACGTTGGGTCGTGCTCTTGCCACAGTTCGGGAGTCACACGCGGGCGGGCAAAAAACAACCGCAGCGCATGAATCAGCATCAACGTGATAATCCCAACCACCACCCAGGTTCCCCAAGGGAGCAAGTGTAGTGCGATCGTGCTTGCCCAAATAATCGTCAGTGCCACAGCAGCTTTACGCCGTCGTCCTGCCAGCCCCCGATAGTAATGGCTGTTGACATCTTCAGAGTCGGACAGGTCGGAAACGAGCGAACTGATTGGCTCAAACTCATCATAGGGATCGTTTTGCTCCCAAACGTGCTCCGGCATAAGTCAAGTACTTCTCACAATAAACCCGTCTCTATCTCTCTAGGAGAACAGACACCCCCAAGGGGATAAGCAAGGTAAGCCCCAGTTTTCCCAGAAATTGAGTCACACTCCTCAAGGGTTCCAACCTATCAAGGGAGGGTATTGCTTGAAATCCCGAGCAGATTCGCACCTGACAGAACGAGACGAGTGCCTTGAACGCTCGCTTGTACGTGAGTCCGAATTTAACCGAGTTCGCAGAAAATACTCCAGGTCGCACTGACAGGATGGAAGTCAGCAGTAGTGTAGCAATATTAAGCAATTATAAAAAGAGGCGTGGACTGCCGGAAGTGGGTAAAACCGTCCTGCGAACTGGGAATCGGGGCTTTTGAGATCGCCACTCTGACGCCATGACCTGAAGAATTTCAGTGTTCTCTTCAATTCGAGAATATGAGCGATTACTTTAGGAAAGTTGGTAGGTTTAGTTACCATTCTAGGTCGCTGAGCCAGTGGCATTTCTAAAGATCCTTACAAAAACAACTGGAGCAACTTTATGTGTGAGTGGGCGGCAGAGTCGCCCACTCACACATAAAGTTAATACCTTTTGTAAGAATCCTAAACAAACTGAGGCAACTTTCCGAGGCAACTTTCATGGCATGGACTCGTCCAGATGGACGCAAAGCAGACCAGGTACGCCCCATTCGCTTTGAGCGCAAGTTTACCCGGTTTGCTGCTGGGTCAGTACTGGCCCACTGTGGCGATACCCAAGTGCTCTGCACTGTTACTGTACAACCCGGTGTTCCCAAGTTTCTGGAGGGAACTGGACAGGGCTGGCTCACGGCAGAGTACCGCATGCTTCCTAGCGCCACGCCCCAGCGTCAGCCACGGGAATTTATGAAGCTCTCAGGCCGCACCCAGGAGATTCAACGCCTGATTGGGCGTAGCCTACGCGCTGCGCTGGATTTGAAAGTGCTGGGAGAACGCACCCTGATGGTGGATGCCGATGTTCTCCAGGCTGATGCAGGCACCCGTACTATCTCAATTACTGGCGGGTTTGTTGCCCTCAGCGATGCCATCCAGACGTTGGTGGAGCAGGGGGAACTGGAGCGATCGCCCATCCGTCATCAAGTTGCTGCCATCTCAGTGGGGTTGCTGGAGCAGGAAGCCTTTCTCGATCTGAACTACCTCGAAGATGTTGCCGCAGACGTGGATTTTAACGTCGTCCTGAACGACCAGCTCAACCTGATCGAGCTCCAAGGCACTGCTGAGGAAGGCAGCTACACCCGCGCCCAACTCAACGAGATGCTTGACCTCGCAGAGAAGGGGATTCAAGCGTTGATGGAGGCCCAGCGGCAGGCGTTGAGGCTTGGGGAATAGGGGAGAAGCGATTTTGAATTTTGGATGGTGGAAATTGTCGATGCAATGGCAAGGGTGAATCTTAATATGGCGCTATATGGCGCTATATGGTGCTACGCACCCATGATGTCAAAAGCTGTTTGCGGGGAACCCCACCGCGCGGGGTTTCCCGCAAACAGCTCTGTCCCAACCTATGCGTGTAGCGCTATAGCGTCAGTTTGGGTTAAGAGGGGTTAGGGGCACCGCGTAGGCACGGTGCCCCTAACCCCTTCATTTTCTGGGCGCGTCGCGCCCAGAAAATGAAGGGGTTCAGCTTATCCCGAAGTCCCGTTAATACGCTTGATGCTCAGTCCTGCTTCTGTCCACACCTCATAGATTACGCTACGCTTAACAAGGTAAATCACCCCATCCGACGTTTGGATTTTGGATTGTGAGGTTTCCCGCCCAAGAGGAAAACATTGCAATCGTGTTGAATCCCAAATCCAAACCAAATCTAAAATTCAAACTCTAAAATCCCCAAGTCCCGAATTCCTCTCACCGTATTTCACGTTTCCACTCTCCCATGCCTTCATCCACCGACTTCCTTGCTCACCTCAACCCCTCTCAACGTCGTGCCGTCGAACATTACTGCGGTCCCTTGCTAGTGGTTGCCGGGGCGGGTTCGGGAAAGACACGGGCGCTGGCCTACCGGATTGCCAACCTGGTGCTAACTCACAAGGTAGACCCGGAGAACATCCTAGCGGTGACATTTACCAACAAGGCCGCACGAGAGATGAAAGAGCGGATTGAGCGGTTGTTTGCTGAACGGGAGGCGATCGCCAAGCACAACAAGCCCCTGGAAGCGCTGGCTCCCTACGAACAGACGAAGATCAAGTCTTACGTCTACAAGACGTTTACGAAAGACCTATGGATCGGCACATTCCATGCACTGTGTGGGCGCATGTTGCGGTTTGATATTGAGAAGTATCAGCCGCCCAGTGGTTATCCTAAGTGGAATCGCAACTTTTCTATCTTTGATGAGTCCGACGCGCAAACCCTGGTGAAGGACATCATTGCCAGCCGCAACTACGACGATAAAAAATTTGATCCCCGCAGCGTCCGCTATGCCATCAGCAATGCCAAGAACCAGGGGCAGTCACCAGCAGATGTCGAGCGGGAACAGTCCAACTACCGTGGACGGGTGATTGCAGATGTCTATCAGGAATATCAAAAGCGACTGGCAGAAAATAATGCACTGGACTTTGATGATCTGATCCTGCTGCCAGTGCAACTCTTTCGTCAAAATGAACAGGTGTTGGCATACTGGCACAAACGCTTCCGCCACATCCTTGTGGATGAATACCAGGACACCAACCGCACACAGTACGATCTGCTACGGCTACTGGTGACAAATGGTGAAAACACGCGCCAATTTAATGATTGGAGTTATCGTTCCATCTTTGTGGTGGGCGATGCTGACCAGTCTATCTATTCCTTCCGGGCTGCGGATTTTCGCATCTTGCTAGAGTTTCAAGCAGACTTTGGCGACAGTCTACCGGACGACGACACTCGCACGATGGTGAAGCTAGAGGAAAATTACCGCTCCACCGCCAATATTCTGGAAGCAGCCAATTACTTGATTGAAAACAATACTGAACGGATTGAAAAGGTTCTGCGTCCCACGCGGGGAAGCGGCGAGTCAATCTATATTTACTGTGCCGATGATGAGATAGATGAGGCGCAGTTTGTGGTGAACCAGATCCGTCACCTGGAGATGAACAACCCAGAACTGACCTGGGGCAGTTTTGCAGTTCTCTACCGCACCAATGCCCAGTCCCGTGCCATCGAAGAAATACTGGTGCGGTTTGGGTTGCCCTTTACGATAGTGGGTGGCCTGCGGTTCTACGATCGCAAGGAAGTGAAGGATGTGTTGGCCTATCTGCGGGCGATCGCCAACCCTGCCGATAGTGTCAGCATCAAGCGCATCATCAACACCCCCAAACGAGGCATCGGCAAATCTACCATTGACCGACTGGAGCAGGTTGCGGCTCAGACGGGCGTGCCCCTCTGGGAAGTCATTCAGGACGAAACGTCGGTACAAACCCTGGCCGGACGCTCTGCCAAACCCGTCATCGCCTTTGCTCAGATGCTCCAGACTTGGCAGAACGAGATGGATTCTATGCCGACCTCCCAACTGGTGCAGAAGGTGCTAGAGGACTCTGGCTACGTGGCAGACCTAAAAGCCCAGGGCACTGACGAAGCGGAAGACCGTCTGGGCAATGTGCAGGAACTGCTCAACGCCGTCCTGCAATTTGAAGAGGAGAACGAGGAAACAAACCTCACCATGTTCCTAGCCAACGCCTCCCTTGCCTCTGACCTGGATAAGACCACCGAGGGACAAGACAAGATCTCTCTAATGACGCTGCACTCTTCAAAAGGGCTGGAGTTTCCAGTCGTTTTCCTGGTCGGTGTGGAGCAGGGTCTCTTCCCCAACTTTCGCTCGCTAGAAGACCCCGCCGCTCTGGAGGAAGAACGTCGGCTCTGCTACGTCGGCATCACTCGCGCCAAGGAACGACTATTTATCACCCATGCCCGCGAACGCCGCCTCTACGGTTCCCGGGAGCCTGCTAGCCCCTCCCTGTTCCTAGCGGAACTGCCCCCCGAACTGGTGCTGAGTAATAGGGCTGGAGCGGTGCCCAAGAAAATGGCAACTCCGATTCGGGCGGTCAAGGCCAAACGGGCTGAGTCCGATCTTCCCAACACCCATGAAACCGACTGGAAAGTCGGTGAAAAGGTCATTCACCGGACGTTTGGCCCTGGTCAGGTGACCCATATTTTTGGGGCAGGTAACAAAATTTGTCTGGCGATCAAATTCCCAGGTCTGGGGCAAAAAATTATCGACCCCAAACTCACCAGCCTAGAAAAGGTGCAGTCCTGAATTCTAACCCCTGTGTCTCATAGCCCTACACGTATAGGTTAGGAAACGCGTTTTGAGAATTGATGCCTTCCTGCGGACAGTGCTGCAAGATTGCAGGAGTGATAGTAGGATCGCTACCATCCCTTACTCTTCCTCTGGTATGGAACTCAAATCTCTGATTCGAGAGATCCCCGATTTCCCAAAGCCGGGCATTGTATTTCGAGACATCACCACCCTGTTGCGTGACTCTGAGGGCTTACGCTACGCCATCGACACCATGGCTGAGAAATGTGCGGAATGGCAGCCCGACTACATCATTGGCATGGAGTCACGCGGGTTTATCTTTGGCGCCCCCCTGGCCTACAAACTGGATGCTGGCTTTGTACCTGTGCGTAAACCAGGGAAACTTCCGGCGGCAGTCCATGCGATCGAGTACGACTTGGAGTACGGCACCGATAAGCTAGAGATCCACCAGGACGCGCTGCCACCCCAAAGCCGCGTGTTGATTGTGGATGATGTGATTGCCACCGGGGGAACGGCTGCTGCCACTGCCAAGCTTGTAGAACAGACCAACTGTCAACTGGTGGGCTTTGGTTTTATCATTGAACTCACCTTCCTGGAAGGGCGCAAACTCCTCCCAGAAGTGCCGATCGCCACACTTGTGGAGTATTAGTCAGGCATCTTCTGAGCATGACATGTCTTATCTCTCCGGCCCACCATGACCTCCATCAAAGCCTCTCCCTCCCAAACCCTCTCGCTAGCCTGGCAGAGTTTTGTGGGGGTTGTCACCAGCGACACGTTCATCTACGTGGTGAAGCGTCTATTACAAGGGTTACTCACCCTGTTTCTGGCCTCCACCCTCAGCTTCTTCATCGCGCAGATGGCACCGGGCGACTTTCTCGACCAGTGGCGGCAGAATCCTCAGTTTTCCCCTGAAACCCTAAAGCAGTACGAACAACAGTTTGGGCTGGATAAGCCAGTGATTCAGCAGTATTTCATCTGGCTGAGGCAAATTGTTACCAAAGGAGACTTTGGCCCTAGCTTTACCTACTCGCTACGTCCAGCCACTTCGATTTTGTGGGAACGGATCCCGGCGACGCTGCTGTTGGCAATTTCCTCCCTCCTTGTGACGTGGGCGATCGCCCTGCCTCTGGGTATTATTGGGGCCATCCACCAGAACCGTCTGGTGGATCGTGTGTTACGGGTGATCAGCTACATTGGACAGGGGTTCCCCACCCTGATCACTGGATTGTTACTGCTATTTGTCGCCCAAAACCTGTCGCCCCTGTTTCCGGTAGGCGGCATGACCAGCATCGATCACGCCGACCTGACGCCTCTCGGCAAGGCACTGGATATTGCCTGGCACATGATTCTGCCCACCCTGGCCCTCAGTATTACAGGCTTTGCCGGGTTGCAGCGGATTACTCGCGGAGAACTGCTAGACGTGTTGCGGCAGAACTACATCCAGACGGCCCGGGCAAAAGGACTGCCGGAAAATCGCGTGATCTATATGCACGCCCTACGAAACGCGGTGAATCCCTTGATCACGCTGCTGGGGTTTGAGTTCGCCAATCTGCTTAGTGGGGCATTTATCACCGAAAACTTTTTTAACTGGCCAGGCTTGGGTCGCCTCATCCTGCAAGCGGTGACAGCGCAAGACCTGTATCTAGTCATGGCAGGGCTAATGATGGGAGCAGCCATGCTGATTATTGGCAACTTACTGGCAGACCTGCTGCTGGCCGCGGTTGACCCCCGCATCAAACTGTCTGACATGAATTAGCGTGAGTCTGGGTTCAGCAGCTTTTGTGGCACCAGACATCGCGTGGTGCCGCACTACACGAACAATGTTCGGTGATTTTAGCTTTCCTGCAACCAGTGTGACACTTTGACAGTTGCAAACTTGATCCCAAATCCCGTCACCCTTTCGGATAAGATGAAAAAATGCCTATTGTTATCAGTCGTTTTGATCGTTCGATAGCTTGTGTCAAGCTGTCCTCCGCGATAGACGCTTTACTGAAACGTAGGATGCAGCGAATCCTCCCGATTGCGATCGCCATCCAATTGGGTCACTATATCGCGTCAAGAATGTAGGAAGAGTACAGATATGAGCCAAGATGAGATTTTTCAGAAAGTTCAGAAAATTGTGGCTGAGCAACTGAGTGTGGAAGAGAGCGAAGTCAAGCCAGAGGCCAGCTTTGCTAACGATCTGGGCGCTGATTCCCTGGACACTGTGGAATTGGTCATGGCTCTTGAGGAAGAATTTGACATCGAAATTCCCGACGAGGCGGCAGAAAACATTGCGACCGTCCAGTCTGCCGTCGATTACATCAAGCAAAAAGTTGCAGCCTAACCGGTCTTGAGAAGAGGCAAGGCTGACCCCTGTCATTCCTCTTTGCCTCTTCTGTTGTTTTGGGCATTCACCTGCTAACCTTTGAAATGCTGCATGA
This sequence comes from Synechococcales cyanobacterium M55_K2018_004, assembly GCA_015295905.1. Taxonomy (GTDB): domain Bacteria; phylum Cyanobacteriota; class Cyanobacteriia; order Elainellales; family Elainellaceae; genus DVEB01. The sequence goes on from DVEB01000039.1 coordinate 8,355, forward strand.
CTCAACCGCTGCCGGAGCATCCGCTATGGTTTTGGTTATGCATGACCTTTTGAATCTGCCACCATGACAAGTTCTGAGTCTGCTTTAAAGCGTGTTGTTGTTACCGGCATGGGTGCATTAACGCCAATTGGCAACACCCTGGCTGAGTATTGGGATGGTCTGCTGAGTGGACGCAACGGCATTGGGCCGATCACTCACTTTGATGCGTCTCGCCACGATAGCCGCATTGCTGGGGAAGTGAAAGGCTTCGATCCCCATGAATACATGGATCGCAAGGAAGCGAAGCGGATGGATCGGTTCGCTCAGTTTGCGATCGCTGCCAGTAAGCAAGCGCTGACCGATGCAAACTTCATCATCAATGACCTGAACGCTGAACAAGTCGGTGTGCTGATTGGGACGGGCATCGGTGGCATCAAGGTGATGGAGGACCAGCAGGAAATCTACCTCTCCCGCGGCCCGGAGCGCTGTAGCCCGTTCATGGTGCCGATGATGATCGCCAATATGGCAGCCGGATTGACGGCCATTCACACCGGTGCCAAAGGTCCCAACAACTGCACCGTCACCGCCTGTGCTGCTGGTTCTAATGCGATTGGGGATGCCTTTCGCCTGGTGCAGCGTGGCTACGCCCAAGCCATGATCTGCGGGGGCACGGAAGCAGCCATTACCCCCCTCTCTTTCGCGGGATTTGCTGCTGCTAGAGCGCTCTCCACCCGCAATGATGACCCAGCCCATGCCTGCCGTCCGTTTGACCGCGATCGCGATGGGTTTGTCATGGGTGAGGGTGCTGGTATTCTCCTCCTAGAGGAATTGGAACACGCCCTTAGCCGAGGAGCTAAGATCTACGCCGAGGTTGTGGGCTACGGCATGACCTGTGATGCCTATCACATCACTTCACCCGTGCCTGGTGGCATTGGCGCTGCCCGGGCAATTCAACTGGCCCTTAAGGATGGCGGCATTGCACCAGAGCAAGTCAGTTATATTAATGCCCACGGCACCAGTACCCCCGCCAACGACTCTACCGAGACCAACGCCATCAAAACTGCCCTAGGAGCAGCCGCCTATCAATGCACTGTCAGCTCTACCAAGTCAATGACCGGCCACCTGCTGGGTGGCTCCGGTGGCATTGAAGCAGTCGCAACGGTGATGGCAGTCGCCCATGATAAGGTGCCTCCCACCATTAACTTGGTCAACCCAGACCCAGCGTGCGACCTAGACTACATCCCCAACCAAAGTCGCGACCAGGTGGTTAATGTTGCCCTGTCGAACTCCTTTGGCTTCGGTGGTCATAACGTGACGCTGGCCTTCAAGAAATACACCGTGTAAGAGTTAACGTAAATTCCGGATAAGCTGAACCCCTTGAGGTTCCGTGAGCGATGCGTGCGGAACATCAAGGAGTTGTTGGATAACGTGCCGGACGTGGTGCCCCAAAACCCGCTTAACCAGAACTGACGTTAGTTACCTTTAGTTACCCTTATGACCAGAGCCTAGGCAGACACTCGGTGCCTCCCTGGGCTCTGGCTTTTACACGATCGCCTCTTTCTCCATGAGCAACGGAGTCGCTGCATTCACCAGAGTGAGGAGTGGTCCCGTCTGCTCCTGTCCATTGGTGGACAAATCACTGTGGCAGAGATAAACCCGCTCCTGAGTCCGGTAGAGGAGGTCGAGTAATTGTCGAGATAGGCGTTGCTGATCGGCTTCTAGGTCATCGGCAGCGGTCCAGGGACGACCATCCCAACGCTTCAGTAACAGCATCGCGCCAAACAACGGGCCACCCCCACTCAACCACAGGGGCGACCCAGCATCTAGCCAAAACTGCCAGCGGTGGGCAAGTCGGGCTGCTCGGTATTGGAAGATGGTTGCTAGCGTAACCGCAGGGCGAGCGACCAGTGGGCGCACTGGGTAAGGGTCGGCGGTAATGGTGCCATTTCGCAGCAGTTGGATAAATTCCCCCACTGTGGTGGCCGCTGGTCGAGCCGCCCGGCCTGGATCGCTTTGGCGCAGGCGAGTGTCCACTTCCCAGTAGTGCTGCGCCGTTTCGACGAGTTCCCGCAGAGCAGAAAGGCGGTCGTAGGCGAGGTGACTGCCCCCCGCCAAGAAGTGTTGGATGGCCCGGTCGAGCAGATTGACCGGGCTGGGGATCAAGCGTTGCTGGAGTTGCTGCCGCTGTGTTTCAATCCACTGGCGGATAGCTTCGTAGGACTGAGATGCTCGGTATCCCAACCGATCCCAGCGGGGAAAAGCGTTCACTGGCAAGAGTTGTGGCAGGTCGGGGTCGGGCACAAAGCAGTGGTCGATTAATAAGCCAGCCCGCACTGGGTCGATGGGAGGATGCAGGGGCGATCGCTCTAGTCCACCCATTGCCTGGATCGCAGCCTCCCCCGCTGCACCAAGCCAACCTCCCCCCCCGCGACTTACTTCCTCCGTGCTACTCTCACTCAGGACAACCAGCAGTTCAGCGATCGCCTCCCCACTCAACAACCGCCCCAAGCCTGGGTAGACCAGCGCCAGCAACGTCAGCAGGGCACGGATCAACGGTGATCCCACCAGGGGCTGTTGGTCACTCAGGGACTCGACTGCAATCCCCCGGTTGCTCAGGATTTCCCGCAGCGTGTAACGGGCGATCGCATCCACCCCCGGCCCGATGATCGCCACCTCCTGTGGTTTCACCTGCCCTGAATGGATCGCCGTTGCAATCACCTCTGCCGTCTGGCGCAACAACTGCGCCCGCGAGATTGTTTGCAGCGATAGGATGGCTTCTGGCAGTTGGGCGTAGCTGAGCGGCTCTTGCACCCAGGCCACGATGGACTCACCCCACTGGGGCCCCAGTCCATCGGCGCGGTCAGGTAGGATGACGATTTCGCACCGCTCTGCCAGGGTCGCCAGTTCCTCCGGATCGGCCCCAGTGCCCAGCCGTAGGGCACCCTTCGGCGTAAAGGTAAAAGTGGCAGGGATGCCCCAGTCCAGCAGGTGAGAGAACAACCGTTGGGCGATCGCTGGGTACTCATCCACATCATCAGCATAGAACGCCCGATAGCGCTGCCGCAGTTTCTCCTGATAGTGCAGGTCGGGCAGCAGATAACGCCAGTAAAGCTCCGCCACAATTCCGTAGGTTAGTAGGCCCCGTTCCCAGCACCAGTGCCGCCAAGTCTGCAGCGCCACCCCCATCCGTTCCCACAGCGCCCCTCCATCTTCCCGTCCGGCAAAACCATCCTTGAGAATCACTGGCAAATCCTCAAGGGGGGTGCCACTGAGAGCAGCAAGCTGAAACAGGTCAAGCATCCGCCGCACCACAAAGTATTCTGAGACACCTGGAATGGCCAGTTCTCCACTATCTAGAGCAGTGCGCCAGAGTCGGGTGGCAAGTTCCTGCTCCGTTTCAGGGCGCAGGCGCAGAGGAAACCGAGCCGTCAGGCTCAGGCGTTCGACCAGCAGCGGGAAAAACAGCAGGACTTCATCTTGAAAGAACCCCAGAGGGGTTGTTGAATCAAAGGGCACCCGCCCCTGGGTTGCTGCCGCAATGCGATCCACCAGATCTATGCGGTTGTCCCCTGTTGCTGCGAACACCAGAACAGATTGCATAGGACAGGGGTGGGGCGGGGCGGGAAGGGCTTCTGCCTGTTCGATGAGCCGCTGGATCAGAGAGGTGGTTTTACCGCTGCGGCTACTGCCGACAATCCAAAGAGAATCAGGAGTTAACAAGGGGTCTGACTGAAATTGGTTACAATACTACATATTTCTGGAGAGGGATCCCTCTCCAGAAATGCGTTTCTTAGCAGTGAGCAAGCTAGCGACTTGGCAGGACAGGCACTGCGCCTTTGCCAAGGTAGCGCTCACAGCCAAGCATGACCTAATTCCAAGGTAACTTTTTGAAGGAGAAGTGTACGAAGTGCATCTCTCCTTCAAGACATCACTGGTTCAATCAACAACGCCAAATCATGCTCGTTGTTGAAGAACCACGCCTTAACAAACAGGGAGGTTTCTCAACTCTAGCTCGCCTGAAACCGTACTATGTGTTGCTAGTGTGTTGCTAGAAGTGTGTTGGTAGGAAGCTTCACGTTAGTAATCTTCTGCAGAACGCAAGGGACAAGAAGCATCAAGGACTGGCCTGAAAATCAAATCCCCGCGATGCATTACGGCTACCGTCTAACACATCCTACCGTAGGTCATATCCTACAGCCGATCCAGGATTGAACTGCACATCTTTAAGCTTCTGCCCAAACATCCAATTTGATAGTCTAGTGAACGATGCCAGGAATTCGGTCTGCTTCCTGGAGTCAACGTTGTTTCCCCCAGTCTCTTGCTTCAGAACACTCACGCTTAGAGCGGTGTTTCTCCTCATCCTTGTTCCTCCTCATCCGCAAGGTCTACTCGTTGCCACTCAAGTTCACGTTTGCCTCGCGCATCGTCCCACTTCCCTATGAGAACGTCTTTTTTCGCAAAACTTAAAAACTCCTTTCGCGAGGCCAGCCAGTGGCTTCGACGTACTCCCGAACGAGCGCTCGATGAAGCCTATGAAGCTGCCCAGCGAATCCGGGCGATCGAGGAGAACCACTTTAATGGTGGGCGCATCTCGCCAGAGTATGGCAATTACGGAGCCAGCGTCAACGCCTACTTTCAGTCAGAGCTACGTAAATATCTCAGAATTGCACGGGTACGGATGGCGGAATTTAATGCCAGCCGTTCGATGCTGCAACCCACTGCCCGACCGGTCACTGAGATCCAGATGGATGTGCCCGACACCAATGCGTATAACATCAGTGTGCTAGACAATTCCTCAGCGGTAGTTTTGCGCAAGCTCCGATTCATTGATGAGGTGTTGGGACGGTATAGTGGCGATCGCCCTCCCACATCAGCAGTCGTGGTAGTAGACTCTGCCCAGCGTAACGGTAGCTCAGGACAACGCAATGGGAGTCGCTCTACTCTTCAGCCAGCCTCGCAAGAAGCGGGGCTGACCGAGGAAATGGTGGAACGCACCCGCAAGAGTGTGCAAGCCGATTTAGAATCCTACGCCGACAAGACCGGAGTTTTGCCGCGGTCGATTCTGCGAACAGTCGATCGGATTAAACGAGAACTCGATCCCAACGCCGAGACAGAGGTAGTCGAGAACTTCCGTACCTCTAAAGTACGGACAGTCATTTCCCTGCGCCTCATCCTACTGCTAATCCTGCTGCCCCTGCTGACCCAACAAATTGCCAAGGGCTTTATCATCGGTCCCATTGTGGATCACCTCCGCAACCCGGACAGCTTGGTGCAGGCTGAGCCCTTCCTCAATGTGGACATGGAGGACGAGACCTATGCCGAACTCCAGCGCTATGAGGAGCGCATTCGCTTTGAGGTGCTGATTGGCAAGACGCCCGCTTTAACGGAGGAGCAAATGCAGGAGCGGCTCCAGGAACGGGCGATCGAACTAGAGCGAGAAGCCTTCATCGCCAGCAACAACGCGATTAAAAACGTCTTCGCAGACATTCTCTCTGCCGGGGTGTTTGCCCTGGTGTTGCTCAACAGCCGGCGGGATCTAGCTATCCTGCGCTCCTTTATTGACGAAATGATCTACGGGCTGAGTGATAGCGCTAAGGCATTCATTATTATCCTATTTACCGATATGTTCGTTGGGTTCCACTCGCCCCACGGTTGGGAAGTGTTGCTGGAAGGAGTGGCTCGACACTTTGGCCTCGCCGCCAATCGGGACTTTATCTTCCTGTTCATTGCCACGTTCCCGGTGATCCTCGACACCATCTTCAAGTATTGGATCTTCCGCTATCTCAACCGCATCTCCCCCTCTGCCGTAGCAACCTACCGCAACATGAACGAGTAGTCCGCGAAGCTGCTAGGATCGGTGGGACTCGTGCAACTCTAGATGCAGCCGAGTTGCCAACCGCGAGACCTTGACTGACCTGTAATGCTATGACCTTAACAACGGGCACCACACTGCAAGATGGCAAATATTTGATCCAAGCCGTCCTTCATCAGGATGACTGGGGGACGACCTATCAGGCAGTTCACACTCCCCTAGACCAGCCCGTTGTAGTGCAGACGGTTCATCCCGACCAGAGGCGGGGCACCACCAAGCCGTCTGGATCTGAGGATTGTCCGCAAGACTCAGGCGCGACTCCACGGGTGACTACTGCTGCAATGACTGACCACCAGCAACAACTTATGGAGGAAGTCCGTCGCAGGTTCAAGGCACAACTCCCGGCAACAGTTCCCATCGTGGACTGCTTTTGGGAGGACAATGCTCCCTATGTGGTGTTGTCGCTGCCACAGGGCACAACGCCGCCTGTTCTGGGCGATTGGTTCGCAGCAACCACTATGCCCCCAGCGATCGCTCAACCCGCTTTTCCCACAACTCCAACACCAACCGACGCAGCGCCGCCACCACCCGTCGCGCCTGTCCCTCTGGAGGGCACAACCGTCGTCGCCATGCCCTTGAATGTTAGAACCTATCAGAAAGACCAACCCTATTTGCAGGGGCGATCGCGTACTCAACGCTGGCTCCCCGTGGGGTTGCTGGTCACTGCCTTGGTCGCTGGAATGGGGGGGGCAACCCTAGGCTGGGCTGTGCGGACCGATCGGATTGTGCAGCTTGGTCAGGCCACCCTGCTGGAACCACTGTTGAATAACGAACAGTTGTTTCCTCCTGTGGAAGGTTGGCCCGTTGACGAACCAGGACACTCTGGGTTTTCGTTCCCGTCGGAGCGGTCTGCGGGCCTCACCCCCTACGGCAGTGGTCGAGATGAGCAACGAACGGGACAAGACTATTTCCCAGAACCACTACCAGAATGGGACAGCCCACCCCCCGCTCGCCGCCAAGAAGCCGCCCGCCCAGAATACACTGCCCCGATCCCCGACCTCCCAGTCGCGGAACCTGCCCCTCCAGTCGATGTCCCCACGGCAGACCCGCCAACCGCTGAGGTGCCTGTAGAACCCCCAAACCCGCCTGCAAAGTTGAAGCCAGCGGCTCCAGAGCAGCCTATACCCGCAGCGCCGCCAGCGATCGCCCCACCTCCGCCTGCCCCAGAAGCACCTCCTGCCCCTGCTCCAGTAGTGCCGCCGCCAGTCACGCCATAATTCCACGTGAATTCGAGATCATCTGAAGTCTTTAATTGTCCGTGTGCAGCGCGTACGGACAATTAAGGGTTTCGGGACAGCACGCAATGCCCTAAAACCCTCTTAACCAGAACTGCCGTTCAATACAAACGATAGATATCTTTGATGGGTTGAATAGGTATAAACACTCCTGAGAACGAGATTCATCGGGTATTATTAAAGTGTTATTGTCCTTGCTTTAATCATTGTTAATCCTCTATGCTTACCCTTGATCTGGGTGAGCGAAGATCAGTTTGGGGAGTGGTTGAGGAGTTCTCGTAGGGTCTTTAGTAGTACATTTCCTAGTACAAAAATATCTATACTGTTTGGCTGCATCGGTTCACAGTCTGTCAGTAGGTGGTTCTCACTTGGGTGATTCTCACTTGGGTGAACTGACTTACGTCAGCACTGCAAGTCAGTTCTTCGCAAGGTCTATGGCCTAGTTTGCTTTAGTAAGGTGTGGGCAAAGAGACTGAAACCTCTCGCTGATTAGGTCGTTCCCCCCTTTATTGGGTTGAGGAATACTGGATCGGGCCTCACCTTTTCTCCGTAGCTCACCTTTCTACTGTCTAGTATTTAGCGATTAACTCCTGTGTTAGAAGCATGCGTATTTGCCACCGTTTTATGTGGGTTCTTCGGCATCATCCTAAAGAAGAATCTGGTGATGAAAATTGTGTCAATGGATGTGATGAGCACGGGGGTGATCGCCTTCTATGTGCTAATCGCCGCTAGGGAAGGGTTGTTCACCCCCATCGTAGGACAGGGGCAAACAGGAGGGTTTGCCGATCCAGTCCCGCAGGCGGTGATTCTGACGGCGATCGTGATTGGCTTTTCAATCCAAGCGCTCATGCTGGTAGGGGTGATGAAGCTCTCACGCGATAACCCAACGTTAGAAAGTGGTGAGATCGAAAAAAGTAATACGCCATGACTGCAATTCTTCACCCACTGATAATTGTCTGGATTGGTCTGCCCTTTTTTCTGGGATTTTTGATCTATCTAATACCCCAGATGGATCGAGCCTTTGCGCTGGTCATGGTGGTCGCTTCTGCCGTCTTCGCCGGACTGCTGTTCGTTCAGCCTACCTCGGTTGATCTCAGTCTGCTCGATCATTTCGGGGTTACCCTCTCTGCAGATGTCCTGAGCGCCTACTTTATTCTGACCAATGCCCTCGTCACCGCAGCTGTTCTGCTCTATTGCTGGTGGAGTGAGAAGTCGGCGTTCTTTTACGCCAAGCTAGCGATCGCCCACGGTAGCCTGAATGCAGCGTTTATCTGTGCCGATTTTATTAGCTTATATGTGGCGATCGAAGTCCTCAGCATCGCGGCATTTTTGCTGATCGCCTACCCCCGTACCGATCGCACCATTTGGGTGGGGTTGCGCTATCTCTTTGCCAGCAACACTGCCATGCTGTTTTATCTGATGGGGGCAGCCCTAGTCTACCAGGCCAACCATTCCTTTAGCTTTGCTGGGTTGCAGGTGGCTCCTCCAGAGGCGATCGCCCTGATCTTGTTAGGTTTGCTAGCAAAGGGAGGAATTTTTCTGCCGGGGCTGTGGCTCCCGGTTACTCATTCTGAGGCAGAAACGCCCGTGTCTGCGCTGTTGTCAGGGGTCGTGGTCAAAGTGGGCGTGTTTCCCCTGATCCGTTGTGCGCTGCTGGTTGAGGAGATTAATCCTATTGTCCGCTTGTTTGGCGTGGCGACTGCTCTGTTGGGGGTTTCCTACGCTGTGTTTGAAAAAGACACTAAGCGCATGTTGGCCTTCCACACGATTTCTCAGATGGGCTTTGTGTTAGCGGCTCCGGTTGCTGGGGGGTTCTATGCCCTCACTCATGGTCTGGTCAAATCTTGCCTTTTCTTGATTTCAGGTAATCTGCCAACGCGCAACTTCAAGGATCTCCAACAGAAGACAATTGATAGTCGGATTTGGACAGCACTGGCGATCGCGTCCCTATCGATTTCTGGCTTGCCCTTGCTGGCTGGCTTTGTAGCAAAGGCCTGGACACTGAAGGCGGTCTTACCCTGGCAGGTGTTCGCAATGAGTCTTGCCTCTGTGGGAACGGCCATTTCCTTTGCGAAGTTTATCTTTGTGCCACGAGGGGGTGAGCAGGAAATCAAACCTGGGTTTGCTGGGGCGGTTGGCCTGCTGCTGGGCGGACTGGTTGTTGCCAATCTGGTCTACCCCCAGGCCTATACCCTGGCAGAAATGACAAAGGCATTAATCACGATTGGTGGGGGTTGGCTCACGTACCTCCTAGTCTTTGGTCGTATCACAGTCAAACTGCCACGCATGCTGGAACAGTTTGAGCAACTAATCGGCATGATGAGTCTGATGCTAATCCTACTCTTTTGGATGGTGGTGACATGATTGGACATCTGATTCTACGGCTGACCCTCTGGTTTTTGCTGACATCAGACTTCAGCCTGGCAAATATCACCATTGGTGTAGCGGTCGCTTTGCTCCTACCTCGAAGCTACACCTCGCCAGAAGTTTGGGAAGATTGGCTGAAGGCTCTGTGGAAGGTCGTCGCCGTTATTCCAACCGCTTACATGGAAGCATTTGAAATGATCCTGCATCCCCATCACCATGAAGAAATCGTGATGGAACGTGTCCACCCTAGACGGACCCCTGGGCTGGTATTTCTAGACGTGTTCCTAATTACGTTTACGCCAAAGACGATCGCCATCAAACATCACAAATATGGTTGGTACAAAGTTCATCGCCTACATAAGGGGGACGACTCATGCACTCGAACATAATCATCATCCCCATGATGGTGGCGTTGTTGATCCCGTTCTATGAGGCCTATCGAGATGACAACGTTTGGCAAAAGTTGCTGGCCTTTTCTAGCATTGCCTGCAAAACAGCGTTGATTACGCTGGTGGCCTCGGTGCTGCGAGATGATTGGATGATTGGGGTTGTAGGTGTCCTGATCTTGAGTGTCGGTAATGCCGGACTGATGCTCTTAGCACATATTGTTAAGCGGGTGAATGAAGCATGACGGAAAACATCACCAGTTTTGTGGGCTACGCCTTCATTGCTCTGGGCATCTTCCTATGGTTTTGGGGAACGTCTTTCCTGCCAAGGAAGCGATCGCTCCTGTTTAAACTTCATACGCTTTCAGTCTCCGATATCCTTGGCTCGATCGCCATTATCATCGGGCTATTGGTAAAACTTCCCAGCGAATGGCCCTTGTTGATCCTTGCCATCTTCTCCCTAGCCATCTGGAATACGATTCTGGGGTATGTCTTGGCCTACTGCTCTAGCGCTGGAGTTGACCATGAGTAATGGAAGTTTTTACATTGATGCCATTGCGCTGCTGCTGCCTCTGTCGGCAGCCATGGTTGTGACCCAAGCCAACCCCTATTATTCGCTGATTACGCGCGGAATTTTGGGAGCTGTAGCCGCCTTGATCTATACGCTGCTAGGGGCTGCTGATGTTGCTCTGACGGAAGCGCTGGTGGGGACGCTGCTGGCAATTGCGCTTTATGCGGTTGCAGTTCGTTCTTCCCTGGTGATGCGGTTGGGGGTTCTGCAAGATGAAGTGCCCAAAAATGCTGCGACTTCCACACCCGATCATGCCGGTGAAGGAACAGGTAACAGAACTGATGATGAGGCGATCGCCCATCCGTTTAACCAATTGCTAACGGAACTGCGAACGCTTTTTAATCAATATCATCTAAGGGTTGAACTCGTTCCCTACGACAATCCTCAGTTACTGCACCAAGCATTATTGCAGAAGGACATTCACGCCACCTGTGTTCATGCTTCCATTGCTGCTGCGCCCTACCAACTCACCACGCGCGTTCGCCGTCTCTACGAAATCTTGCAGGCGGGTCTTTCGCCTGACCTCATCCAACTGAACCACGTCACTGTTTCCGATGCGGCAGCATCACACTACCAGCCTTCCGATATTGGATCCGTGCTTGTGGGAGAGGAGAAATCATGAAGAGCGAGTCCACTGTGTCATCCGTGATGAAATGGGTCTACGTTGCGGCGGGGATTGCTCTATTTTTCAAAATGGTGCTCCTACCCAACGTCGCCCCTGAGTTAATCAACCTCTCAATTGTCGATGCGGTCGTACAGGATGCAGGCGTCTCCAATGCCGTGTCAGGCATTATTTTTAGGAATCGCCTCTATGACACGATTTTTGAAGTTGTGGTCTTCACGATTGCCATCCTAGGATCGAAATATCTGTTGGCAAACGAGCGTCCTTTCTGTACCGTTTATCGCTTTACTGACCACCCTTCTGTTGTGCTGGCGCGGTTGGGAGCCACCATCTCTGCGTTGGTCGGCATCGAACTGGCTATTCGGGGCCACCTTAGCCCTGGCGGGGGGTTCGCGGCGGGGGTGGCGGGCGGAACGGCAATCGGGCTGGTGGCTATTACCGCCTCTACTGAGTGGATGCAGGGAGTTTACCAGCGCTGGCAAGCAGCCACTTGGGAGAAGATCTCGGTTCTAGTGTTTCTCCTCCTCGCTGTGATGACGCTGATTGGGCTTGAACTACCCCATGGAGAACTGGGCACGCTGTTTAGCGGCGGAGTGGTTCCTATCCTGAATATCCTGGTTGCCATGAAGGTTTCTCTGGGTTCCTGGGCCGTCATCCTAATTTTCATCCGGTATCGGGGACTGTTGTGATGGGCGATGTGATGGGCGAT
>DVEB01000167.1 GCA_015295905.1 Synechococcales cyanobacterium M55_K2018_004
CACACCACAACAAACAGCTACTTTATAGACGGATTTCGTATTACACATTAAATGCTTTATTTTTATTGAGATGTTTCTATCCTAATCTTATCTTTCATTACATTTCAGATAAAAGGTGTCCTTTTTTGGCTCATTTCTTCATCCCTTTTTAATTTCAAAAGCATGAAATAAAAATGTCATTTTCAGGATTCATTTATCTGTCTTTTAATAAAATTATATGAAGATAAAATGCTGAAAAACTTCAAACAGGCCAGTAGTCTTCAGTATTTTCAAGTAAACCCTGAAAATATAGGCTTATAAGCAAGTAGTTTTCTGGCTCAAAGTTTGGCTCAGCGTGGCTCACCCGTAGGGAGTCAATCGCAAACTATGCCATAATTTTGCAAAACTAAAGAACTCTTGGGATGTCTACCTATCGCCTCTCTAACCAGGGATTAGAGATTGCAGAGCAAGCCAGACAAGCAAAACGATGGAAACGCCAAGACGAGAAACTCGCCAGGGCTGCACTGGTTTCGGTTGCAACTTTGAAGCGGTTTTGGGGACAGCAGCCGATTCGGGCAGACTCCTTCGAGCACGTGTGTCGGGCGCTGGGGTTAGAGGACTGGCAGCGATTGGTTGAAGTTGAAGAAGAGCGATCGCTTGACTTTCCCCAGTTTGCCTGGGATGAGTTTTGGGTGGGGCGAGAGAAGCTGGTGGTGCAGTTGTCTGAGCGGTTGCAAAACTCTTGCCGGGTGTTGATGCTGGCTGGTATGACGGGAATTGGCAAAACAGCGCTGGCGGAAAAGCTAGTGCTGGAACTGCAACCCCTGCCCAACTTCAGCCGTATTAACCTAGATCACCGAGAGAAAACGGTAGAGTTTAGTGCGATCGCGACACAACTGCTAGAGACCTGGAAGCAGCAGATCTCCGACAGCGATCGCCGTGACCCACAACGCCTGCTAAACTGGCTGGTCAGCTACTTGCAGCAAACCCCCTGTTTCCTCCTGATCGATTCGCTTGAAAATGTCTTGCGGGGCAGCGAACAAACCGGCTGGAGCGAGTTTATTGACCCGCTGTGGGTGCAGTTTTTCCAGAAATTACTGGCTGTTGAGACTTCCGCCTCAACGGTGTTGCTCACCTCACAAGACTCACCCGCCCAGTTGGTGGAACTAGGACAGCGCTATGGTCACCTTTATCAGTGCTGCGTCTTAGATGGGCTGACTCCAGAGGAACAGATGAGCTTGTTTCGGCAGATTGGTCTTCTCGTCGAAGACCCAGTGGTCTGCGATTACTTGAGCCGAATTGGGTGTGCCTACGAAGGACATCCCTTAGCGTTGCGAGTGATTGCTGGAGAAATTTCTCAGGCCCCTTTTGATGGCGATGTGCAGGCCTACTGGAAGCGATACGGCGACGAGATTGAGCGGGTCAAGCAGCTGCAGCAGACCGCCGAGATCGAAGGCCCCCACGATGCCTTAAAGTTAGCCCAGTATTCTCGCAATTTGCGGCAACGGGTGCGGCAACGCATCGACCGTACTCTGCGGCGGCTCACAGAGGAAGTGCCATTGGCCTATGTGGTGTTGTGTTTTGGGGCGGTCTATCGCCGTCCAGTGCCAGAGCGCTTCTGGCTGCGCTCGCTCGAAGGGCGATCGCTTGATGAAAATCAACAGCTTGCAGTGCTAGATGCCCTGTACGACCGTTACCTAGCAGAACAGGTCGTGATGGATGGCGACCTGATGATTCGTCAACACAATTTAATTCGCAGCATTGCCCTCGACCATCTCAAAAACCTGCAACCTTGACCATGGAACATTTTCAGGCAACTACAGCAGAGCTAAGAGCAACCAGCATCGATTTTTCAACCGGCGGCGAGTTGCTGTTGCTGCCGTCTCTCTCTGCCCTACTAGGGGAACCTGTGCAAGCCGTTTCTCCCTGGGAGTTTGCTCACCGCCTTGCCGCCGACAACTGGCAACACCACTACCAACCCAGATTGGCAGCTTCTCCCCTAGACCGTGTGCGGGGATTGCTTGAAGCCTTTCACCATCGTTGCGAAGTGGCAGACTGGCCAGCAGCAACCCAAATTTTGCGGATGTCGCGACCAGACTGGCAGCACCGCCCCCTGCACCAACAACTGGGCTACTGGGGCTACTACGCAGAGCAAGTTGACCTCTATGCCCAGCTTGTAGTGGGTGAGATCCCGCCAGACCTGCAATGCCTCTGTCTCAATGGGTTAGGAAGCGCCTGCTGCTATCTGGGGCAATTTCAGCAGGCGATCGCCCACTACCACCACCAACTCACCTTGGCTCGGCGGTTCCGACTGGTTGAGTATGAGGCACAAGCCCTAGGGGGGATGGGTCGAGCAACCAGTTATCTGGGTCACTTTAAGGACAGCTACGGCCTGTTTAGGCAACAGCTACAGGCTGCTCGTCAGGTCAATTGTTTAGACCAGATGGGGTGGGCTTGGGCTGGTTTAGGGGTTTCCTCAGTCGAGTTGCAGAAATATCGTCAAGGCGTGCAGTATCTTCAACAGGCATTGGCGATCGCCCAACAAATGACTCATCAGGAATTGTATGAGCATGCATTGACGATGATTGGCTCAGCTTACATGATGATGGGCAAACCACGTCAGGCAATCCGGTATTTCAGCCATCAGCAACAAACAGATCCGGAGCTTCATTCGCTCTACCAACAATGGCTGACCCGTTATTATCTTGGGGTCTACCACGTACTTTTGGGTGAGTATGACCAAGGCGAAGCCTATTTTCAGGAAATTTTACAAAATCGCTCTGCACTCAATCCTTACCAACTGAGTCGCACGGTGGGCAACTTGGGAGCACTCTACGCCCGGCAGGGCAAACACCAGAGAGCACTGGAGTGTGGTTGGGAGCATTTTTACCTGGAAGATTCGATAGGACGGTTGGATGGAAAATTTTCTGCATTACTAAATTTGTCTTACTCTTACCTGGAGTTGGGGCAGTTCCCTGCGGCCAAGGATTGCATCACTCAAGCTGGAGCCTTGCTAAGACACACCACTCATCCACAAGATCAGGGATTGTATCTGGCCGCTTGTGCCGCCTACGACTGGAAGCAAAAACGTTATGGGCGATCGCTCGTCTACTTGGCAAAGGCCTGGTATTTGGCTCCTCCCTGGAAAAGTGAGGATGGAAAAATTATCACGAAAATTGCAGTCCAAGAGATTTCGAGAACAATCTGGCGTTATCTGAGCCAGATCTTTTTGAGCCTTCAGCGGTTTTTAAGCGGTGTTTTTAGCCTGAAACGGTAGCACTGATCAACCACAACCCCTAAAAAAGGCTTGACCATCCACGGCAAAATACCAGCCCTGAAAACCAGGCAAACTGCGATGCCGTTAGGCCTGAGTCTTCTTTCATACCGGAATCCGTCGGTTATTGAGTCGGTTTGTTGTGGTGTGAAACGGG
>DVEB01000093.1 GCA_015295905.1 Synechococcales cyanobacterium M55_K2018_004
CCCGTCAAGCCTTCTTTCTCCCCTCTGAAATGGTGCGTTTCGAGGAAGCGGGCGATCGCCTCTCTGCCGATCTAATCTGTCCCTACCCTCCGGGCATCCCGGTGCTGATTCCAGGGGAACAAATCACGGTGGAAGCCTTGCTTTATCTGCGGGAGGTCCTCAAGGCGGGAGGCATTGTGACCGGAGCAACTGACCCTGATTTGCAACGGCTCCGGGTGCTTAAACCCTGACTCAAGCCAGCAATCGCCGGGGTGCTGCTGGGGCGTTGCTTAATTCAGCGTCACTTCGGGATGCGCCGAACCCCTCGATATTTCGTATACGGCGCCCCAAATCCTGCTTAACCCGAACTGACGTTCATTCAGTGTGAGTTGTTATGCAGCAACGCCACACAACAATTCGCGCAAGGGGTCTAATGCCCACTAGAATGAACTGAGCTTCACTCGTGTGCTCGTGCTTGCTCGCCGATCGCCTCCCCTGCTATGTCCGATCTGATCTGGCCCTACGTCACTCCTGGAATCCCGGATGAGTTATTCGAGCAACTTCCCGGCATTCCCCTGACCAAGCGTGAAATCCGCATCTTGTTGTTGTCGCAACTGCGGCTGCAGCGGGACGCAGTGCTGTGGGATGTGGGGGCTGGGACGGGGACGATTCCAGTAGAAGCGGGGTTGTTGTGCCCTGAAGGGAAAATTTTTGCGATCGAGCGGGATGAGGAGGTGGCCAGTTTGATCCGCCGCAATTGCGATCGCTTCTCAGTGAAGAATGTGGAAGTGATCGAAGGCAGTGCCCCCGATTGTCTGCATGCCCTCAAGCCTGCACCAAATTGCGTCTGCATTGAAGGCGGACGTTCAGTTAAATTGATTTTGCAGGAAGTCTGGCAACATCTCCAAGCCGGGGGGCGGGTTGTTGCGACTGCCACCAATTTTGAAAGTCTCTATGCGATCTCCGAGAGTCTTTCCGAGTTGCAGGTCCGCAATGTTGAGGTGGTGCAGTCTGCTATCAACCGTCTAGAAACTCGCGGTACCCATCAGGTGTTTGCCGCGCTTGATCCCATGTTTATTCTGAGTGGGGAAAAGGTGGAGTAATCGCAGAATTGTGCGAACCCGCCGCTAACGATTTCTCATCCACCCATCCGTCTGTCACACTATAAAAAAGTTCTCCTCACCTGCGTTGCCCCTATGTCTTTGGCTCGGATCTTTAGTGCGGTTGTTGCCATCATCCTGGCCCTAGGGATGATCCTGGTAGGAGGGTGGTATTTCACCGCAGGGGTGGCAGTGCTTGTGTTTTTGGGACAGCAGGAATATTTTGCACTAGTGCGGGCAAAGGGAATTGCTCCGGCTGCAAAAACGACGCTGTTCGTCAGCCAGGTGTTGCTGGTCATCGCCAATCTCTCTCCCTTAGGGCTTGCCGATGCCGTCATGCCCATTGCTGGCACCTGCATCTGCTTTTATCTGCTGTTTCAGCCCAAATTGGCCTCCATCGCCGATATTTCGTCCTCGATCCTGGGCTTGTTCTACGGCGGCTATTTGCCTAGCTACTGGGTGAGGCTGCGATCGCTCGAACAGTCTGCCGTCAGCAACTTGCCGCTGGGTGGCTACTTTCCCACCCAATTTCCCAACTTCGAGGATCTACCGGCAGGACTTACCATTACCCTGTTAGCCTTTTTCTGCATCTGGGCTGCCGATATCGGAGCCTACTTTTTCGGCAAATTCTTCGGCAAAACCAGACTTTCCAATATCAGCCCCAAAAAGACTGTGGAAGGGGCGGTGTTTGGGGTACTCGCTAGCGTGACGGTGGGCGTGTTTGGCTCCTGGGCTTTGGAGTGGGGCGGCTTTCCGCTGACAGGACTGGCCCTAGGCCTGATGATTGGAATTACTAGCTTGCTAGGAGACCTGACAGAATCGATGATGAAACGCGACGCTGGGGTGAAGGACTCTGGGCAACTGATTCCTGGTCATGGCGGCATCCTCGACCGGGCCGATAGTTATGTATTTACAGCGCCACTAGTGTTCTACTTCGTGACGCTGTTGCTGCCGTTGCTGCCCTCTTAATCCATTCTCTTAATCCATTGCTTCGGGAGCGATCGCACTCCGCATCGTTCCCTGTAACTGGGCGCTGGCGCCACCGGGGAGGCTGCTGTAGTTATCGGCTTTGAGCGATCGCACCTGACGCATCAGGCTAGCCATCTCGATCGCATTCATGGCATATTCCCAGCCCTTGTTGCTCTTAATCCCCGCCCGTTCGAGCGCCTGCTGCATATTATCGGTGGTGAGGATGCCAAAGATCACCGGCACCCCCGTCTGAAATGCTGCGGCTGCAATGCCCTTTGAGACTTCCGCTGCAACGTAATCAAAATGAGGGGTCGATCCTTTGATCACCGCCCCAATGCAGATCACCGCATCGTAGCGTCCAGTCAAGGCCAACTGCCGCGCCACTAGCGGGATCTCAAAACTTCCCGGCACCCAGGCATAGTCTACCTGCGTCCCGTGGGGGTCTGGGTCAATCCCATGACGCTTCAGGCAGTCCTGACAACCCTCCAACAATTTGCCGGTCACCAAATCATTAAAGCGACCAATCACCATTGCAAACCGCAATGGCTCAGTCTGTGTAAAGGTGCCTTCCAGAACTGCCATGAACGTGCTTTCGAAATTGGGATATCACAAGAGAACCGATCTGAGAACAAACGCTCACCCGGTTGTTAACGTCAGGATGAAATTAGGCCAAACCAACGTGACCCCAGAAACCTAGACTACCAAATAGTTCAAAACACCGACCACAATCACCAACGCAATCCACAGAGCAGACCCCAGAAAGATCAGCCGCTTCGACTGGTCCCAGTTTTGGGGCGATGCATAGGCAACGGGCACCCCGATCACCATCACAAACGACAGCAGCACAAGAGCAACCAGAAAAAATTGGAATACGATAGTCATTCTTTCCTCCCAGTACAGCGCAGGCATGGCAGCCAAACGGCCCCATCCCATCTTCTATGTAAGCTATCAGAAAGTGCGTCGTTGCGGGATGAAGTCTGACAAGATTGGAAGAGAAGCAACTTGAATTTTTTGCGGAATGTTTTGCGGCGAGACTCTGAGGCGCTGCAAAACATCCTCTCCTGCCATGCACCTGATCCTCTGCCACACCACTGCTGACTTCGATACGCTGGGCGCAGCCGTTGGATTGACCCGTCTGCACCCCGGTGCACGCATTGTTCTGACAGGCGGGGCGCATCCAGCCGTGCGGGATTTTTTGGCCTTGCACCGGGATGAGTATCCCCTGATCGAGCGGCGGGCAGTGAATCCAGAGATGATCCGTGCTGTGACAGTGGTGGATACGCAGTGGCGCGATCGCCTTGGTAAAGCAGCAGAGTGGCTTGACCTGCCTGCCATCGAGGTGACGCTATATGACCACCATTTTGAACGGGGCGACATTCCTGCCACCCACTGGTATGTTGAGGACGTGGGTGCCACGACCACGCTGATTGTGGAGGAACTGCAACGCCGGGGCATCACCCTCACGCCAGAGGAAGCCACCGTCATGGCGCTGGGGATCCATGTCGATACGGGGTCCCTCACCTTTGACCATGCCACAGTCCGGGATGCCGCAGCGCTCACTTGGCTGATGCAGCAGGGAATCAGTCTGAGAGCCATTGCAGAATATGTGGAGCCGGGTCTTTCCCCCCAGTTGCAGGACCTGCTGACCGTTGCGTTGGAAAATTTGCACAGCGAAACAATCCAAGGTTATGCAATTGCCTGGGTGCTGCTGCCGACAGAAGAATATGTCCCTGGTTTGTCTAGCCTTGCTAGCCATCTGGCTAACCTGACGGAGAGCGATGTGTTTCTGTTGGCGGCGCGGTATGGGCGCAGCGAGTCGGGCGAGGAGCGGGTGACGGTGATTGGGCGATCGCGCGGTGCCTCCGCCGGGGATGGCATCAACCTGAGTGCTCTGTTCCAGCCCTGGGGTGGGGGTGGACACCCCAAAGCTGCTGCCCTCACTGTCCGTACTGAAAATCCGATGGCGCTGTTAGAACAACTCTTGCAAGCGTTGCGCCAGCAAGTCCCCCAGCCGCTCACCGCGCGAGAGTTGATGTCTTCTCCTGTCCGCACCATTCGCCCTGAAACAACGATCGCCGAAGCCCAGCGTATTCTCCTCCGCTACGGACATTCTGGCCTGTTTGTGGTGGATGCCCAAGACCAGTTGGTGGGCATCATCTCGCGGCGAGATCTCGATATCGCCCTGCACCACGGCTTCAGCCATGCGCCTGTGAAGGGATATATGACCAGCAACCTAAAGACCATCACACCCCAGACCTCCTTGCCAGAAATTGAGGACTTGATGGTGACGTTTGATATCGGACGGCTGCCCGTTTTGGAGAACGGGCAGTTGGTCGGCATCGTGACTCGTACCGATGTGTTGCGCCAACTGCACCAACAGAAAAATCGCAGCGATCGCCGCCTCGTCCAGGTTGCAACAGGACAGACCTTCTGTCCGCTACCAGAGGCCGTGTTGCAGTTGCTGGGCGATCGCCTCTCGTCCCAGTTGTGGCAAATCCTACAGGAGGCTGCCAGTGCTGCCGAGCAACGGGGTTGGCAACTCTACATGGTAGGGGGGTCGGTGCGCGATCTGCTGCTGGGCCGCAACGGTGCCTTTTTGATTCCCGATATTGACTTGGTGGTGGATGGCTTTCACCAAGCCGCAGACCAAGCTGCGGGGGTTGAACTGGCTCAGGCGTTGCAGCAACGCTACCCAAACACTCGCCTCCAAGTGCACGGTCGGTTTCAGACAGCAGCCCTGCTGTGGCACAACGACCCAGAGCTAGATTCCCTCTGGGTGGATATTGCCACGGCGCGGACGGAATTTTACCCCTATCCTGCCGCCAATCCCGAAGTGGAGGCCAGTTCCATTCGGCAAGACCTGTATCGGCGCGACTTCACTATCAATGCGCTGGCGATCCGGCTCACTCCGCCTCGACGGGGCGAACTGCTGGACTTTTTTGGGGGATTGCTGGATCTGCGCGATCGCCAGATCCGCGTCCTTCATGCCAACAGCTTTATCGAAGATCCCACTCGCATCTATCGGGCTGTCCGCTTTGCGGTGCGCCTTGGCTTCGAGATTGAACCCCAGACAGAGGCATACATTCGCCATGCGATCGCCAGTGGCATCTACCACCGCATCCAGTCAGAAGTGGAGCGGACTCCCGCCCTCCAGACGCGGCTTAAACGCGAACTGAAGTATATTCTGGAGGCCGACTACTGGAAATCTGCCATTCAAATGCTGGCAGATCTGGATGCCTTGCGCTGCCTACACCCTAGCCTGACGCTCACACCTGAGTTGTGGAAGCAACTGTGCCTGGGCGATCGCTGGCTCAAACGCTTTGACACAGAGGCCAGGTTGGAACACTGGCAGGTCCTACTGGAAGTCATCCTGGCCCACCTGCCCCCCCCAGAACGCGGCAAAATTGCCCAGGGACTCCAACTCCCTGCCGATAGTATCGATCGCCTCACCCACCTGCACGAGACTGAGCACGTCGTGGCCACGACGCTGGCCGCCTGCGATCGCCCCAGCCAAGTCGTTCAATTGCTCCATCGCTACGACCTGCCTACTTTGGCCTTGCTCGCAGTCAGGAGTGGGCGATCGCTGCGGCAGAAAATCTGGCGCTACTTGACAGACTGGTCTCACGTGACGGCTCCCCTGGATGGCAATGACCTGAAGCGGCTGGGCTACAAACCGGGTAAGCAATACAAGCAAATGCTGGATGCCCTGCTTACTGCCACACTAGATGGGCAGTTTTCTGTCAACGGCGCTGGAGACTTGAAGGCGATCGCCGAAACCTTTGTCACCACTCGCTTCCCGGTCAAAACCTGATTAACGTCAGTTCTGGTTAAGCGGGTTTTCCGTGCGCGACGGGCACGGAACAGCAAGGGTTTTAGCTTATCCCGAATTCACGTTGATTACTGAGGCGGGTTTGAGCGGCGCAATACCTGCCATGCAATCAAAGCAGTGAAGCTAATGTAGCCCAGGACAGCCAGCCAGTCTAACACCTCTGAAGTCAATATCGTTGTCATCGTGCGTTTAATCGAGACGAGCAGTGCCTTTGGTGGGGGCGTTGATGAATAGTCCGAGGGTGAGCGATCGCATCACCTCATCCCACCCTAGGATCACTCGTGCTGCATCGCTTGCCCAGTAATCAAACGTAATCAATCATTGCACTCCAAAGCCCAGGCCAATGCAGATGCGTGCAAAGGCTTCTCGCGGCTCATTTGGGTCAAGGAAGCGAAACTCAGTCCAGACAATCTTGGCGATCTGACGGTTCAGCGTATAGATCGGCCCTTTCACTAATACCTCGCGCTTGTCCTGGTCAACAATTTGCTCCAGCGCTTTTGCCTTTTGTAGCCCGGACTAGACTTCCACAGAAGAATTCTAGACCCGCGCCAAGGTCACCCGTTCCGACTGATCTTGGTACTTGCCGCGCCGCGCTTCGTAACTAATTTCGCAGGGATGCCCCTCTAGGAAAAGCAGTTGCACAATCCCTTCATTGGCATAGATGCGGCAGTCGGCACTGGAGGAGTTGGAAAACTCCAGGGTCAAATGGCCGCGCCAGGAAGCCTCGCCAGGTGTGGTGTTGGCAATAATGCCGCAGCGGGCGTAGGTGCTTTTGCCCATGCAGATGACGGTGATGTAATCGGGAATTTCCAACCGCTCTAGCGCAACGCCCAAACCGTAGGAGTGGGCCGGGAGAACAAAATATTGTCCGGTCTCATCCTCATGCAGCGGCGTGGACTCCAGATTGGCAGGGTTAAAGTTTTTTGGATCGACCACGGTGCCAGGAATGTGGCGGAAGATGCGAAACTCTACTGGGGAGAGGCGCAGGTCGTAGCCAAAACTGCTCAACCCGTAGGAAATTTTGGGCACTCCATCAAGCTGCCGCACCAGACGCGGCTCGAAGGGGGTGATCATACCCTGGGCAGCCATTTCTTTGATCCAGAGGTCGTTTTTTAGCATGAGTATGGGCAGGTAGAGAGGATAGGAGGGCGTCGGTAAGCAGGTGGGGTGAATGGAGACGAGGCTCTGTGGTAAGGAGGGTTGGTTTCAAGATATAGCGTATCTTAGCAGGGGCGATCGCACAACAACCGCCATCGGTAGATCGAGTAGACGTCACTCCAGGCCTCTAAAGTGACGTCAGTTCAGGTTCAGCAGGTTTTGGAATACGGCCCGGCGCGGTGCCCCAAAACCCTCCATGTTCTGTGGGTGACACGCTTGGAACATCAAGGGTTTCAGCGTATCTCAAGGTCACGTTAAAATGGCAGCTTTAGCAAAGTCATGTATACTGAATAATGGCTAATCAACTGATGATTGACTACGGGATGTAGCGCAGCTTGGTAGCGCGCCTGCTTTGGGAGCAGGATGTCGCAGGTTCAAATCCTGTCATCCCGATTTTCCATGATGATCTTGGCGATCGCCTGTTCTACCGCTAGAATCAGGGCAAGTTGAGGCCGTCTCAGAACCCAAGCTTTTTAACTAACATGCTTTTTGACTAACACGCTTCTTGACTAAAAGGTTGGGTTTTCAGCAAGACTCGCTTCACTGCCATCGATTCGCTATCAGCATATAGGTGTGAGGACTTAGGTGATGTGGAAACCATGGAAGCAAGGGATTGGGTTTGTAGGGTTAGGTGTGTTTCTGATGTCGGCAGGGTGTGCTAGTAATCCAACTGGCAAGCAACCCACGGCTCCTGGTCAACCATCCATGACTCAGGCTGCACCAAGTCAACCCCCTGCAACAACGGCCTACACGCCACCCAGCGCACAACCTGTAGTTCCTGTTTCCCGTGCGGTTGCCCCCACGCCACTGTCTGTCCCCGATCTGATTGCTCCCACCGCCTCTCTGCAACGGCTTCCTGCGGTGCAGGCTGGACGCAGTGACCCATTTGCCTCGGTGCCTGCCGAGCCCATTGTGCGACCTGCTGCGGCCAACCGAGCAGTGCCGCTAGTGCCCCCTCCAGTGGTTGCGCTTCCTCCTAACCCCCAAATTGCGACGATACCAGTCCCCGCTGCCCCCGCCGTTGTGACGGTTCCGGCGACACTGCCCGTTACCCAGTCTGCAGCCAGGCCCGCGACGACTCCAGTAGCGACTGCCCCAACTCCTGCCCTGCCACTCGCCCAGGCAATTCAAATCAGTGGTGTAGTGCAGGTGGGTGGACAGACCAGTATCATCCTCCAAGTGCCGGGCGAAGGCACGACGCGCACCGCTAGCGTGGGAGATTCCCTGGCGGGAGGGCAGGTGGTTGTCAAGCGGATCGAAGTGGGGGAGCGGCAGGAGCCTCGCGTTATCCTGGAACAGAATGGGGTTGAGGTAGTGCGCTCCGTAGGCGATGGGAGTATCTTGGTGAGCGCGCGTTAGCCCAGCACTGGCGGTCGTGTTGCAGAGCAGGTGGCAATGTCGGAATCACAGATGAATTCCTCAGACGGCAATTCTCCAGAACAACGATACCGGCCTTCAGGCCGGCAACAGGCTGGGGCTGTTTCAGAGCGGCTACTGAGTTTTGACGGCACCTATCGTTGTCCGATCTGTCGCTATGGCGAAATTTCAGGACTCACCCTGATGGATGCCTTTGCCTGCAACTTCTGTCGGCATATTTTTACTGCAAATTTGCCAGAGCAGAAAGTCCAGGTTGTTGATAGTGTGCAGCCGATGTCGTGGAGATGGACGGGGCAGCGCTGGCGAGTCACAACGCAGGCCGACTTGGATTTGACTGTGATTGTCTGGTTGATTGTAGTCATTCTTGTGCTAGTGCCTGCCGGGGGAATGTGGCTGGCGGCCTACACCTTTCCGCCCTTGCCGGATAGCCCGGGTGCCTGGGTGCCCTCGGTGTGGATCAGCGCTACGTTGGCAGTCCACTCATTAATTGCCCTCTGGCTGCTGGTAGAGCACTACCAGGTGCCTTTTTATGTGGCAGCACGGGTGAGGTTACAAACGTGGTGGAGCGATCGCCAAGCCCAGAGCAATCGCTGACCCGGTTGCCAGCCCAAATAGATCACCCGTGACCTAGAATTGGGAAAACTCATTTTGAAATCGATTCAATCGACTGAATCAAGTGTGAGGACGATGAACCGTTCTTCTCTCATGTCAGTTGTTTTCTGTTGTTTGCGACCAGGCTCGCTTGATTGAGTTGCTTGAGTCGAACCTTCTAAGTCAAAAAGCCATGTCTCTCGACTACTGCCCCACGTGTAACCGCAAACTAGGGCCACCGCTCAAATCCTCTGGTCGTCAGGTCTGTGCAGGCTGTGGATGGTCTGACAAACCCCGCCAGGCTACTGCGTCGTCCAGTGCCATCAAAGCGCCTGCCAAGGAGTTTTCGCCCGATGAGATTCAGAAGATCCTTGACCAGGCGACTGCCGAAGCGCTGAACAATATGAAACCGAAAACACAACAGGGGAAATCAGCAGCCAAGAAAAAGCGATTTCTTTTTTTCGGTTAGCCCCTGGTCGGATGCGTGATGCCTTGAATCAGGGATCCCGATCAGGCATTGTCATTCGGCATCGAGCAGACACGCGCACCCTTCAAGTCCGTTAACCCCCGCTAGGCTTGCAAGTTTTGACCGTTACCTGTGGCGTAGCAACAGTTTCCAGAGAGTCAAGATGAAACCATTGTGGAGAGACATTTATCCCTGGATTGGAGGGGCTGTCTTTAACTTGGACTCTGTAGATTCGCTCCTGCGGCATACAGTAGCAGCGATCGCAGATACCTACGCCTCCGACTGTGCTATTTGGGTTGGGCTGGAGTCCCACGCTGCTGCTACCCCTTTCCTCTACACCACAGCTGGTTTATCTACCGAGCTGGCGGCTGGTGAGACACTTGCAGCAGCCCACCCGGATAGTCTGACTGGATCAAGTATCTCCCAGTTTCATCTTAAGGATTTGCCTGACTGGTTACGGGAACAGCAGGAAAACCCTCAAATTGCAACGCTGAGCCAGGGAGATTTGATTATTCCGGTGGTCAGCCGCACCCGCAGAAAATCATCCCCCTTAGATGCTGGCCAGGACGTGCGATCGCTCCCCTTGGTGATCCAGTTGCGTCGGCGTGAGCAGTCCCTCACAACTGCTTCCTTAGGCCATACCCCGCTCACCAATGCCCCCTCCTCAGAGCCATGGCATGGCTGGCAGGCTGAAGAAGTAGAGTCGCTTGAGGTGGTTGCCAGCCAACTGGGGTTAGCTTACAGCGCCCTTTACTGGCGACACTGGTTAGAGCAATCGCGGCGACAGGCCGCACTGGTAGGGCGGATTGCTCACCTGCTCAATTCTAGCCTCAACTCAGATGAAATTGTGGAACGGATCGTGGCAGAACTGGGGCAAGGCTTTCAGTGCGATCGCTGCATCCTGGTGAACCTGCGCGTCAACCCAGCGATCGTCATGGCAACCTGGGACCACCCTCACCGCCGCCTGGAGTTATTTCAGCACCACCGCATGGAAGCTACGCTCTGGCAAGCGGTGATTGACCTGTTTTTGCAAGACGGGGCTTCCTACCTAACGATTGCTCGAAGCGAGCTAGAGCCAGACTCCGAGGCCCTGTTGGACTGGTTAAACCAGATGGAGGCTGCTTCAGCGTTGCTGATCCCGTTGTTTGTGCAGTCAGATTTCTTGGGCACCGTCTGTCTCTTGTCCTACCAGCAAGAGCGGATCTACTCTGTGGACGAGCTACAGACCGTGCGTCAAGTGGCTGATCATGCGGCGATCGCTCTCACCAACGCGCAACACTACCAGAGTCTCTGGCACCGTCAGGAAGCCCTGCGGCTGCAAAACACATCGTTGCAACAGGAGGTGATCCGCGATGAACTGACTCAACTGATGAACCGTCGCTCGCTAGAGCGGGAGTTGGCGCAGCTCAGTAGCAAAGCCCTGTGGACGTGCGAGACTCCCTTTAGTGTGGTGATGTGTGATATTGATTACTTCAAACTGGTGAATGACACCTATGGTCATCGCATTGGTGATGAAATTCTGCAAAACCTGGCACTTCGGCTGCGGCAACAACTGCGACGCGATACCCCTGCCTATCGTTATGGCGGCGAAGAGTTTGTGATTATTCTGCCGGAAACGATTCTCAACCGGGCCGTCACGGTGGCAGAACGGCTCCGTTATGCTATCCGCAGCACACCCATTAAAACAAGTGCAGGACTAGTGGAGGTGACTGCTAGTTTTGGCGTGGCCCAGCAGGACCCCAACCGCGACAACCATGCCTGGGATGTGTTGCAACGGTCTGACCAGGCCCTCTACGAGGCCAAACGACAAGGGCGCGATCGCGTCAAAGCCTCCTAAGGGTGGGCAATTCAAGCCTATACCCGCCGTAGGATGCGTGAGACAGTAGCCGTCATGCATTCGAGAGATTTTATGGTTACGCCAGTCTCCTAACCGCGTTTAGATAGAATAGATGCGCTGAGAATATTGATCCGGCAATCTTTCATAGTATGGCACTACGCGCTCATGCTGTAAAAAGCATTTTGTGGGAAACCGCACGCAGCGGGGGTTCCCACAAAATGCTCTGTCCTAAGCCTATGCGCGTAGCGCGATATTTTTCACAGCAGCCCTACATCCCTTATTTGGTTTGGCGATCGCACCTTTGTCACTATGCTGATTCCCCTCACCCGCGCCAAGTTTGAAGAACTGCTCCCAGCGGTTGCCACGGCTGACCAGTTTCGCTATTGCTGGGGCAAACCTGCGGATTTTCTGCGACGACTGTTGATCTCGGTAGTAGGGGTAGTCATTGCATTTATCCTGAAATTCCTGTTGCCTCCAGGATTTCAAATCCTGGAATTCATGCTGGGCATTGTCACCGGGTTGTACTGGCTGTGGAGTCCTGCCTATTGGGCCAGCGTCCGCAACCGCGAGTGTCGGCGTTATAAGTATTGTGGTTTCTGGCGTGGAGAGGTGATCGATATCTTCATCACCGAAGATCTGATTGGCACGGAAGAAACCGTCAACAAGCAAGGGGAACTGGTAATCGTGGAAAACCGGGAGCGACGGCTCAACCTGGAACTAGCGGATGAGAGCGATTTTACTGCCCGCCTGCATGTGCCGCTCAAGCGCGAGCATAAGGTCATTCGCAAGGGCGATATGGCAGAGATGCTATTGCTCTCTAACCGCGATGACCTCAGCCGTATCTCGAAAATCACGGATGTGTATCTTCCCGATCATGATCTCTGGGTTAGCGATTACCCTTACCTACGCCGTGATGCATTTCTAGAGGTGCGGCAACAACTCCAACGGGAGTGGCAACAACAACAGCAACGACTGAGGAAACCCACAAAACGGCGATCGCCTCCCCGTCGTCGGGCCTCTTACTAAAGCGCTATACAGATCCGTCTGTAAAGTAGCCGTTTGCTATGACGTCAACCATGCGCTGAGTATACGGTTCACGCTATAACAAACGGACCCGATCACAGATGAAGTCGGGGTACAGCGCGATACGCCCGGAAAAGCAAGAGTTTAGGACACGGCGCAGTGCGCGGTGTCCTAGAACCCGCTTAACCCGAACTGATGTTAATGCAAACGGGTGCTTGAAGAGTGTGGGCCTGATGCCCTCGTTCCCTGTTATGCCCTAGCCGATACCAGTACTTTCCTTGCCGTAGGCCTGCCACGCCAGTTCAACTAGGCCGTTCATAATAGCAGCAGCGACCACTGCACTGCCCTTGCGCCCCTCAATCCGAATGTGCGGGATCAACGAATCTTTGAGCCGTTGAACCGCCACATCCACCCCCACAAATCCTGCAGGTGTGCCCACCACCAGTGCTGGACGGATCTCCTCTGCTTCAATTAAGTCCACTAGGGCAGTCAGGGCAGTTTGCGCTTGACCAATCACAAAGATCCCTTCAGGATAGCGCTTAGCCAGTGTCTCAATGCCCCAAGCAGTACGAGTTTTCTCCCGCTGCGGACGAGTTAAGGCATCCATGCTGCAATAGACCGGGTTGGCGAAAGTCTGCTGGATTAGGGGAGTGATGCCCACCTGTACCATCGGCACATCTACCACGATCGTGGTGCGGGCAGCAAGGGCCGCTGCTCCAGCCTGTAGCGCTTGCTCTGAAAAGCGAATCAAGGTCTTATATTCAAAATCTGCTGTGGCATAAATCACGCGCCGCACAATCTCATACTCAGCCGGGGAAAACGTATGGTCTCCAATCTCCTGGTCAATGATGCGGAGACTTTGTGCATCGGTGACATGCCACTCCATGACTCTTGCGAAACTCCCAGGCGCACAGCTAGGTGAAATGTGGCGATCTAGCAATCCATTAAGGAGATAGAATTCGCCTCTACCTCGACGAACGCTAAATCGTGCCTAATTTTGTTCCGATACTTGGCGCACCTTGCAGTCGCTCAGTATCGACCTTAAATAGTGGCACATTTTCAGTGCTAAATCCCAGCGATTTCCCTCAAAGCTACCCAAATTCACCGGAGAAAAGCATGGCGTCAGGTTTCCGACTCGGAGGGCGAAACCGTTGAGAAAGTGGGAGACAAGTAGGCCACAAGTGCGCCTAGCAAGAATCCAGCAATGTTGCGAAACAGAGGAAGCCACTCAGAGGTGCGCGTCACCACCGGACCAATACCAAAAGAGATAAAGAGAATGCCCCACAGCGGGGAGAAAATGAGCACCCACTGCCATGCAAAGCGTTGGTCAGGCCGGCGAGGATGCGCCGCAAAACCGCAGATAATGCCACCGATGATAGAAGTCGCAAGCGTTAGCAGCCACTGCTCACGTGGCAAGCCAGGAACAACCGCACAACCGTCTTGCTGCAAACAGGCTTCTACCGACTTCAGAGCTTCCAAAATAGCCTGGTCTTCTCCATTGTCCCGCACAAAAAACTGATTGCCATAGCGAGCTTGCAGCTCAATCCAGAAGGTCCGTGGCATCAGCGGAAAGAAGGCATCGCCGACGCTGAAATTGAGCAAGTTGCCACCACGGGGGTCGGCAATCAGCAGTAAGCTCTTATCATCTAGTCCCCAAAAATCCTTCACGGCTCGACCAGGGGTGCGGTCAAACTGAGTGAGAACTCGCAATTTCCAGCCAGTTTTCTGCTCAAACTCCTTAAGATGCTGGTCTAGCGCCTCTTGTTGAACAGAGGTGAGCGAGTCTGCTAAGTCGATGACATTGGTGGGATGGTCAGGCAATAGGTCGGGGTTGTTATATGCCTGGGCAGGTGGAGCGATCGCCCAACTCAGCACCACCATGCAAGTAGCCATCAAACCAACCAAAGCCCGATTCAGCAAAGATTTCTGCATGGTAATCGTAACAACTCTAGGGAAAAAACAAGTGCTAATCAAGATAAAAGAAGCTTAAGAATGAATGCTAAGGTCTTTACACTTCGTAACTTTACTTTAATACGAACGCTCAGAAAGCGCAAAGGTACTTTTGAGCGCGTCTACTGCTAGTGAGAGCAAGCCAGCCCCCAAACGAGGGAATATTTAGTCTTGGCGGCGCAACATGCTTGAGTGGGAACTTTACAAAAGGTCTCTCGTTCTAAAGGGAAAGGTCATCATCTCTGCCAAAGGTCAGGCAGGGCGGCTTGTTGTGATGTAAAGCGTGCACTGTGTGCACGCTTTACATCACAACAAACTGACTCAACAACCGACGGAGTCGGTATGAAGAGTTGTTGTGGAATTGTTAGGAGGCTGTCAAGTCATGCGTTTTAGCAGTGTTAGCAAAGCTCGCCTAAAAGGGTGGATGACAGGTACCCTGATGGTCATTGTGTCACTGGCTACTCTCGCCGCTACTGAACTACCAACTCTGCGTGGAGCGATCGCCTCCAACCCTACCATTCAAGCCCAGGCTCAACCAACCGTTGCCTCCCCATCGACTAATCCTTTTGAGCAGGAACTCCTACGCCTCACCAATGCAGAGCGTGCTCGGGCGGGGTTGCCCCCACTGCGGCTTGCCGCCAAACTATCTCAAGCTGCCCAACGCCATGCTGAGGATATGGTGCGTAACCGTTTCTTCAGTCACACGGGTTCCGACGGTTCCACCTTAGTGGATCGGGCGCGTGCCGTTGGCTATAACTACTCGATGGTGGGCGAAAACATTGCCGCTGGTGGTGCAACCCCCGCTGCTACCATGCGTCAGTGGATGAACAGCCCCGGCCATCGGCAAAATATCCTGAATCGACGCTTCACCGAAATTGGCTTCGGCTACGTCAGTGCTCCGAGCGATCGCTACCGTCATTACTGGGTTCAGGTTTTTGGCACTCCCAGGCAATAATAATTCCTGTGGATTATTCCCACTGCTCTAGTATTGTGACCCAGTGACGCACAAAGGTCGTCATTTGGCTGCGGCGAGTCTCAAAGTTGGCAGCAATCCAGATAAACAGGAGTCCAAGGACAATTCCAACGGCCCACAACAGGAGCGGATAGGTGCTAATTAAGAGGACTAACTGACGCAAAACCTGATAGATAAATGCCAGCGTGCCGACAAATAGGTAGGCTCGTATTCGCAGCGAGAGTCCGGTCAAGACCAGGATGAGCGCGATCGCCAGGGCAATCACAGCCTTGCCCAAGCTCTGCTCGGCTTCATAGAGGCTCGTCAACACAATCAGCCCCACTGCCAGAATCCGCAGCCAGTGACGACTCTCCCGTTGCTGTGCAGAGGTTGTCGTCGTACTTTGGAAGCTAGGATCGACCTGCGCCAGATAGAGAAGCGACAGCCCCAACAGGCTGGCGTAAATCAAAGCCTCCTGAAGATGGTGCTGGTCTAGCCAAGACAGAATGCCCCAGTTGGCCAGAACCACGCTGATGTAACTCAGACGCACCTGACGACGCATCTTCGCAGCCCAGGCATAAAAGGCACCGATGATAAACAGCGTTGGGATATTTACCCAGGAGGCGAAGCTGATCACCAGCAGCAGAGGCAGCACCAATGCGGACTGTTTCCAGGGGCGATCGCTCCACCCCAGACGTGGCCAACGCACCAAGTATAGGCTACAGGCAAGGGGGCTGGCGATCGCTCCAGCCCAAGCCATCAATGCAGTGCTATCCGGAAACGCCAGCCACAACCCATATATCAGAGCGGCAACCGCCATAGCAATGCCGAAGTAGGTTAGGATTTCCTGGGTACGCCCCTGCCACAGGGCATCGACTGCCAGGATCAGTGCCACCCCAATCCAGAGGAGGCCGCCCGTCTGACTGCGGTCGAACCCCAGCGAGGCCAACAGTAGGCTACTGCCCAAAATCCAGTGCGCCAATGCCAACCAGCGGACTCCCCTAGGGGAGACCCGCAAGTAGGTTGCGATGTTGCCACAAAGGAGGCGATCGCCCACGCTGAGCAATGCTGCCAAACCGGCCAGCAGGATGATGCCATCTCCAGTGGCGCCTGCTGGTGCTTGGGTCAGTTGGTAGATCAGCAGTTCATACAACCCCGCCGTGATCAGTAGCAGTCCTAGGTAAGCAATGGTTTGAAGGTAGAGGTGTCGTCGTCCCACACCAAGGCTAACTAAGGCAAAGGCAAGGGTATAGAGGCCTGTCGTAGCGTTGAAGGAGGGTAGGTGACCAACCAGCATGCCAATCAGACCATAGCTCAGGGGGATGATGTGCCAACTGACTGAATAACTGCGGTCATACCTGACTGTTCCCAGGTCGCCTACCACTTGGGTGACAAGACCCAGCGCCAAGTTGACGATCGCCAGTGTGGTAAAGCGGTTGGTTAACTCCTGCGACGAGGAGACGGGTTGCACCCAGGCAATCAACAGCAGCAGCAGCAGTTCTGCCGCAGTTGCAAGGCTGAAAAAGCCCAGATTCGTCGGACACAACCAGAGCCGATAGGCGATCGCTGCCAACAATATCCCCATGCTCACGAGGTCTTGCAGTTCGGGCGGCCAAACGAAGAAGAGCAATAGACTGTTGCCCAGAAACACCAGAAGCGTCAGGCTTGAAAGCGCGATCGCCCATCCCCGCAAGCTAACCCGATAGACCCCACTAAGCGGCGTCTCCCGCCCCGACTGCCAGTGCCACAGTCCCCACAGCATGGCAATCATCAGCGGGGGGGGAACCGTCCACGCGATCAATAGCCCCTCCCAGAGCCGCCAAAACAGCGCACCGACAAAGCAGAGGCCAAGGCCAACGTGGATGATGGCATATCGCTTGAGGGGAAGCCGACGCACATTCCAGAACA
The DNA here is from genome assembly GCA_015295905.1 of Synechococcales cyanobacterium M55_K2018_004. GTDB lineage: Bacteria > Cyanobacteriota > Cyanobacteriia > Elainellales > Elainellaceae > DVEB01. The sequence goes on from DVEB01000093.1 coordinate 17,140, forward strand.
ACAGTCCTGTCATTAGCCCTAGGCTCAACAGGCGCGAGCTCCAGCTTGTATAGGTCAAGCCCTGCACCAGCACAGCGGCCACGCTACTACTAGCGATCGCCGTTTTGTAGGGCAAAAAGGTGCGCCTGTAGGCCAGAACGGTCAGGGCCAGAGGGACGACTAGCCACAGCAATCCCCAGGGGTGGCGTGGCATGGCGCTCCAAAACAGCAGTCCGCCCAGCGCTGCTAGAGCTAAACCCATGTGCCAGGCGGTTTGCTGCACTGACCCATGGGAGCGCAGGCACAAGCCCCACTCGGCCAAGGCCAGGGCCAGCATCACCAGGCTCCAGCCAAACAGTGGGAGGGAGGGAAACCCCCAAGCGATCCAAGTGGCGATCGCACCCAACCCTAAGCCTTGGACTAAATAGGCCGCCCACAATGGGATGGACTCCCGCCGATAGAGGGTAGCAACGAGCGTCAAGCAGGCCAAGGTAAAGGTCAGCGCACTCATCAAGCGATTGGTTGCCCCCAACAGCAGCAGGCAGCCTCCCAGGAGCAGGGCAAGGTGATTGGCGGTCAGACTGAGTTGCGGTTGAGACTGTCTCTCATACCAGCGGCCCACGCCTGCCGTGGCCATCACGCAGGGAAACACAGTCACTCCCAGAACAGCCCAAGGCATTCCCTCTGTCCCTGCCCATTGGCTGAGCCAGGCAAAGATTTCCTGCCGAATCGTGAGGGGAATCATCTCACCCAGGAGGAGCCAGGTTTGCAAGCCGACTAAGAACAAGGCGACTAGGTCGCGCCTGCGGGAGGTGTACGCCAGGCGATCAAGCAATAGAGCGATCGCGATTAGACTAATGGCGATCGCCTGCCAAGGGGGCTGGGTGCTGATCGTGGCGGCCCAACCAAGGAGCAGCAGCGCAATGCCGACCCACCCCCACAGCCGCCGAGTGGGCAGGTGACGAGTCTGCCAGCACAGCACCCCACCACATACCCCAAAGGCCAGCCCCAATTGCTCGAGGGGAACGTGGTCTGACCACCAAGCCCGTGCCAAAACCACCAGCACAGAAACCAGCAACACCAGGACGGCTTGGCCGAAGGTCGTGGGTTGCGCGGGGTGCTCTTCCTCAGAGGGGGAGGGAAACTGCGTCGTCAGGGTCAGCGCCGTGCCGATCGTCGCTGCATAACTGGCGATCAGGGGGACTGCCGGAAGTGCCCAGCCCCAGTGCAGCCAGCTCAACGCCAGGGCCATTACAATTACATAGCGGCGGTTAACGGGTGGTGCGATCGCCGCCTGCAGCAGCTTGACCCCGATGACGCTGAGCACCAGAGCCGCAACCGGAGCGATCGCCCAGCCCCAGGGTTCGTTCCAGAGAGCTATCGCATCCATCCGCCAGAAGTTAAGGGGCAGCAGCAGCAGCGTTGCCAACCGCAACATCTGGGTTGTGAGTCGCAGCGTCGGTCGTTGAGTCGTCCAGGTCGCGGCCCCAAAGAAGGCGATTGTGTAGGCCAGGAGAACCAGGTATTGTCCCGTTGCCGAAAAATTCTGCCACTGACTCGCCGCCAACACCCCCGAAGACACAACGACCAGAAACACCCCCAGGAAGAGCAGCCAAATGATGCTGATTTCTTCCATCAACGCTTGAACTCGCTGGGAAAGCCAGGCGGGGCGGGGGGCAGGAGAAGGGGTGGGAGAAGGCTGAGCTGTGAGAGTTGGGGCAGGGATGAAAGAATCGGCAGCGGGGAGAGCAGCAGCGGGCATCCGTTGGGGCAGCGGACAGGACAACTGTTGACGACACAATTTGCGGACTTGTTCTTCCGAGAGCAAGCCCAACTCCTGCCAGAGTGCTAACCCTTCTAGTAAGTTGGCTTGGTCAGCACGAACAACGACCTCAAACCGAATTTCCTGCTTGGAGTGTGTCACGGCTCAGTAGAGGATGATAAGGAAAAGGAAGGAGGCGGATTTGATGACGTGTAGACGGACTGCTGGTGGCATCACGACGCTATCCTAGCTAGAAGTGGTGATTGAAGGCTGAGAGACAAATGTCTTGGCTCAATCGCCCCACACATGCACCACTAATTCTCGCTGATGGCCATGCGACCGATGCTCCCAGAGGTAGATGCCCTGCCAAGTTCCCAGCATCAACTTGCCGTTTGCAATGGGGATTTGCTCAGATGTATGGGTTAAGACACTACGGATGTGAGCTGGCATATCATCTGGCCCTTCTGTGGAATGGACGTAATGATAGCCTTCGGGGACGAGCTGGGAGAGGAATTGCTCCAAATCGCCCAGCACATCTGGGTCAGCATTTTCCTGGATGATTAAGCTGGCAGAGGTGTGACGTAGAAATAAGTTGCATATTCCTGTGCGAACACCCGATTGGGCGACAATTTCGGCAATTCTTGAGGTGATTTTGTGGAGTGTTTTGCCGTGGGTGTTGAGGCGGAGAATTTGCTGGTAGTGAGGCATAGGGTGGGTAAGATGGGGTAGGTGAGGGGGGTAAAGAATGGAATTTTGGCCGCTGGGCAGGGTGAACTGGAGATAGGGGAACCACAG
>DVEB01000251.1 GCA_015295905.1 Synechococcales cyanobacterium M55_K2018_004
GCGCGTCGCGCCCGGCACAGCAAGGGTTTTGGGGCACAGCGCCCCGCGCGGCGCCCTAAAACCCTCTTAACCCGAACTGACGTTATGCTTGGTTGCAGTCTGCATCGTTGCTCTTCATCTGATGCTGCTGTGGGCAATAGCTTGCTGAGAACCGACTATCTCCTGGTTCCAAACAGCAGGTCTAAGCGATTTTGAGCTTCGGTGATAGCCTCTGTAGGAGTACGTTTACCCAGAAGGGTGGCTTCAATCGCACGACCCAAGTTTTCTGAAATGCGATTGTACCCCGGGGCAATGGGGCGCGATCGCCCATGCTTTGCTTGTTCTAGGAAGACTGCCACACTGGGTTGTTGGGCAATAAACTGACGATAGGCTGCACTCTGGCGCGATCGCAGATTTACAGGTAAATATCCCGTTTTGGTTGCCCATTCTGTCTGAAAGGCTTCGCTGAGGACATATTCGGCAAACACCAGAGCCGCCGCCTCTCGCTCAGGCGTGGACTTGAACAAGAACAAATTTTCGCCGCCGATGCTGGTGGCTCGTCGCTGTTGGGCAGGAATCGGCATGACAGCAAAATCGACCCCGGTTGCTGCCAGTTGCCCCAGGGTCCAGGGGCCAGTCAGTTGCATGGCCACCTTGCCTGACAAGAAGCCGTCTAGTTCGTAGCCACGTTCTGGTTGGGAGAGGATAGCAGAGCCGTCGCAGACTAAGTCTTGCCACAAGGTGAGGGCGGCGATCGCCCCGGCATTGTTGACCCTCCACTGACCCTGCGGTGAGACTTCCAGTTCACCCCCGCCACTCCATAGAAAAGGCAGCCAGGTAAACACCGTCCACTCACCCTTACCCAAGGGCAGCAGCATCCCATGCTGGCCTTTGGCCGGGATTGTGAGTTGCTTTGCGACCTGGCGCAACTCATCCCAGGTCTGGGGGAGATGGGTAATCCCTGCGGCTTGGAATAGGCTAGGACGATAGAACAGCCCTACATTATTCGTGCCAAAGGGAACCGACCAGAGGTGGCCCTCTAACACCATCGACTCAAACAGGGTAGGGTCAATCTCGGCCTTGATGGGGGTTTGGTCGAGCCAGTCCTCCAGCGGACGCAATGCCTGCAACTCCACCAGTTGCCCCGTAATCATGGGAGAGAACCACAGCAGGTCAGGAGCAGCATTGCCCACGACTGCTGCCAGGATTTTAGGCATCTGCTGGTCTGCCTGCCCCACGTAGAGCGACTCTACCTGGATGTCTGGGTGGCTCTGGTTGAACCGATCCACTAGAACTTGCAACACATCCCGGTTGGGGGGCGGGTTCACCCCCTGCCAGAGGGTGAGGTGGATGACGCTGGAGGCAGGTGGAGTAGGACTGCACCCGGTGAGCGTCAGAAGACAGCAGAGGAACACTAGGAGAGGAGCAAATCCAAAGCGGATTCTTTGACCAAGCTTCACTAGAAAACTCACACGTCCTCATCCATCTTGATCTCGATCGACTGTCCCTGGAGCTGTTCTAGCACCCATTGTTCCAACAATTGGTTCTGTAACACCTGCACCAGTTGGGGATTTTCCAGGGACGCGGGGATCACCTGTTCCAACCGAAAAACGCACCAGTAGGGTGGGTTCTCGACGGGACCAATCAGGTCGCCTGGTTGTGACACATCGACGGCAGCCCGCAGCGCATCGGGGATATCCCCGCGACTCATGATCCCCATCATGCCATTGAACACCCGGTCATCGGAGACTGAGAATTCCTGGGCTAGTTGCTCAAAGCTGGCTCCTTCAACAATTTGCTGGTAAAGCTCTTCGGCTTGCTCGCGGCTGTTGACGGTGATCCGCGAAAGAACAACTTGATCGAGATAGAGTTTACGCTCGATGAAGAATTCTTGCAGGCGAGGTTGGGTAATCTTTTCGCGGAGTTGCCCTAGTTTCAAGTCTGCCTCAACCCGCTGATGAAAGGAAAAATCATCCAGGTTCTGACTCTCCAGCCATTGTTGGTATTGGCCTCCCTCCATCAAGCCTGACTGGATCCGAAACTCAGTGATGGCTTGCTGCACGGTTTCTGGAGGAACGTCTAGGTCAGTCCGGGTTTTGATCTCACGATCGAGCACGTACTGCCGCAAAATTTCACCAATCACACCATCCAACTTACCTGCCTGTTGGAGGTAGTTGAATGCTTGCGAGAGTGAAATGTTTTCGTTGTTCACCAGAATAAATGGCTTTGTCATGGCTAGTTTTGTTGCTGTTACTTGTACTGTCTGAGGTGTGAACCGTCTGAGGTGTGTACTGTCTGAATGGTCTCTGAATGGTCTGACCCACTGACGGTGGTCGATTGCCTCCTCTGAAGTATTGTGGGTGAGGATCGGTCTAGCGTTGTACTGCGTACACCAAATTTTTCGCTCTCCTAAATCTGTAATCCCCAATCATCCTAAACGGTTCTGCTGATGAATGATCTCTCTGCTACCTTCTGGGAAGCTCGTTACCAATCTGACACAGCCCGCTGGGATCTGGGGCAGCCAGCTCCCCCTTTTGTATCCTTGTTGGCCTCTCCTGCTGCTCCCCCACCAGGACGAATGATTGTGTTGGGCATGGGGCGTGGGCATGATGCGTTGCTGTTTGCCCAGCACGGGTTCGAGGTGACAGGCGTGGATTTTGCCCCCTCTGCGATCGCCGCTGCCCAAGCCAGTGCTACCGCCCGCGGCCTTTCCCTCACCACCCTCCAGCAAGACATTTTTGACCTGGGAGAACCTCTGGCGAGGCAGTTCGACTATGTGCTGGAGCACACCTGTTTCTGTGCGATCGCCCTGGAACAGCGCCCCGCCTATGTTCGTCTCGTCCACCAACTGCTCAAGCCGACGGGCGAATTGATTGCTCTCTTCTGGGCACACTCAATGCCTGGTGGCCCCCCCTTCGGCACTACTCCTGAGGAGATCCGCAGCCTGTTTACTCCTTACTTTGTGGTAGACCACCTGGACCCAGTCACCAATTCCGTTGCGAGTCGGGCGAATCAGGAATATCTGGCACGCTTCACAAAGCGAACTGCCTGATAGGTTAGAACAAATCGTTTTGTGGGAAACCCTGCTGCGCGGGGTTTCCCACAAAACGATTTTTACATCATGAGCACGTAGCGCCATAACAAGGTTGGCTAGTGCGATCAATATGCCTCCTTCAGATCAGCAATCCTGGTGATCAGCGATAGAGTTGAAATAAGCCCATGATGGGTCTGACAAGTGTGGGAGGCTTGAGTATGAGTGAGCCAGTGGTTTATCAGGGGCAGTTTGGTGAATTCACGATCACAGAGGGCGATCGCAAAGGAGTGATTATCTATCGCGCTGCGTTGATGGTGGCAGCAGTTTGTTTTGCAGCCGGGACAGGGATTGCCCTGTTGAGCCATGGCAATCCTGACCTGTTGCAGTGGATTACCCCGCTCTATACAGTGTTTGTTGGGGCACTGGGGATCAGCTTGTGGACGATCCATATCTACATGGTGGCGCTGCATCGACTGTTGCAGGTGTTTTGGGGTGTGGGGGCGATCGCCTCAGCCTATATTGGTCACAGTGACCCCCGACCATTTGCGTTGACAGTCTACGAAAACCCACTCACCATTCTCGCTGTTGGATTTGTCTTCGCTGCTTTGACCGGCCTTTTCTTCAAAGAGGCCTTTTGCTTTGATCGATTTGAGACTAAGCTGCTGACCCCCCTAGTACCAGTGCTGTTGTTAGGCCATCTGACGGGAATTTTGCCGCTTGCCGTAGAGCGCTTCCTATTAGGAGCATGGGCAGTGTTGATGTTGGTATTTGCCATCCGCAAAGCGATTCAAGCGATTCCACCTGATATTGGCGATAAGAGTGTGTTTGAGCATCTCAGAGGAAAAAGCTTGCCAAACTCCAATTTCACAAATTCATAATTTCAAGATAATTTCAAGTTCCGCCTTTTCCTATTGGATGTTGGACACCTTTCACTGCTCACTGCCTGCGTTGCGAGACGTTCTTTGAGCGGGGATCTCGCAATACAATTGAGTTCAGACTTCTGAGTTTAAACTTCAAGGCCAACGTTCAGAGAATCCAATTGTCAGAATCAACTGGCCTTAAACTGGTATAACATCAGTTCTGGTTAAGCGGGTTTCAGCTTATCTGGAATTTACGTTGGTATAGCTCATCTCACACATCACAAGAACTATTCAGCAGTTAGAGGGAAAGCGCACTACAGCACACTTCCCCTCTAACTGCTGAACTATTTTGGGCATTGTGTCTGCCCTAATTTGGGCATTGTGTCTGCCCTAAGCACTTTGTTTTCGACTGAAGCTCAATGTCAGCATGGAGACAGTTGGCCTTGAGAGAACTCAGGACTTAACGGTCTTCCAATCTTTCTTTAAGAGCGCAAGGAAAGTCGAAATCCCCTTGGTAAATCCAACCGGATCTTTTAAGACGTACTGGGGAAACTCCTCGTAGTGCCGCCACTCTTCAGAAGGGTGGTGACGTAGGTACAATACCCGGTCATCCCCCTCTAGTTTCCAGAGCATTTGCCCACCAGTGGGTACATCAGCCATAAACAACTCCTAGGTATGTAACCAAAGCGCGAAAGAAGCAGAATCTCCTCGTTGTTCTCTAGTGTAATCGTTAATTTACGTAAACATTGTTGCGGATTTTCTAGACAGGTCCGCCGAGATCCTGTAAAGAAACTCTTCACCTGTTAACGTGAAAATTCCGCATACGCTGCCCCCCTTCGATTGTCTGTGCGCGTTGCACACAGCACGTCAAGGGGTTTGGGGCACCGCGTACCACGCAGTGCCCCAAACCCCACTTAACCGGAACTGATGTTACTACCACACCCTCTTGCCCCATCTCTGCTGGTAATCAGCGATCGCCGCTTGAACCTCCGACAGGCTGAGGGCTGTTTGATGAGTAGTTGACCATTGCTGGAAAACACTCTGGGCAATCATCCGAATCTCACCCACGGTCAATCGAACTTTTGCCAGCGCCTGCCAATCGAAGGCCTCGGCCAAAGGTACCTCTGCTGGGAAAGCGCGTTGCCACAGTTGCAGGCGATCGCTCTCAGTGGGCAGAGCAAACTCCAAGACCGCCCCAAAGTAAGGCTGCCAATGCAATGCGACTGCCTCTCGCAATGGCAGGCTCAAGAGAGTCAGACTAGGTTGACGGTGACGTTCTGCGAAAAATTGATGGATTGCCGCAGGGGAGAGGATTGCCGATCGGCGCAGCCAATTCTGGGCCGATTGGATCAGCAAGACGGGTGGCCGGCGAGTGGCGATTTCCTGCAACAAGGCGCTGTAGTCCGTCGGGTGGATGCTTGCCAGATCCACCCTGTGTAACGGCTGTTGCAGAGAGTGGGCGATCGCCAGCGCAGCGGTGGTCTTGCCCGTTCCTGGTTTGCCAGCAAACAGAGCAATCGTGCCTTGGGACATGTGCTGGCGTTCCAGAGTTTTGAGCTTCGCTAGTAGTGACGGCGGCAGGATGAGGTCTTCCCAAGCGATCGGCGTCTCATCAATGACAAGAGCGGTGGGGTGGACAAGGGGAGAAATTTGGGTGAGCAGAGTTTCGAGACGGTCTGCGCTTGGTTGCTCGGTGAGGAGGTAATCGAGCAGAGGGGGTGAGAGTTGCAGGTAGTGGTTGAGAGTTGTGTCGAGGGGACGAGGCAACAGGTGCAGCAGGTTGTGCTGTAGCAGAGGAGAGCCAGACAGCAGGCGAGTTCGGGCGGTGCGCCACTCCCGGTCGTCCCGACAGAGCAGGCGCAGAGCCAGATCTAGGGTCGGCAGGTCACTGTGAAGAACGCCTTCCTCATTTTGCAGATAGCGGTAGAGGCGAGCATAGCGACGATTGACTTCTGGAGCGAGACTGAGCAGAACCAGATTTTTTTCAAAGGGGGTGAGTTGGAGGCGATCGCGCAACAACGGCAATCCTAACTCCACACCCCGCTGTCGCGTCGCCTGGATGCGGGCCTCCATTTGCTGGTGATAGGGTTGCTTCTGAGGGGGAACCGCAGGTTTGCGGTATTCATCGTAGGCGGGTTGTCCTTCCAAGGAAACGATCCCTTTCCACCAGTGGCTACTGGCCCGGTCTGCCTTGGAGCGAGCTATTTTTTCGACTTCCTTAGTTTCCTTCTGTTGTCGAGCCACGGCAACCATCAGGAGCTTTTCGAGCCAGTTGAGTTCTGTCTTCAGATAGGCCCAATTATCGACAAATGCCCCACCTTGCTCTGCCACCATCTGCCAGCCCTCTTCACCCCACCTGTGTGCCAGGTAGAGTTCTACCGTCCCACATCCACCCCAGATCAATCAACCCAGGATCTACGCGACCTGCTCCATCCAATCGATACACGGCTGCATTGGCGATCGCGTCATTCTGCGCTCAGCATGGCAGCACTACTCCTGCGAGCAGTCGTTCTTCGTCCATACTGGGTTGAGGATAGGATGATGGCCTACCGAATTAGTCAGCTTTTCCGTAGGTTCTACGTTGCTTGAAACGGTAAATTTCTGATTTTGGAGGATCGTTCCTCCTAAGAATCATGGTAGAACTAAGGGATAGTAAATTACCGAAGTTTACTTCTTTACAAGACTCTTCACTTTCTCTTCACTTATGTTTGAAGTCAGTGCTTTAGTTCTTTGGTTAGGTTTACTGACTGTAGTTCCCTGTTTTTCTAAAGCTGGTAGTCTCCCGGATAAGCGTCTCCCCACGCTGCTAAAGCATTCGAAAAATCAATAGGCTCAATATAGCTCCTTGTAGTAGTGTGGCCTGCGACCACACCACTCAACCCCTGAAGCGGCAGGATCCTGTGCTGTACGCGGCAACTATCGGCATGAAAATCAGAACTGGGATGTTTGCACCCGCAGGGTGCAAACATCCCAGTTCTAGTGTGGTTTTAGCCCGTCCGTGGCGGGCTAAAACCACACTAGAACTCCAAAATTGAGAATTGCTGTGATGTATGACTGTCAGTTGACAAGGTGGCTTTAGTCAATACTCACCCCCCGAACAGTTTTGGGGCGCGATCGCCCCACCACGGGAGCCTGCTCGATCTCCCGTGTTTTCACTTGGTGCTGCTGGAAATGCTTCTGCCAGATCTCCGGTGCATCAATCGTCTCACCGCCATGCTTGGTGCGGCGCTTGCGGACTTGACAGAGGACAGGGGTATTCACACATACGCCTGCTATGATCACCTGCCCTTTGGTTAAGGCTGGGAGTTCCTTCAGCAGATCTCGACCTGCCGCCTCTACGCCATACTTCAGGCTGTCCTGGTCTACGGGGTTGACGATGCGCATGATGAACTGGCTCATGCACTGCGACAGCACATCCGAGTCTAGCTTGCCAGGGCGTTGTGTGATTAACCCGACCCCCAAGCCAAATTTACGGCCTTCGCTCAAAATAGTGCGCAGGATGTTTTTACAGCGGGACGGTTCGTGGGCGGGGGCAAAGCGGTGGGCTTCCTCCAGCAAAATGAAAACGGGATAGGGCAAATAGTTTTCATCGTCGGGAGTGTTGTTCTCCTTCACCGTATTCATCCGCGCTTGGTTTGCCTGCCGCAACACTGCTGCACAGATGACTTGTTGCTCTTCCTGACTGATCTCATTCATCTGCAACACGGTGACCTGTCCCGGCTGAAACAAGTCCTTCGGAGCTAGGTGCTCAAACGGGTGAAAGTAGGGCGATCGCTCCACCCGCTCTAACTTCCAGGCGATCGCCGGCGCCGAAGACCCGGTTTTGGGGTTGCCCTCATCGTCTTCACTCGTATCGGCCTCATAAACGGCGGCAATCAAGTCCTGAATGCTCCAGCGATAGTCCCCCCTACGGTGACGCTGGACGATCTGAAAGGCTTTGTTGAGGATGGCCTGCTGGCGATCGCTCATTTCTGGCAGCACCGTTAGAATGTCGTAGTAGTCCAGCGATGAGACACGGATGCGGATCTGGTCAGGCGTCAACACCTTCACCTGCGGCGAGTAGCCCTCTTCAGTGGTGAACGCAGGATGTCCCCGCAGTTCTGACAGAGTTCCATATTCGCCATGGGGGTCAAAGATCAGCACAGCAGCCCGGTTGTGGGGTGCGAGCAATTCCTCCACTAAGACTCCTGCCGTGTAGGACTTGCCGGAACCGGTGCCAGCCAGAATGGCCATATGGGTACTGACCAGTTCCTTCACATCCAGCACTACAGGGACAGCGCCCCCCTCCCGCAGCAACAGTGAGCCGATGTGGGCAGCACCAATCTGGCCCGGTTGTTTGCGGTTCAGCACCTGCTTTAGATACTCGTCCTGGGCCAGGTAGACCTTAGCGCCAGGATCGGGGGCACGGCGGGGGTTAACGAACCCCAGAGCCGGGTGAAAGTAACCCACCACCTCCACCGTCACCTGGTAAATTTCAGGGTTGGGGTGGGCAAAGCCGACCAGAGCAGCAATGGTTTCGGGGCTGATCTCGGTGTCGGCAAAGATGCGATCGGGCAGGTGGTCAATTAGGGCGCGATCGCAGATCTTGCCCAAAATCTTCAACGCAGGTTCCCCAGCGTCCTCGGTGGCCACCTCATAGTAGACAAATTCTCCAATTTTAACTGAGCGGTTGTTTGTGGTAATGAAGACGTACTGGTTCCCCGTTTCACCGGGGCCTTTGACAGTGCCAATGGTTTGCGTAGAGTCGGCCTGCATGGGTGCGATCGCCATAGGTAAACGGGGTCAAGCTAGATGGTCTGCTGTCAAGCAGGGTCGTGAGAACACTGTCGGCGCCAGCCGACGTTCCTCACAAGCGGGCTGAATCGTGGGGATTTTACGGATTCTGGCCACCCGCTGCACCGTGTAATTTAGAGCAAGTTGAGGCGCTGAATGCACACATTTCCACACCGAAATTGAGCGTTCATGGCCAGAATTCCATCCAAGAATTTCACCCCTCAACACTGCCACATTTGCCTACTGAAGTAGTTGAATCCATACAAACGTATCATAATTTTCTGTTTGAAGCTGGCGGCAGCAGGAGCGCTTTGTCTAGGCTAGTCTTCTTCCTGAAGACTGCTCATTGATTGAGGATCAGTGTTGGATGAGGATCACCAGAAGGGTGCTTCTCATCCCAAAGTTCATCCCTAGCATCCCTAGATAGAGCGAATCCTGTTCCCGAGCCTATTCTTTCCCCGATCAGTGCCCGACAACACGGTTGATTCACCTTTAGAGTTCATGGCTCACCTGTACACTCCATCGACTATTTTGCCCCTTGCCGATGGCAATGAATTGATGCTTCAGCAGGTGCGACACGAACTGGCCTCAGTCTTGTTGAGGAGCGAAACGCCGTCTGCAGCTCTGGTGGAACTGGTGACTGAAGCAGGCGTTCTGTTTCAGCTTGACCAGTGTGTGCTGCTAGTCCTGAGCCGTCACCAAGAGGTAGAGCAATGCGTCGTCTGGAGTCCTGCCCAGGAGGTGGTAGTGACTCAGGACGGTACCCCTTGGCAAGCGCTCATCAACCATGCTCAGGTGCAGCATCAGGCAGAGGATGATCCGCCCATCTCAGTGTGTGGCGACGGGCAAACAGTTGCTGAGGTGGCTCATGCCACACCCTCACGGAAACGCCGTAGTTCGAGCAAAGCTGCCACGTCCTCGAACGCTCCCACCGATGCCCTCCAGTCCCCCCTTCGCTTGGTGACCCGCACCTTCTTTCAGGGCAATAGCAACGGAGTGGTTATCTTCACTCGATCGCAGCCGCAAGCATGGACGGAGTTGGAGGTGCAGATGCTGAAAACATTTTCTCAATCAGTGGCGATCGCCATTTCTCAGGCTCAACTCGAGCGGTACGTGCAACAGCAGGTACGGTATCAGGCGTTGATCGATCAACTGAGCCACGCGGTACGAGGCAGTTCTGACTTGCCACAAATTTTTCAACTGGGGGTTGAGGGGACTGCATCTCTCCTGAATATCAGCCGGGGCATGGTGCTGGTCATGAAGTATGCCGACCCTCGGTTTAGAACTAGGGAGGCAAGACTCGGACAGGCCAACAGCACCGCAAGGGTGATGCTGGAATACGAATGGACCAGCGATCCGCGGTGGTCAGCCCTGGTTGCCAACTCGACGGGGGCGATCGCCTCCGCCGTCAGTCATTCAGCTCAGCTCTCGTTCTCCATCACAGAGTGTGAGTTGTGTCAGGCGCTCCTGGCCGAACCCTCCCAACCGATTGGGATCGATTCCCTAGACAAGCACCATCAGCGCCCAAGTAGCCCAACATTTCGCAGTGCAGACCTGTTCAATCCAGCACAGTGGCCAGCCCTGCTGATGTTGCCGATTGAGCATCAGGGGTCAGTGCTGGGATGTTTGGTGTTTCAGCATAGCCAGCCGCGTGCATGGACGCCGGAGGAAATCGTGTTCACCAAACTGGTGGCCGCTCAACTGGGGACCGCCATGATCCAGACACGGGCCTTGCGACAGGTCCATTCCCTGGTGGATGAACGGACTGCCCAACTGCAACGTAGTCTAGAGGTGCAGGCCAAGCTGTATGAGAAGACACGACAGCAGGTAGACCAACTCCGGCGCATGAACCAGGTGATGGAGGAGTTTCTTAGCACGGTCAGTCACGAACTGCTGACTCCTTTGACCAGTATGAAACTCGCTATCCGGATGTTGCGCGAAGCCAACCTCTCGCCCGAACAGCGCGATCGCTACCTGAGTATTTTGGAACAGCAGTGCGCTCAGGAGACCCGCTTGATTAACGATCTGCTGGCGCTGCAAAAGCTCGAGACACGGGCAGACCCGGCACAACAACACCAGATCGACCTGCGTTTCTTTGTGCGAGATTTGCAGCAGTTGATGGCGGAACAGTTGGCTGAGCGAGAGTTGACGCTGGAACTGGACTTGCCAGAGCGATCGCTGCCCATGCGCACCGATGCCGACAGCCTCAATCGCATCCTGGTGGAGTTGCTGACTAATGCCAAAAAGTACAGCAATGCTGGCAGTCAGATTTTGCTTAAGGTGTCCCTCAACCATGAGGCAATCAACCCCCAGGTGGTCATTGCTATCAGCAATACGGGGGCACCTATTACGCCAGAGGAGATCCCTTTTGTATTCGAGAAGTTCCGGCGAGGCAACGGCGCAACCCAGCAGGCAATCCCTGGAATTGGGTTGGGCTTGGCACTGGTCAAAGGATTAGTGGCTCACATAGGTGGCACAATTTCGGTTACCAGTGTCCCCTGCCCTGACTCTGATGCCTGGTTAACTCAGTTCACACTGACCTTACCCCAAGTCGCCAACTTGCTGAAGGAGTCCCTCGCCTGAGGAAAATTTAAGCAGTTGTACTTACTCAACTGCAAACAATGTGAGATAAGATTTCAGCTATGAGTAATCTGAGCGACTTTTTAGAAGTGGCTGAAGAGCTAGATACAGAACCCCTGGATCCACTAGACACAATAGAACCGCCGGAAGAAGAATGCCTTGAAATGGCAGACCTCAACCAAGTTGAGGTCACTGCGGAAAAAACCTCCGGACGGCAACGACGCATCTCTGCCCGAATCCAGGTGCCCTTTTTGGCGGAACAACTCTGGCAAATCCTGACAGATTACGAGCATCTAGCCGACTTTATCCCCAATCTCACCAGCAGTCGCACCATTGAGCATCCCAGCGGGGGCATTCGGATTGAGCAGGTTGGGGCCCAATCCTTCCTGCGCCTTAAGTTTTGTGCCAGGGTAGTGCTCGATATGGTGGAGCATTTCCCCCATCAGATTGACTTTCAGATGGTCGAGGGAGACTTCAAACAATTCTTTGGTCATTGGCATCTACACCCCTTGACCGGGCAACAGGCAACGGAACTCTCGTACACGGTCAACGTATTGCCTCCGTTGACAATGCCCATCGCCCTGATTGAACGTCGCCTCAAACACAACCTTGCAGTCAACCTGATTGCCATTCAAAAGCGCGCTCAGGAATTATTTGGGTCGCTCTGACCATTGTAGGTCGCTAGCATAGCCGCACAACGGCAGCCCTACGTCGCCAATCACCACCGCATCACGATCCGCCAGCATCCAAGACTAGCCTCTAGAGGCGCTAGGGAGTGCCAGACGGGGGTCAGCAGATTTGGTAGGTTCCTGAGGACGAGGTGGGAATGGCGGTGTAATTGCGCCCCCATTCCGATCACCCAAATCATCCTCCGTCGGCACTAGATACTCGCGAATAAAGCGCACCGCAACTCGTTGCACCAGTCTACTAGCAATCTGCTGTCCCATCTGTTGGGTCTCTTTGCGGGTCAGCAAATTGGGCAAGAGCGGCACAATTCGCATCGGGTCAAATCCTGGCGTTTCGCGGATCAGTCCCAAGACACGGACTAAATGGTCTAAGGTCTGCTGTTGCTGAGGGTTAACAGCAGGGGGCTGATCAGTGTCAGAAGGCTGCTGTCCCATCAGCCAGCCTAACTGCTGTTGCAGGGTTTGATGAATGCGAGCGGCAGTCGTTTGCCCCACGGTGTCGATCGCCTTGACGATCTCCTCCACAAGATACTCACGGATGTAGCCACCCCGTTCTGAGAAGAGGAAGTTAAGTGCCTGATCGATGGCGACTGTCAGGTCGTATTCTTGGCTGCTGCGGGCATTACTCAACAGATTTTCTAGCCGGTTCCAGCGAAATGTGCCGTCCTTAAACAACAGGTCCTTGAGGGAATTACGCAGTTCAGGGGCGGGGTCAGTCAGCAGCCGCTTGGCAACGTAGGGATAGGCTTTGCTGAGTACCTTGAAGTCTGGATCAACATTGATGGCGATGCCTTCCAGCGTCACCAACGAACGAATGATCAGTGCGTAATAAGCAGGTACTCGGAAGGGAAAATCGTACATCAGTTGCGAGAGTTGGTCCGTCATGCTCTTGAAGTTCATCTCGGCAACCGATGCCCCTAAAACGTTGTTGAACACATCGGCAAGCGCAGGGATGATGGGAGCCAGATCGGTCTCAGGCGTCAAAAACTCAAGTTTGACGTAGTCCTGGGCCAGAGCATCAAAATCGCGGTTGACCAAGTGGACAATCGCCTCGATCAAACCATACCGCTGGGCAGGCTTGACTTCACTCATCATGCCAAAGTCGAGGTAGGCCAGCTTGCCTTCGGGCGTGGCCAGCAAATTACCAGGATGGGGGTCTGCGTGGAAGAAGCCATGCTCCAGCAGTTGCCGGAGGGAACACTCCACACCCAATTCCACCAAGTAAGCCGCATCTACCCCCATGGCACGAATTTCTGCCGGGTGAATCAGCTTCACGCCATTAATCCACTCCATTGTCAAGACGCGACGATTGGTGTACTCCCAGTAGATGCGAGGGACATAGATGTCAGGCAATTTGCCATACAGCCGATTGAAGTGCTCGGCGTTCTGGCCCTCCTGGGTGTAGTCCATTTCTTCAAAAATGCGGGCACCAAACTCATCCATAATGCCCACCAAGTCACTGCGGATGCGTTTGATGTTTCGCATCGCCCAGGCGGCTAGGGTCCGCAGGATGTAGAGGTCGAGAGTAATGCGCTCTGCCAGACCAGGGCGCTGTACCTTGACGGCAACTTCTTCCCCCGTTTTCAACTTGCCCTTGTAGACCTGCCCCAACGACGCTGCAGCGATCGGGTTGGGAGATAATTCCGCATAGATTTGTTCGGGACGTGCGCCCAACTCTTCTTCGATGAACTGGAAGGCAATTTCATTGGGGAAGGGGGGGAGTTGGTCTTGCAGGCGGGTCAACTCCTCCAGATAGTCCGGTGGCACCAAATCAGGGCGGGTGGAAAGTGCTTGACCAATCTTGATGTAGGCTGGCCCCAGACGAGTCAGAATTTCGCGCAATTGGGCTGCTCGGTAGGGCTGGTTCTGTTTAGCTCGACCAATGCGCTGGTCGAACCAGATCCCCAGGGCAAAGCCGAGAAAGGTGAGGACGATGTTGAGGGTGCGTGTCCACACCTGCCAGGGACGACGACGGTAGTGGGCAGCGATCGCCTCTGCATCGTAGCGTTGCACCTCATCCTGCGCGGGTGCATGGGCAGAAATAAGGGGCTCGGCTGCGGCTGGGCTAACCGGCACAATTTCCGCAGGGCTGGTTTTTACAGGGGTCTGAACGGGTTCAACAGTTTGCATGAGGGGAAGCCCAGAATTGAGGCCAGGGATCAGGATGAGCGACGGTGACTACTGTAACGTATTGTAACAGCGCCCTTAAAGAACGACGTGTTCTATTGCTTCTATGTCCACTGCTTCTATATTGGGACAGGCAGACTAGACACGGGGCTGGGTTTACCGTCCTTTTTAGCCGCGGAATCCGCCTTTGTCACGGATTGGCGATCGCAGCCATCCGATTCCATCGCTAGAAGCTTGAAGAACATCGTCCAATTCGCAGTCCAATTCGCAACATTGGCAAACTGGGGACAAACCGGGGACAAACCTGGATATCGCTAGACTCGAGCGTTTGAAGCAAACGAGTTCACCGTAGCTAGCTCCATCCAAATCACCTATAGCTACCCAAGGTAAATTTTGATGAACAAAACTTTGCAAAGCTTAGTAGAATAAGTCCATTAACGACTAGGTATTTCTTCTTATTCACTATGCCGGAACAGTTTCCCTGGCTTACCGCGATTGTCCTGCTGCCGCTCGTTGCGTCCCTAGCAATTCCTGTACTGCCCGACAAGGGTGGTAAAACGCTACGGTGGTACGCCCTGGGAGTGGGTCTCGCGGATCTTGTCCTGATGTCCTACGCCTTCTGGACTCACTACGACCCCACACGTGCAACATTTCAACTCGCGGAAAGCTACGAATGGATCCCCCAGTTGGGACTTCGTTGGGCGCTGTCCGTGGATGGTGTATCGGTGCCCCTCGTGCTGTTGGCAGGTTTTGTGACGACCCTCGCCACCTTCTCAGCTTGGCAGGTTGACCGCAAGCCGCGCCTCTTCTACTTCTTGATGCTGGTGCTGTATGCCGCCCAGATCGGTGTTTTCGTCGCTCAAGATGTGTTGCTACTGTTCATCATGTGGGAACTTGAACTGGTTCCCGTTTATTTGCTGGTTTCCATCTGGGGAGGACAGAAGCGGCGCTACGCAGCTACAAAATTTCTGCTCTATACGGCACTGGCCTCTATCTTTATTTTGATCGCTGGTCTGGCGATGGCGCTCTACGGTGGTGGTCCCATCACCTTTGATTTAGCGCAACTGGCCCTGAAGGAATTCCCCCTCGGCATGGAACTGTTGCTCTACGCCGGACTGCTGATTGCCTTCGGTGTGAAGCTGGCTATTTTCCCCCTGCACACCTGGTTACCCGATGCCCACGGTGAAGCCTCGGCTCCTGTGTCGATGATCCTAGCCGGAGTGCTGCTGAAGATGGGCGGTTACGGTCTGATTCGTCTGAACCTGGAATTGCTACCCAATGCTCACGTCTACTTCGCGCCAGTGCTGATGATTCTGGGTGTGGTCAATATTATTTACGGGGCCTTCAATTCCTTCGCCCAGCCCAACATGAAGCGCCGTTTGGCCTACTCTTCGGTCTCTCACATGGGCTTTGTGTTGCTAGGGATTGCTTCCTTCACCGACTTAGGGATCAGTGGTGCCATGTTGCAGATGATCTCCCATGGCCTGATCGCAGCGGTGTTGTTCTTCCTAGCAGGGGTCACCTACGATCGCACACACACTCTCTCGATGGATGAGATGGATGGGATTGGCACCGTCATGCCGAAGGTGTTCGCCCTGTTCACTGCTGGCTCGATGGCTTCTCTGGCCCTGCCTGGAATGAGTGGTTTTGCGAGTGAGATCGCTGTCTTCCTAGGGGTGACCACTAGTGACTCCTATAGCTCGCCCTTCCGTACGGTGATCATCGTTTTGGCTGCTGTCGGGTTGATCTTGACTCCTATCTATCTGCTGTCGATGTTGCGTCGGGTCTTCTTCGTGTCGGGTGAGGCGCTTACCTGTGGCATGAACAATCCAGCGCTCAATACGCCGATTGGTGATGAAGCCGTTTGCTTTGGCACCAGTTGCGTGCTCCCAGGCGATGCCAAGTATCGGGATGCGACTCCGCGTGAATTGTTCATCGCTATCTCCTTTCTAGTGTTGATTGTCGGGATTGGCTTTTATCCCAAGCTGGCAACGAATCTGTATGATGTGAAGACGGTTGCGGTCAATAGTCAAGTGCGAGATGCCTATACGGCGATCGCCCAGACCAAGGCTCCCGTCCTAGCAAAGGGACTGCTGGCTCCCTCAGTTCCCCCTCCGCGATCGCTGCCAGTCTTAGGCATCGTTGAGTAACCTTAACATCAGTTCTAGAAAACATCAGTTCTAGAAGCGGGTTTTGGGGCACTGTGCCCCAAAACTTATGCTGTTCCGTGTGTGACGCGCACGAAACAGCATGAGTTTCAGCCTATCCGGAATTCACGTTGGTTACAGATCACGGCACTGCCAGCAGCGATCAAGCGCATCTGCCTACGCCGAGCCGGAGCACGCGGAGATTAACGCGGATTGGCTGAGTTGTCTGTTGCAGCAGCCGCAAAAACATCTGGACCGTCTTCAGCGTAGTGAACTTTCCCCGCACTGGCTAGCAACTCAGCTGCGCGATCGCTATCCTCGCTAATCAAATCTAATAATTCATACTTGTCCATGCCTAATTTGCGTGCATAGAATTCGCATTGCATTAAGAGTCGATCACAGTTTTGCCGCAAATACATCGCCAATGCCGCTGTGGCTTGAGACTCTATACTTCGTCCTAGAAAGAAGGCCATCGAGTTGAGCAGTTTCATTTCGTATTCAGGAAGCGCGTTGATGCTGAGTTTTTGAGGAGGCATGGTGGGTGGGTGGGGTAGGTGATGGATGAGTGAGCCGGGAAAATTGCGGCAGGTGGGTTGAAGGTTTGAGAAGTTTATGGATGCGGCAGGGAATGGTGTGGCGGCCTGAGGATTGGGAGGTGGATCAGATGGCTGTTGAGCACTTCATCCAACCGACGACTGCATGCTGGCAATGCTTCTTGCCCTCATCCAACCCTCCAAACGCTGGACACTCTCCCTACCCACAAAACGCTAAAACCTTCTCCTCCCTAGCTCCCCAGTCGCTCTGCATGATACCGGATGTGATCTGCGATGAAGGTTGAGATGAAATAATAACTGTGGTCATAACCGGGTTGCCGTCGCAGATGGAGGGGTTGACCGACTTGGGCACAAGCTGCTCCAAACACATCGGGCATGAGTTGGGTTTGCAGAAAAGTATCGGCCATGCCCTGATCGATCAAGATGGGATAGGGCAGTTGGGTTGTGAGAATCAACTCACTAGCATCGTAGGCTTTCCAGTCTTCTAGGTTAAGTCCCAAATAATGGCTGAATGCCTTTTGTCCCCAGGGGCATTGCATGGGTGCAGCAATCGGCGCGAAGGCGGAGACTGACTGATAGTAGGTAGGATTTTTGAGGGCGCAAATTAGTGCCCCATGACCACCCATGGAATGGCCAAAAATGCCTTGTTTCTGAGGATTACCGGGGAAGTTTTGGGCAATTAGGGCCGGTAATTCCTCGGTTACGTAGGAATACATGCGGTAGTGCGATCGCCACGGTGCTTCGGTTGCATCCACATAAAACCCAGCCCCAGTGCCTAAGTCCCAATCATCGTCTTCTCCAGGAATGCCGGTGCCACGCGGGCTAGTATCGGGTGCGACCAGCATCAGCCCGTATTTTGCCGCAAATTGCTGTGCACCTGCTTTGGTTGTAAAGTTCTCTTCGGTGCAGGTCAGCCCTGACAGGAAATATAGGATGGGCGTGGGAGACTGTTTCGCCTGGGGGGGGACGAACACGGCAAAGCGCATCTCACTGTTGCAGGCAGCGGAAGTGTGGCTGTAGAAACCAACAGTGCCACCAAAGCAGATGTGTTCAGAACGCAGGGTAATCGAAGACATAGGGGCGATCGCCAGATGCTACATTCTCCACCCTACCGTTTGGTGGCTCTGGTCGATCATGGAGCCGTCAAACCAGGTCGAGGCGCAGGGGTTTGTCCTGCTCAAATAGGTGAGGCTGGCCGAGAGCAAGGGCAATTTCTGCCTTCTTGAGTTCTGCCCCCAGATACAGAGCATGTTCCACCTGGAGGCCAGGACAGGCGGCGGCAATCTGCTGGTAGAGGTGGGTCGCCGTTTTGCCGCTGTAGCAGCCGATCACCTCACCAGAACCGGGGGTCATGTGTTCCACCAGGATTTCGCTGGCCTGCTCGGTGCCTTGCAAGGAGATGACAAAACTCCCGGAGGGGTCGTTGTAGTCCCGTTGTTGGCAGAGACGAGGGTACTGGGTGGCGATCAGGCGGTCGGCATTTTCCCAGCAGTCATCGTAGATGTGGGCACTTTGGCTGATAGTGACCAGTGGCCCCAGGCGTAAGTCTTGCTGCGATCGCGCGACAATTTCATCGCGCAGGTGTTGCTGCAGAGCACGCAGTCCCATGGCATTGGCGACCCAGGCAGAGAACATATCGTTACTGCGGAAGGTGGCCGTGAGCGAAAGCTCGTGGTCCACAATGCGAACCCACAGGTGATTCAAGCAGGGAGGACTATCACCCGCATCGTGGTCGTTGACATCCCACAGCGACATCACGGCTCTGGCGGTATCGCGATCGCTCACCAGTTTATGGATTACCTGCTGGATCTGGTCTTGCCCAAACCAGGATCGCAACCGTTGCCCGTAGGTATACTTCACGCCGTCCTGGTGAGGGGCGTCGTCCAGGATCTGAGCGATGTATTGTTGGATAAACGATCGATCCACGGGGAGATAGTTCGGCTCTGGGAAATAAAATCCTTCGGGTTCATCGGTCACGATTGCCATCAAGTTAATTAATTCTTGCCACTGGCTGTCGTGCAAGGTGGGTCGAATCGTTCCTGTCGTCTTGATCCGATGAATGATCTTCACCCAAGTCTCAGCAATGGTTTTTCCCTCAATCCGATGTCCATAACGGGGGCCGGGAACCGTGGTGGGCGCAGGTTCCACCAGGGGAAATTCGCGGCGATCGCCCCAGGCTGGCAACGGCTGCCGCGCTGCAAACTCTTTCACGCAGGCGATCGCTGCGGGGATGCTGCCGACCTCCCGCCACTCCAGCGATTGCCGCAACACCTCCAGCGCCTCCCCGGCCACTTCCTGATCAATGTAGCCAGGGGTTGAAGAGTTCACCACCCAGCACGCTTTACCAGTATCGCTAGTGCCCGCAGTAAAGCCCTGGACCAAGAAGTCGCGCAAGCAATCGCAGGCTTTGGCATTACGATCTTCGCGCGTGGCGTTGAGGATGACGAGATAGCGGACGTGGGGATTGGCCAGTAAATTTCTGACCAGAAAATTAATGCCGCGGGTGGGGCTGTAGAGTTGCCCAATCACGGCGTATTCACTGGGGTTCAGCTTTTTGGCGATCGCCCCCTTCAGCGTCCAACCAGTGACAACTGCGGTTTGCCCACTCCCACAGATCAACTGGTTCGGCTTACAGACAGGCCGATACTGCAATAATGCCGGGGTGGGGTGGGGTGCAGATGTAACCATGGCGACTCAGGCGAGAATATCGAATAAGTTCGAATAAGTAGCGGTTGAGCAGGGAGCGATCGCTCTCTGACCACTATATCTGGGATTTCCTCTCTCCGCCTCCGCATTGCCAAAATTGAGCGGAATGGTCATCTCAAATCTTGCACCTTTCTCATTAAGCGGGTTTTGGGTCACCGCGCCGGGCACGGTGACC
>DVEB01000052.1 GCA_015295905.1 Synechococcales cyanobacterium M55_K2018_004
GAGCCTCTCAAAGTCCCTCTCCCAGCTTGGGAGAGGGATTTAGGGTGAGGGCAAACGTGACATGCACCCAAAAACAATTGAGTCTGGGATCACCGCCAGACCCAGCGCTTGAGGGAGGTGTGCGATTCCTCCCCATTCAGATGCTGTCTGCATCTTCCAGACTAGCCAGGGTGTATATCCACAACAGATTCAGGCCAGCAGATCAGGACGCCCTCAACAGGAGGGCAAACTCAGTTAGGTGCAAGCAGGCACAGTAGAAACCTCCATTGTTGAGATAGTGCCACTTTGGGGGCAAACGAGCGCTAGACCAGAGCCAGCTGCCCTCGGCAATGCTTGCTCTGGGGTTTGCTGGCTGAACTGTCCTGATTTGGCAATTCGGGGTGAGTCTCAGCCCACTCTCCTCCATTTCTTTATATGCTTTGAGAGGCAATATCCAGCTAGGGCTGAAACCCTCCAGCAGGGTAAACATTAATCCTAGGAGCAAGAGAGTCGCCATGCATTGTGATGACAAGGATCAGGGTTGTGGGTAAACTTGTCTGACGCTGTTGTGCTCAGAGCGTCGTTGGCACGTTTACTGTTCAGTCGTTCTCAAAGTGAGTTCTCAAGCATCACTTTTTTCAAGCAGTTTCCTTTCAACAGCGGTGTAGGCAACCTGTGAGTAGCAGGAGCGGAATGAAATGGGTTCTCCAAAAAAGCCATCAAACTACGAAAAAAAATTGGCTTCCCTGAAACAGACGCTTCAATTGCTGCGGGAAGAGGAAAGCGAGGCGGCCCTGATCGAGACTGCTCTCAACTATCTCAAGGCTGAATTTGACTACTCCCTCGTTTGGATTGGGCTGTACGATCGGGTGAACCACCGCCTTCTAGGACGGGGGGGCATTACCCCCAATGGCGATGTCAGCATTTTGAAGCAGACCTTCAGCCTGAACCCTGGCGATCTGATGGAACAGGTCGTGATCCAGCAACGTCTCCTGAGTCTGCCTGACCTGCGGGAAGAACCCAGAGCGAGTGACTGGCGACGAGCGGCCAACAAATTTGGCATCCAGGGGACAGTGATTTTTCCCATCTGTCACAAACAGCTTTGTTTAGGGGTGATTCTGCTGGGATCAACGCTTTGGGGAGTGTCTCCCCATGCTGAGGAAACCACTCGCCTGCTGATGGTGTTGGGAGCGTTAGCCGCCTCTCTGTATCAGCTGGAAGAGGCACGGCAGCGGCAACAAACAAAACGCCCGGCTGAACCGCTGCTGGCCCTGCTGAGCCGGTTGCGATCGCTCCCCAACTTAACCCAACGACTGGATGCTGTTGTGCAGGAGACGCACCGCTTTGTCTCGCCAGATCGGACGAATGTGTACTGGTTTGAGCCGGAAAAACGCTATTTCTGGCGACGGACGGGCATCCGTGAAATTGGTCACGATGCTCACACCAGCGGTTTTACAGCCCAGGAGATCAATACGTTTTATCAAGCGCTAGCAGCCGACCAACTCGTATCGATTGGCGAAGCCCACAGTTCCCTCAAGGCAGAGATGACGGGGCGGTTGATGCAACAAATCCGGGCGCGATCGCTCCTAGCAGCCCCCATCCTGTTTCAAGACGAACTGTTTGGCTTTCTTGCCGTTGAAGGCACCGAACCACGCATCTGGTCTGACGAGGAAAAACATTACGTGCGCGGGGCAGCCCAACTGATTGCCCTTACCGCCCCCCTGGAGGGTATGGAGGAAACAATCCAGCAGATCAAGCAGGACCAGGGCTTGACTGCTGAAATCTCCCAGGCGATTTTTGACGAGCAGGACTGGCTGGCAGTACTCAAGCGAGCGGGCGATCGCCTAGTCAAACGGCTACGAGCCGAGCGCTTTCTGGTCCTGGTCTACGACCGAGATCAGGAGGTGTTCGAGATTGCCTACCAAACTCACCCCTCCAATCGACGGGCGATTATTTCCCCGCTGACTGAGCTGAACCAGGTAGACTGGCACATGCTGGAACGCAGCACCGATGCAGTGGGGATTGAAAACCTGGAGGAAGACCTGAAACTAATGGCCTGGCGGCAACCCCTGTTGGAAGGGGGAGTCCGTTCTGTCCTGGTCTGCAACACTGCCCTAGGGCGACCGCTGGAAGGACTGCTGTTGCTGGCCTACGAGACGACCCGCACCTGGAACCGGGCAGAACGCGATGTATTGCGGGTCGTTAGCCAGCAGGTGGGCGTGAGTCTGCATCAGCGGGAACTGCACCGCCAGAGCGAACACCAGCAACGTGTCAACCAGACGATCCAGTGGGGGCTGACTACCATGCAGCAAACCCAGACCTTGGAACGGTTGCAGCAGTCTGCCATGCAGCAGATCGCTCAACTGCTGCACGCTCCCTTGGCCCTGCTTGTCACTTGGCTACCGGGGCGTCCCACTGCCCGCATTGCCGCAGCATCCGTCCAAAATCCCAAGTTTTCTATCAACCTAGAAGCAACCATTTCCACACAGACGGATCCCTTGCTTCAGTGGGTCATGCAGTCTGAAACGCTACTTTCCATGACGATTGACGATGTGGCAGTGGAAAGCCGACAGTGGCTGAATGGCACCGAGATTGGTCAACTGTTGGTGGTAGCCCTGCGTACCGCCCCAGAACACGCGCCGACTGGGTTGGTGATCGTGGGCGATCGCATGGATCGTTACTGGCCCGAACACCAGCTCAATGCTCTTACCACACTCACTAACCAACTGGCCTGGGCGCGACGATACCTACTGCTGACGGAAATGTTGGGCGATCGCACACAAGCCCTAGAGCGCCTAAACTGGTACAAACAACGACGCGGTGAAGATCTATATCGCACCCTAGGCCATGCAGTGAAGCGCCTGAACGACCTCAGTCACCAGCAAGATGCGCTTTCCAGCATGCGATATCACCAAATTGTGCGGCAACTCGGCAACCTTCTGTCTACTTTCTCGCCCGTACTCAAGCAGGAGCAATGGCAACTTCAGACGGAGTACGAGACGATGCCACTTGTTAGCTTGCTGAAACGAGCCATGGAGCGCGTCGAACAACTCGTCAAACAACGCCAACTCTGGACTCAAATTCATAATGAAAACAACTTCAATCACCTAACCATCGGTGGCGATATTGCCAAAATTGAACTTGTACTCTACGAAATACTTGCTGCAGCCTGTCACCGTTCGCCGTCGGGTAGCCGCCTAGACCTCTGGTGTCGGCCCCTCGATACTCGCTGGCTCGAACTGTCCCTCACCGATAGCGGCACTATCGATCCCCGCCTGCTCCAGGAACTGAGCAACGGACGTACCGAGGATCGACTCGTCCCTTCTGCACTAGATCATCCTCCAGGTCTGCATTTGGCGATCTGTCAGGTGCTCATGCAGCAGTTGGGGGGAGAATTTAACCTATATCGCCTAGAAGATAACCGCTTGCTCAGTCGCCTTGTCCTCCCCATTGCAACAGGAGTCCCCTCCGACCCTGCTTTCCTTCGCAAGGATGGAATCTGATTTCCTCATACGGAACCTAAGCGGGCGTAGCTGATTTAACCCATGATGCTTTGAGTGAGGGGTGCACAGAGTGCACCCCTCACTCAAATAACCATATTTGGATGAAGCAACGCCTCTAAACACCACTCTCTATCGCAAGCTCTAGCTGTCCCCCAAAAAAGCACCGCACCTAGGCACAAAGCTCTTGGTCAGGCTTTATTTGCTCAAGCATCTTTCAGAAGACAATCCACTACCAAACGACTGACGCCCAGTGCAGCGCGAAGGGCAAGAAAAGTGAATTGACTGACAAACCTCCTGAAACCTAAACCTTAGCTATTGATTGAGGCAGCGATACAACCTACGTAGCCCTTGCGGGCATAGGCGTAGATACTGCTTTACCCAACCTGCGGTAGAGATTTGTCAGTCAAGATTCGTCAGCCAACTGAACCCTGCAAAGCAAATTGTTTCGCTTTTACAAGTTACCTTTAGTACAGCGCTTCTTCCTGGTGAGTCAAAATTACACAGTCAGAGGTAGGATAAGCAACGCAGGTCAGGACGTAGCCTGCTTCAATCTGATCATCATCCAGGAAGGACTGGTCAGACTGGTCAACTGTACCTTCCTTGATCTTGCCTGCACAGGTCGAACATGCACCTGCACGGCAGGAATAGGGCAGGTCAATCCCTTGCTCTTCGGCAGCATCCAGGATGTACTCGTCGTCAGGGCAGTCAATCGTAACGTTTAGCCCTTCAGCCTCGTTGATTAACGTGACCTTGTAAGTTGCCATGCAACAGTCCTCTCAATATTTTGAAACGGCAGTAGAGGTGCGCCCATTGCAACGTTGATTATGTTGATTGTTGCTGGGCAAACTCTATCTTCGATACTACGGGAAAACCAATCCTATGTAACTAAAAATTGAGTGTCTGGTTGAACGGGATTCGTAATAAAAGCTGGCCAATTAATCCGGAATTACTTATACCTGAGAATCAACCGTGTGCTGCTGTGAATCATGAGGATTTGGCATGCTTCTGTTAGGAGACAAGCCTGGGAGGAGAGAATTGCGTTGCCATGTGCAGGGAGTCAGCATCACAGTCAGCAAGCAAATGAGAGTATGCTTCTGGCTCAGCCGTCTATCCACCCCCCAGCACTGGCGTAATAGTGGTGAGGCATGCTTTAGGAGAGGCGGGAAATGCGTGTTTCTGGCACTCTCATCAGTCAAACCTTTGACAGATTACTGCAAGAGTTTCTCGTTTGGAATTTGATTTCCAACGGTTATGTATTGACAAGTACAACGCTTATCTAAAAAGTGCCCAATATTGTTCCACTTGCATTGCTTTTTTAAGCGTGGATCCCACTCCTAAACCATGCTTGTGAGTCACAATTTAGCTCTTCTTGGGTTTGGCTGCAAAGCAATATTTTCGTGCCTGCAAGGCCTGATTTTGTGTGGTGCTAAGCACAGTCCACCTACACACAACCCAAGGGGTGCTTGTCACGTTTGCCCTCACCCTCAATCCCTCTCCCAAGCTGGGAGAGGGACTTTGAAAGGCTCGGCTCCCCTGCTCCCAAGTTGCGAGCAGGGGCTGGGGGATGAGGGTCTACAAAGGCGCCAGGCTCTCCAACCCAAGGAACTGAAGGTTTTGATATCAACGCATAATCAATCATCTCCCTATTCTTCAGTCTTGGTTATTGATGCTGATCCCTCAGTCTAAAGAAACGTCAGTTCTGGTTAAGCGGGTTTTGGGTCACCGCGCCAGGCGCGGTGACCCAAAACCCTTGCTGTTCCGCGCGCGACGCGCACGGAACAGCAAAGGTTTCAGCTTATCCCGAATTTACGTTAAAGAAATGCTTGCCTGGAAATCCCCTAAGATCAACGTCAGTATTTCGATGTCTATGGAGGCGATCGCTCCTCATGGGTCTGCTGAAGGTGGGATTAGTGGGAACAGGTTATGCGGCAAAACTGCGGGCAGAAACTCTGGTGGCCGATGGGCGATCGCAACTGGTCATGGTAGCCGGACATGAGTCTCAGAAAACCACCGATTTTTGTCAGACGTTTCGGGCCGAAGGCACGCTGTCCTGGCAGGAATTGGTGCAACAGCCCGAGCTTGACCTGATCATCATCTCCACTATCAATCGCGATCACGGGGCGATCGCCCGCGCTGCCCTCGAAGCTGGCAAACATGTCGTGGTGGAATACCCGCTAGCGCTGGAGGTGGCGGAAGCAGCGGCACTGATTGAGCTGGCCAAGCAACAGGGCAAGTTGTTGCATGTCGAGCATATCGAACTGCTGAGTGGCATCCACCTAGCCCTGCGACATGAACTTCCCGCCGTGGGGACACCCTTCTACGTCCGCTACAGTAGCCTCAATCCCCAACGTCCTGCTCCTCACAAATGGACTTACACGACTGATCTGTTCGGGTTCCCGCTGGTGGGTGCCCTTTCCCGCATCCATCGGTTGACTGATCTGTTTGGGCTGGTCAAGGCGGTTAGTTGCCAGACGCGCTACTGGTCAAACGGTGGAGTGCCCAGTCCCTATACCTCCTGTCTTTGCACGGCCCAATTACGATTTGTCAGTGGTTTGGTGGCAGAGGTGATCTACGGCAAAGGAGAAGCCCTGTGGCAGACCGAGCGCAGTCTGGCCATTCATGGCGATCGCGGTGCTCTTTTGGTGGAGGGGGAGCGGGGTCAGTTAGTCACCCCAGAAGGAGAGCGATCGCTCGAAATGGGCAGTCGGCGAGGATTGTTTGCCAAAGACACTCAGATGGTACTCGATTGTCTGCTGCACGGCACACCACTGTACGTCACCCCCAGCGCCAGCCTTTATGCCCTTAAGGTGGCCGATGCAGCAAGACGATCCGCCGAAACAGGAGAAACGATTGCGCTTTAGGCAATTTTTGAGCAAACCTTGACTTCGCAGTACCAGCAGATCATCAACCGTGTATGAGCTAACCCGTGACTAACGTGAATTCCGGATAAGCTGAAACCCTTGCTGTTCCCTGCGCGACGCGCAGGGAACAGCAAGGGTTTTAGAGCACCGCGCCGTGCGCGGTGCTCTAAAACCCGCTTAACCAGAACTGATTGACTACATCAACAGTTCACGCGAGTTCAGGTTATGGCGCTACGCGCTACAAAAGTAATTTTGGGGCACCGTGCGGCGCACGGTGCCCCAAAATTTTCTGATATTGGCGAAACGGTGTGATTCAGAAAAATGCGTTACACACTCACTGCTGCCTTACTAGCAACTTGATCCAGTTCGCCTTTCTTGTACTTCACGGCGTAGTAATCAATGCTTTCTTGCTTGATCTTGCTCGCATTACCTGCCGTCCAGAACTGCTTGTAGCGATCTGCACAAACCTTCTGCATGTACTTGATAGAAGGCTTCAAGAAGTGACGTGGGTCAAACTCTTCAGGCTTCGCGGCCAGCGCTTCCCGCACTGCTGCGGTAATGGCCAAACGGTTGTCCGTATCAATGTTGATCTTGCGAACACCGCTCTTAATGCCCTTCTGAATTTCTTCCACAGGTACGCCATAAGTTTCGCGGATGGCACCACCATACTGGTTGATCAGCGCCAGCAGATCTTCAGGCACAGAAGAAGAGCCATGCATCACCAAGTGAGTGTTGGGCAGACGCTTGTGGATCTCTTCGATGCGGCTAATGGCTAGAATCTCGCCTGTGGGCTTGCGGGTAAACTTGTAAGCGCCATGGCTGGTACCAATCGCCACTGCCAGCGCATCGACTTGGGTTTGCAGCACGAAGTCAACCGCTTGATCGGGGTCGGTCAGCAGCATCGAGTGGTCTAGCTTACCTTCAAAGCCGTGACCATCTTCTGCTTCGCCCATCCCAGTTTCCAGAGAACCTAGGCAGCCCAGCTCACCTTCAACAGAGGCCCCAATAGCGTGAGCGACTTTAACAACTTCTTTGGTGACGGCAACGTTGTACTCGTAGCTTGCGGGAGTCTTTGCGTCAGCTTCCAGAGAACCGTCCATCATGACGCTGGTAAAGCCATTCTTCAGCGCAGTGTAGCAGGTCGCAGGTTCATTGCCGTGATCCTGGTGCATGGCAATTGGAATATGGGGATAGGTCTCCACTGCCGCCAGGATTAGGTGACGCAGAAAGTTTTCGCCAGCGTATGCACGGGCACCGCGAGACGCTTGCAAGATCACAGGGCTATCGGTTTCATGGGCAGCCTGCATGATGGCCTGGATCTGCTCCATGTTGTTGACGTTAAAGGCAGGGATACCGTACCCGTTTTCAGCGGCGTGATCCAGCAGCAGTCGCATTGGCACAAGCGCCATAGGAATTCCTCCAATTCGGTGGGTTAGCGAAGTTCAGCCAAAAATTCTTACGATAATCTTAAGATACTTTATCCCAGTGGGATGAGACGTATCTTGACCTTCTCACGTGAGAGAATGTTAACATAAGTATAAATGCTCATGATGAATTAGTCGCAGTCTTTAGCCAAATTTTTTATAGCTAATTTTTTGTACTTAACGTCTGCTCTGATTAAGCGAGTTTTGGGGCATCGTGCCGTGCACGGTGTCCCAAGCTCCTTGATTTC
The DNA here is from genome assembly GCA_015295905.1 of Synechococcales cyanobacterium M55_K2018_004. Lineage (GTDB taxonomy): Bacteria > Cyanobacteriota > Cyanobacteriia > Elainellales > Elainellaceae > DVEB01. The sequence continues at coordinate 8,016 of DVEB01000052.1, forward strand.
CGTGCGCGACGCGCACGGAAATCAAGGGTTTCAGCCTATCCCGAGTTCGCGTTAAAACTGAAGGATAAAACACACTGTAGGCACTTTTCGCCATAGCTCTAATGAGCGCTTGCGAGTACCTGAAGTTTGGCAACCTTAGTTCTTGGTATTCTTAGCCTACGTCACAGACCTTTGGCCTAAACTCTTGACATAGGTTGCCGACATGGGTCGCCTGGGATTCGAACCCAGAACTAATCGGTTAAAAGCCGAGTACTCTACCGTTGAGTTAGCGACCCGTATAGTCTGTACCTGAATCAATTAGCACGAGTATTTAACTTAGCACAGATTGTTTGAATCGAACAGAGGTTATGCAAATGTAGCCATGCTCAAAATGCCGCAACAGTGAGCATACAGGTTGTGGTAAGACTCTCGCCGGGGGACAGATGAGTGAGGCGATCGCCCGTATTCATGGCATTGCGGGGCGCAGTCCAGGGTTCCAAGCAGTAAAACTCTTTGCCCTTGAGCGTCCAAAACACCAGCGACGAGTACGGGAACTCATAGCCCAGGGTCAATTTGAGCCTCCGCTGCCAATCCGTCACCGATGCCTGCGGCGCAGCAGGGTTCTGGAAAATCACATCAATCTCTTCCAGGTCAAAGTCAAAGCCATTGAGATAGGAGTGGGTGAGCTGAGTTTTGTGGTCGCGGAACTCGGTTGCTGGAATCTCAAAGCGGAGTTGGGCTTTGTTGGGCACCCAGAAGTAGGGGTGTAATCCCAGGGAAAAGGGCAGCGGTTCCGGACTCTGGTTAGTCACCTGCTGAATGAGTGCCAGGGTGTTCCCTTGCAACCGGTAGGTAAACGCCAGGTAAAAGTCGAAGGGATAGTAGGGCCGAGTTTTTTCGCTGCTACTCAGCGTCAGTGTCAAGTCAGCGCTGGTCTGGGTATGACTGTCAGTGACAGTCCATGGCAAATCGCGGGCAAACCCATGCTGTTTGAGTTGGTAGGTTGTGCCTCGGTGGGTGTAGGTGTTGTCTGGCAAGTTGCCACAGATAGGGAAGAGGATGGGAATGCCTCCCCGCACGGTTAGCTCTGGATTAGCAAATCGCTCGGCATCGAGGTAGAGCATCTCCTGCCCAGCGGCAACCCAACGAGTGATGATGCCCCCTCGTTCAGGCACCACCTCCAAGCGAGACTGGGCTTGCTCATCAGTCAGAATGTAGGTCTTGTACTGGTTCTGTTCAAGGGCGATCGCAAACACAACCCATCACCACGCAACAACATCCCCACTTTATCCTGGCGTGAACCATCAATGAAATGTGCAAGCATTCCTCCAGCAACGCTTCTATACTCAACGTCAGGTCGGGGAAAGAGGGTGGTGGGGCGCTGCACAGCGTGCAGTGCCTCACCACCCTTGATTTTGCCGGCGCAATGCGCCGGCAAAATCAAGGGTTTCAGCTATGGAGATGTCTCGGTTGTTGCATCCCCCATCGCCTCTGTGGCGTTCGCATCTTCGGTCGGGATCTCTTCAGCGGCGTCAGTCGCCAAGGCAGGAGGTGCGATCGCTGGCGTTGCTGAAGTCGGCTCCGGGAGGTCAGATGGGGTGGATTTCATGGGCTGAATTGTCTTCATCTCCTCTGGAGTTGGCATGAGTTGAGGCATAGGACTTGCCTCAGCAGGTTTCGTCGGGGTGCTCAAGTCACTCACGGGCCTGGTGAAAGACTCTTCTGCTGGCACCAGCGGGTAGGGGGTAGGCTGACCCACAAATGGTTGAGTTTCGGGGGAAGCAGTTGCTGGCTCCTGCGGTGGGGTCATGAAGGAGTCAGTCGGCTGAGTAGTGGGTCTGGAGCCATCGCCGTCTGTAAATCCCGGGTTCAATGTCCCATCTGCCGAACTGGTAGGCGTCTGGTCAGACGCCTGCCGATCGAGGACAACGGGCGATCGCAGGGGTTGCTTAAACAGGGCTGAGGCTTTTTCAAGATAGCCCATGATCTGTTGGGCCTTCTCACCAGAGGCCAATTGCGGTTGAGCCCCCACCACTTGTACGGGCAAAAACTCTAGCCGCATCTGATCCCCCTTCAGGGCAACCTTCAGCATGGCGGTATCGTAATCAGTCTGGCTGGCTTGGCTCTGGTTGGCAAACACAAAATCCCCCAGAGAGTAGGCGATCGCTCGTCCTTTGTAAATCTCAGCGCCTTGCAAGACATGGGGATGGTAGCCTACGACCAGATCTGCCCCGGCATCAATTGCATGGCGTGCCAGATTCATTTGTCCTATTGAGGGATAACTGGCCAGAGGTTGGTTCCAGTGGTAGCTCACCACCACCCAGTCCACTTGGTTGCGGATTGCCTGGATGTCTTCGGCGATGCGATCGCTCATAGCAGGGTTTGTCCCAGCCTGCCAGAAGCCTGCCGAAGCTGCACTGGAATCACTGTAGCCCAGGTAGGCAATGCGTTTGCCGCGCACATCCACGATCTCGGGGCGACGGGCTTCTCCCGCATTGTGGCCAGCCCCAACGGGCACTAGCCCGGCTTGTTCTAGGGCATCCAGTGCCTTTGCCATATCCGTCCGAGCCTCTTCCTTGTCTGTTTGTGAGGTGGTGGAGAAAGCGGCGAGTTGCGGCGCTTTGGTATGTTCCTTGGTGGAGGTCGTAATAGCCAGGGCGGAGAAATCAGGCCGAATGGCAGTCAGAGTGAGGTCGGGTGGGTGTTGTGGAGCGGAACCTCCTGCTGGGGCAGGTGCGACAGCCTCATCCGCAGAGTTCCTGATGCTGTCTGGAGACGGTGTTGATAGGGCAGGGGGGGCAACCTCCAGCAGGCCGGGCGTATTGCTAAAGGACAGCGTCACTTCAGCAAGGGGCGAGGGCTGTGCTTGTGCGGGCGCAGCGCCCCTCTCATCTGTCGGACTGGCTTCAATCACTCGCACCTTACCGATGGCAGTCTGCACCCGGTCGGTGCGAGGAGCGCTAGCAAGCTGCGCTGAGTTTTGGGGAGGGTAATAGTTGCGTATTTCAACACCGCAGCCCAGCAAAAAGGCAGCTACAGCCGAACCACTCAGCAGGGCAACCTGAGAACGGTTGAGCGAAGTCCCACCAGGTGCCCGCAACGCCCTAGCCCATTGTTGGGGCAGTCGAGGCAGCGAAATTTTGGCAGTTGGCAACCGACGCTGGCGGGCTGTCTGAGTTGCCAGGAGCGGATGGGCGGGGGCAGACTGGAGTGCGGTTGACCGGCGAGTTGTGCGCCGCTTAGAGCGCTTGGTAGAGAGTCGAATCGTTTGATCCCACTCGATCTCTTCGGAACCAAGAAAGCGAGCAATGATGCGAACCCCTCGAATAATGGGTGATCGGAGCTGGTAGAGACGGTAACAGACATAGCGGTTGAGGCGATCGCCCGGGGGTATCTGCATAAACTCCACTAGCACCAACAAGTAGCCGGGGCGATCGGCCGCAACCCGGGCATAGATCTGTTGGGGCACCAAGTGCAGATTAAGCCAATAGGCGATCGCTCGAAAATCACCCTCTCGTGCTAGCTGCTTCACCGCAGGTTGTAAAAATACTGCTTCACTCATCACGCCTCCGCCCGTCGTTCGTATCGACCCCGATTATGTATGAACTGTATTTGTGAACTACTGTATCTGTGAACTAGTATCTGTGAACTATTTGTGAACTATTTATAAAATAATCACCAAAGTCTCATCCATCTTTTCCCCAAATGCTACATCGCTAACACCTGGAAAGACAATGGCAACCAGGATGGAATTTGGAGCGCGGCAACGCAGTGAGGCAAAATTGAAAGACAGCTCATGCTGCATTGAGCGCACGGCCCTGTTGGGCTTTGCCATAAGGCCACACCATGCTCGGGTTTGAGTTTAGTAAATTCTTAGTAGTAATTGGCTTCCGACTCTTGCCCCAAACGCTAGGTGTTTCCCTCACAAAACACCTAGCCCCTTCCCTGATATCACCTTGACATCCATACCGTAATGATTTCCGATCCCAACGCTGATCCCCAGGCTTCTGCTCCAGACACAGCCAAACCTGACACAGTGCCGGCTCACCCACTCGGTGAAACCACCAATGGGGGCATCACTTCAACAGCTAGGGGGGCTTCTGGGTATGCTGCCCGCCAGAATCCAGCGTTCAATGGTCAAGCGTTTCCCATGACAGAGCGAGAGTTGGCTGAGTTGACGGCTCAGAACCAGAATTTAGAACACTGGAATACGAGTGAAGCACCAGCCAGACGTCAACGAGTGGTCATGCTGGTGCTCTGGTTGGCGATCGCGCTCTCCCTATTGGGGTGGGGCTTCAACCTTTCCTGGCTGGCGATTCCGGCGGCCGTAGTAGCAACGGTCATCGCCGTTCAGATTATCTGGCGGGATGTGCAGCGGGCCGTGCTCGAAATACTGTCACCCCAACAACGGATCTTAACCAGTGCGTTGATTGCTATAGGTGTTGCAGGGCTTGTGGTCATTCGCTTCAGTGGACTGACACAACGCCTGCGGGAACAGGTGATTGATTTTAACTGGGACGCAATCGGTGCAACAGGAGAAGTAATCGGTGCGATCGGGCAGATCTTGATTGCTATTTTGGCGGTCTATGTGGCGTGGCGGCAGTACGTTATCTCCAAAGACCTGACTATTCAACAGAACTTAATTACCCAACAGCAGACGATTGACTCCTATTTCCAAGGCATCTCTGAACTCGTGCTAGACGAGGAAGGCTTGCTAGAAGACTGGCCCCAAGAGAGGGCGATCGCCGAGGGACGAACCGCTGCCATCCTAAGTAGCGTAGATGGCGACGGTAAAGCCAAAGTGCTCCGCTTTTTGTCACGCTCTCGCCTGTTGACGCCTCTAAAACGCGATGCCTTGCTAGGTCGTCCGATCCTGGATGGTCGGGGTGGCTACGAGGAAGACCGCTATGAAGGGGTGCGCGTCATTGACCTGGGCATTATGCTGGCAGCGGCTGACTTGGCAGGCACAGATCTGCGGTGGACCGATTTGAGTGACATTAATCTGATCCGGGCAAACCTGAGGGGAGCCGACCTGGTTCGGACTAACCTATCTCGCACCATCCTTTGTGATGCCAACCTCTCACAAGCAGACCTAATGGGCACTCGTTTCTTCTACGGATCCGCCCAAACAGCCAGCCCCCGCAGCCGCACAGATGCACCAGACTACCGAACCGGAGCGTGCACAGGCAGCGTCGTCGAAAACGCTGATTTTACCAATGCCCAGCGGATGTCGGAGGAGCAGCGCTACTACTGTTGTGCCTGGGGGGGGTCAAAAACGCGCGCAACCATTCCTGGGGGATGTGATGGAATCCCCAATAAATTGGGCCGCTAGATAACGTGAATTCGGAACAGCAAGGGTTTTGGGTCACCGCGCCGGGCGCGGTGACCCAAAACCTTCTTAACCAGAACTGACGTTGTTTTACGCCAGTCCCTCATCGAATTCCTGTTAAACCAGTAATCGCTCTAGCTCATCAATATCGGGGATGCAGAGAATGTCGCGATCGCGGGTAATCATCCCTTTGCGTTCAAGTTTGCTTAACACACGCGTCACTGTTTCGCGGGCAAGCCCACTCAGGCTGCTGAGTTCTCGATGCGGTAAGTTGGGGATCTCGATGCCCTGCTGCCCCTTTTTGCCCTGACCGTCTGCTAGGAAGAGGAGAATATCGGCGACCCGTGAGGTGCTGTCAGACTCGCGCAACCGCAACCGACGATTGACCTGACGCAGCCGCCGAGCCATCAGTTGGGCCAGCCGGATCCCCGCTTTGGGTTCCGTTTGCAGCAGTTGCACAAAGTCCTGGGCTGGCATACTGCCAATCACCGTAGGAACCAGCGTGATCACGTCTGTGGAACGAGGCACCTCATCTAGGGGAGCCATTTCGCCAAACAGTTCCCCCTTGCCTAAGATATTCAACGTGACCTCTTTGCCGTCTAGGTTGTAGGTGCGGATTTTGACCCAGCCCTCTAAGATGAAATAGACCGAACTGCCCCAATCATTTTCCAGCAATAAAACCTGATTGGGGGGATGGCTGCGGGTAACAACATGAGCCGTCGCTTTTTCTACAGCCTGCTCTGGCAACCCTTGAAAAAAGGGGGCGGAACGGATAAGGATGCTGTCACGCGCATCACGAGGGCTAAATCGGTCTTGCATGGGGGCTGTGTTAAAAAGCGTCAGATTATATAGAAGAGGACTCAACCTTTGACCAGAGCAGATTACTACAATCGGGAGCTGAAAATCAGCAAAATGGCGGATGAGAAATCGTCGCTCTAGAAGTAGATACCTTGAGAGTACCCAAATTTACTGAAGAATTGACGGTTACCGGCAAAAATAACTTGGCTTGTCTGACTCGTTAAGCAATGCTGCCTCGAGTTCAGTATGGGACGATTTTTGATTCACCGTAATTAGTTGCTGATCGATTGTGTGTAGTCAATCGATCTCGCCTGTGGTCGCGGTTTTGAGGGTTGGCTCAATTCGTCGTCTGTCCTTTGCTGAGGCGGTTTTTCCTCAAAAAGGCACCTTAAAGCATAGTTTTTCTTTCGTCATATTTTACTGTAGGGTGTGACAGTCCTCGCCAAGGATCGCAACGTCTGGTTTGAGGCGATCGCTCCGGTTGATGACTGAACCCTGTACCCTAAAAGAAAGCCTCTTCGGTGTTCTTACGAGTTTTCCATGCCTCCATTCAATTGGTTTAATCGTCAGCAAAACCAGTCGTCTCAGCCCGAACCTGCGCCACCCGAGCCAGAGCAAACACCCCCTGAGCCTGCCTCACCAGCAACTCCATCCTCGGAGGCTGGTACAGATGCACCTGCAATCGCACAGGACTACTTGGCCTGGGCCAAGGCTGCTTATCAGAATATTCAGAAACAGCAGGCGGCAAGGGCGGCGGAGCAAGCGACTCCGCCCGCCGCAGCAGCGGGTGCGCCCCCCACAGCCACACCCACAGCGGCACCAGAGACAGCACCAGAGACAATAGAGGCGCCAACAACTGCCGGCATGACACCCCCTGCCGAGGCAGAGGCGATCGCTGAGGTCGCACCCTCTGCTGCCGAGGCTGAAGCCTCCCCGGCTCCGGTTGATCTCGCACCCTTAACAACAGCGGAGGCACCTGCCGCGACGGTTACGAGTGAGGAGATGGTGGCTGTGGCGGCGTCTGAGTTATCTGAGGCACCAGCCGCCGTAGCAGATCTGTCTGAGCCATCAGAGATTGAGGACACCGTTGCTCCCCCCTCAGCAGTTGCCGCCAGCGAATCAGGTCCTCCCCTTCCAGGGGAAGCAAGCTCTACTCCACCATCGGTCACCATCGAAACAACCGACCCCCAACCCGTTGTCTCTCCTGCACCGACTTCACCAGCTCAACCCCTCCCCTTCTGGGCAAAAGCCGAGGCCGAACGGCTCGAACGGCTCGAACGACTGAAGGCTGAGGCGCCCGAAGCACCTGCCCCAGAGGTTGAACCGACTCCCGCACCGGCTGCAACGACCAGCGAGGAACTGTCTGAGCTGCCAGACCTACCTATGGATGAAGGGTTTCTCTGGTCTGCCAGGGTGCTGGCGGCGCAGGGCCGTCGGGCTGACCAGATCGATCTGGAGGAGATCACCTGGCTGAAACGGCTGCGCCAGGGACTCGACAAGACCCGTCGCACCCTGATCAATCAACTCAAGGCAGTGGTGGGGCAGGGGCCGCTCAATCAGGATGCGGTGATGGAGATTGAGTCTCTGTTGTTGCAAGCCGATGTGGGCGTTGAAGCGACGGATTTCATTATCGAGTCGTTGCAGAAACGGCTGCGTCAAGAAGCCCTGCCACCCGAACAGGCGATCGCCTACCTCAAGGAAATTCTGCGGAGTATGCTCGACCGCCCCTACGAGCAGTACAGCCCCACCTTTGCTCCCGAAAAAGGCACGCTTAACATCTGGCTAATTACCGGGGTGAATGGAGCCGGAAAGACCACAACCATCGGTAAAATTGCCCATGTTGCCAGCAAGTCGGGGTATAGTTGCTTGATTGGCGCTGCCGACACCTTCCGAGCTGCTGCCGTCCAGCAAGTGAAGGTGTGGGGCGATCGCAGCAATGTTGAGGTGATTGCCAACCCTGGTAAGAACACCGACCCCGCAGCCGTGGTGTTCGATGCCATCTCTGCGGCTCAGGCGCGGGGCACTGAGCTACTGTTGATCGACACTGCCGGACGCTTGCAGAACAAAAAGAACCTGATGGAGGAACTCAGCAAAATTCGCCGCATCATCGACAAAAAAGCACCCGATGCCAAGATTGAATCCCTCCTAGTGCTGGACTCTACTCTAGGCCAGAACGGTCTCCGTCAAGCCGAGGTGTTCTCTGAAGTGGCCCAACTCAGTGGAGTCATCCTCACAAAACTGGACGGCACCGCGAAGGGAGGTATTGCTCTTGCGGTGGTGCAACAACTGGGGCTGCCCATCCGTTTCATTGGTGCAGGCGAAGGCATCGAAGACCTCCGTCCATTCTCCAGTTATGAGTTTGTCGAGGCGTTGCTCAGCGGTTAGTGCCAGCGGGGCTCAGGTTTGGGAGCACACTGCCAACGGTGCGCCCCCAAACCTGAGCCTCAATGCGCCTTGGTGACTACGGTCTGTATCAACCCCTAAGGCCCAGTTCGGGGAGACCCACTATGCCTTTGGGGAGACTCTACCGCATAGCCCCACGCGCATAAGCGATTTAGGAGTTGTCAGATTCATGCTTGACAATTATCTGCCTCGTCGCAAAGGTTGGCGATCGCATTGATGACATCGAGGATCTGGCTCAGCAACTCGTCATCGGAGCCAGTATGGTGAAACAGTTGACGAGTTTGCTCCACGAGCAATTCAGAGTTGACCTCAGAGCCTTCGAGCAATTCTGAGGCTTCAAACCACTCAGTGTCTTCGAGCAATTCGGAGTGGAGCGGCATCGGGGGAACCTCTAGCAGGGAAGAGTCAAGCATATCGGGCAGGACAGATTGACCAAAAATATCGAAACGGAGTTGGGTTTGGAGTTCCATCACAACATCCTCAAATTAGTACAAATATACTAATTTGATTTTGGAGAAACCGAAAGCCCTTTTCACAAATTTCACAAAATTTTCTACGACAACGTCAGTTCGGGTTAAGGGGGTTTTGGGGCACCGCGCCAGGCGCGGTGCCCCAAAACCCTTACTTTTCCGTGCGCGACGCGCACGGAAAAGTAAGGGTTTCAGCTTATCCCGAATTCGCGCTAACTAGATCGTTTGTACCATTTTGTCGTACAATACAGTTCAGGTGAATAGTACAGGTGTTTGGGCGGTGAGTTCTTCTTGCCGTCCTCTTTTTGGTTTATCTTGCGGCAGCAATTGCGATCGCTGGCGTAATTTCCCTACCAACCGAACCTGCCTTTGGCGGGTGAGAGCATCCAGCCCACTCCTTACAATAAAGAAGAGACGCATAAAAGTCGGAAGCAATTCGCGATCGCAGCAATCCTCTAGATTGATTGTCAGCAATGAAATCTAGGGAATCAAGGCGGTACGAATTGTTGCTTCCTCCGTTCAGTAAGGAGCATTTTCAGATGCCGATTAAAGACCAGCCCCGCCCCCCTCGCTCCCGTGTCATCGGCAACATTCTTCTGCTGGTGTCAGGGCTGTTTTTGCTAGCAAACCTGTTGTTGCCCAGTTTGTTTGGGCCATCCATCCCCTCCGTGCCCTACAGCCTGTTTATCCATCAGGTCAACGAAGGAGAGGTTGTGCGCGCTTTCATTGGGCAAGAACAGATCCGCTATCAACTCAAGCCTGAAGTGGAAGGGCAACCCGGCCAAGTGTTAGCGACTACTCCAATTTTTGATTTAAATCTACCCAAACTCTTAGAAGAAAAAGGTGTTGAGTTTGCTGCAATTCCACCTCAGAAAACTGGTTGGTTTTCCAGCATTTTGAGCTGGGTGATCCCACCCCTAATTTTTGTTGCCATTTGGCAATTTTTCCTGGGACGCGGTGGCCCCGGTGGGCAGCAGGGTGTCCTCTCAATTGGTAAGAGCCGCGCCAAGGTCTATGTCGAAGGTGAGGCAGACAAGGTTACCTTTGCAGATGTGGCTGGCGTTGAGGAAGCCAAGACCGAACTCCAGGAAATTGTAGAATTCCTCAAAAATCCTCGTAAGTTCACGCAACTGGGTGCCCGTATCCCTAAAGGTGTGCTGCTGGTGGGGCCTCCGGGCACGGGGAAAACGCTGTTGGCAAAAGCCGTTGCTGGCGAAGCGGGAGTTCCCTTCTTCAGCATCTCTGGGTCTGAATTCGTGGAATTGTTTGTTGGTGTAGGGTCTTCTCGCGTGCGCGACCTGTTTGAGCAGGCGAAGAAACAAGCTCCCTGCATCATCTTCATTGATGAGTTGGATGCCATTGGCAAATCGCGTGCTTCTAGTGGATTCTACGGGGGCAACGATGAGCGAGAACAAACCCTGAACCAGTTGCTCACAGAAATGGATGGGTTCAACGCTGGCGAACAGACGGTGATCGTGCTGGCCGCCACCAACCGCCCCGAAACTCTAGATCCTGCCCTACTCCGTCCTGGGCGGTTTGACCGTCAGGTGTTGGTTGATCGCCCTGACTTGGCTGGACGGCTAGCTATTCTGGAAGTACACGCCAAGGATGTCAAGCTTGGCCCTGGTGTGGATCTGAAGGCGATCGCCACTCGCACCCCCGGTTTTGCCGGGGCCGACCTAGCTAACTTGGTCAATGAAGCTGCCTTGTTAGCAGCCCGGAACAATCGGGAAGCAGTTACCCAAGAAGACTTTGCCGAAGCCATCGAACGGGTCGTGGCTGGTCTGGAGAAGAAAAGCCGCGTGCTGACCGAAAAAGAGAAGAAAATCGTCGCCTACCACGAGGTTGGTCACGCCATGGTGGGAGCCGTCATGCCCGGTAGCAACAAAGTGGAAAAAATCTCCATTGTCCCCCGTGGTATGGCTGCTCTGGGCTACACTCTGCAACTGCCGACGGAAGACCGCTTCCTGATGAGCCAGGAAGAACTGGAAGGCCAGATCGCCACCATGCTGGGTGGACGCGCTGCGGAAGAGGTGGTCTTCGGCAGCATCACTACCGGCGCATCTAATGACTTGCAACGGGCAACTGACCTGGCAGAACGGATGGTGACCACCTTTGGCATGAGTAAGGTGCTGGGGCCGCTCGCCTACCAGCAAGGACAGCAAAATATGTTCCTAGGCGGTGAGATGGTCAATCCTCGCCGCATGGTAAGTGAGCAGACGGCTGAGGCGATCGACAAGGAAGTGAAGGATATTGTTGAAACGGCTCACCAGAGAGCACTCGATATCCTCAAGCAAAACCGCGAGTTGTTGGAAACAATCTCCCTCCGCCTCCTGGAAACCGAAGTCATTGAGGGAGAAGAGTTGACTAACTACCTCAACCAAGTGAAACCTTTGCAGGAAAGCGTTGCTGCTTAACGTGAATTCGGGATAAGCTGAAACCCTTGCTGTTCCGTGCGCGACGCGCACG
>DVEB01000213.1 GCA_015295905.1 Synechococcales cyanobacterium M55_K2018_004
CACGACAAACTGCTACTTCACAAACGGATTCCGTTTGTAAATCTGTATAAGCAATGATTTTTTGAGTAAGGGGCACACTCCGTGCCTATTTCTACGATGACTCCATCCACCCATTCATAGCGTCCTTCTGGCAGATCGCCTGGATTCGCCGCCGCATTATTTTCTTCAATGGTGTTGAAATGGGGTTTTGCCTGTACCCTTGCGATCGCCTCCTGCCATCCCTATTGCAACTCCCCTGCTCTCATAACGTGGATTCGAGATCAGTTGAAACTCTCGATTTTCTGTGCGCGGTGTGCACCGAAAGTCGAGGATTTGGAGGCAGCGCTCGATGTGCCATGCCCCCAAACCCGCTTAACCCACACTAGCTGCACATTCGGGGCTGTTGGTTCAGGCTCCAATTGTAGGGAAGGTAGCGAAGGGGGGTATTGGCCGTGAGGGGGATAGGGGTTTGCAGGTAACGCTGAATGTATTGAGGGATGGAAGGGGCGATCGCCAAAAAATCTGCTTTATACCAGCTAAAAATCTTGCTGCAATAGAGGACTCCATCCTTCACATGAACCTTGTCAGGATTATTCATAAAACGCACGGCATCTGCTTCTAGTTGTTCTAGGACACACTCTGGAAAATAAGCTTGGTTACGCAAGAGGGGGCAACCCACTGACGCACAAACTAAGGCAAAATGGATACGCGGCTCCTGAAAATTCTTCCTTAAAATGCTGTGCTCAATTTGATTCAGACTATAGCGTTGATGGTGAAATGTATAGACTGGATTAAGGAAAAAAATAAAGAAAAGCTAGCCAGTTTGGTATTCCAAAAACTTTGGGTCGGATCGATTGAATGGGATAACGTTTTAAGATTTGATAGATCGTCAGCGCGTTATAGAGGTTAATCCAGAATGCGAGTTGCACCTTCTGGTCGGCATGGCTGGGAAGCTGGGCCTGAGCCGTTTCTTGCAGCCATGCTTGCAACTCATCGGCGGCTTCCGCTTGCCAGCGTCGATAATTAACCTGGCCTTGATCATTCACGTAGCGCTGGAGTAGTTGGTTCCACAGGTCAAATGTCACCATGATTCGGCAATTGTTATGGCTATCCATTAATGCCATAGTTGGCTGCAAGTTTTGGCGGGTGCGATCGCTCTCGACTCAAGCCCTGGCAGACTGGCTGGCAGATCCCACCCAACCACCACCACTCCTGCTCGACACTCGCACTCTAGCAGAGTATCACGTCAGCCACCTGGCAGGCGCTCACTGGCAAGACCCCAATGCCAACGAGTTTCCGGAACTAGCCTCCCTCGACCGAGACACGCCTATTGTGGCCTACTGCTCGGTCGGCTATCGATCGGGAAGGGTGGCTCAACGCTTGCAACAGGCTGGGTTCACCCAAGTCTATAACTTGCGCGGCTCGATTTTTCAGTGGGCCAATGAGGGGCGATCGCTCACTGCTGGTGCCGATCGTCAACCCACACGCGTCGTCCATCCCTATAACCGGTTCTGGGGACAATTACTCAAGCCAGAATTGCAAGCACCTGAGGCGATCGCCCCCTGAGGCACCCAACGCTCAATTGCAGCAATGATGTTAGCCGCAACTCCTGTCCAGCCAACGATCCCGCCTTGAGCAACCACCATCGCCAGCGTTGCTTGTTTGAATTCAGGAAAATAGCTTTCCGTGCAGTCCTCCACCATAAGGCACTCGTAGCCACGGTCGTTGGCTTCGCGCATGGTCGTTTGCACACAGACCTCGGTCGTGACACCAGTCATCAGCAGATGAGTGATGCCTTTTTCTTGCAGAATGGTGTCTAGGGGCGTGTGATAAAATGCACCTTTGCCTGGTTTCTCGATAACAATTTCTCCAGGCAAGGGGGCGAGCGCTGGAATGATGCCATTTCCCGGTTCACCCGCAACTAAAATACGCCCCATTGGCCCTGAATCGCCAATTTTCAGGCTGCTCTTGCCACGTTTGATTTTGCTGGAGGGGCAATCGGATAAGTCAGGGCGGTGACATTCCAGCGTATGAATCACCGTGAGTTGGTGGCGACGAAAGGCTTCTAGAAGAGATTGGAGGGTGGGCACAATCGCCTGTAAGCGTGACACATCATTCCCCAATGCCTCCCCAAAACCACCCGGCTCCAGGAAATCCCGCTGCATATCAATGATCACCAGCGCAAGTTGGGACGGATGGCTGGGCAGTTCATAGTCGTAGGGTGTAGCGGGAATGGCTGGCATAGGGATAAGTTCGATAAAGAATTGCGGCCATCGGAGAGGCTGAAAAACGGCTGCCGCTAGGGCAAGTTAGGAAGCCTTAGTGTCCGGCCATACTGCGACCAATGGCAGCAAAATCTGCATTGGCGATCGCACTCTCGTAAACAAATTGACCGTCGCTGATCACAATAATGCGGTCAGACAGTTTCAGCAGTTCATCCAGGTCTTCGCTGACCAGGAGAACAGCAACCCCTCGATTGCGGGCATTCACAATCTGAGTGTGGATGAAGTCAACCGCGTTAAAGTCCAGACCAAAACAGGGATTCGCTGCAATCAGCAGTTCAATGTGGTCGGCAGAAAGTTCACGAGCCAACACCGTCCGCTGGACGTTTCCTCCAGAGAGGTTACCAACGGGCGTTTCGGGAGAAGGGGTCTTGACGGCAAATTGTTTAATCAGTCCACTAGCCATGTCGCGGATGGCCCGCCAAACCAGTATGAATCCCTTGGCTTGGGGAGGCCGGTCAAACGTGCGCAGGGCCATATTTTCTGCCACAGACATGTGAGGCACACAGGCATTTCTCAGGGGTTCTTCCGGCAGGGCAAACACCTTGTGCTTATACATTTCAGCACGCGTCGCACCGTAAGGTTCACCGTTCACCAAAACCTCTCCGCTGGTTGCTTCTCGCTGCCCAGCTAGCACCTCCACAAACTCACGCTGCCCATTCCCAGAAATTCCTGCGATTCCAACAATTTCACCACTATGCACAGTTAAATTTACTCCCTTGACGGCTTCAACGCCGTTATCTTTGTTGGCGTGTAAGTTTCTGACTTCTAGGACAGGTTTTGTCTGTTCCTGGATAATTTTATGGACGGGTGTGGGTTCCTTCTTCTCACCCATCATCATTTCCGACATGTCGGCAACAGTGAGGTCTTTCACCAGTCCATGTCCAGCAAATTTCCCCTTCCGTAAAATTGTCACTTCATCCACAAAGGCCATCACTTCCCGAAATTTGTGCGAGATTAGCAAAACACTCAACTGCCCAGCCGTCACCTGTTCCCGTAGCAATCCCAACACTTCGTCGGCCTCACCCGGAGTCAGTACAGAAGTCGGCTCATCTAAGATCAGAATGCGACTGTGCAGATAGAGTTGCTTGAGAATTTCAAGTTTTTGCTTCTGGCCTGCGGCAAGTTGAGCAATTGGCAGATCAAGCGGCACCTGGAACGGAGAGCTTTGCATAAACGCCTCCAAGGCTTCCATCTCGCGCTTCCAGTTGATCAGGTTGGTACGGTCATAGCGGGAGAGTACTAGGTTCTCCGCAACGGTCATCGCTGGAACTGAGGTGAAGTGCTGATAGACCATGCCAATGCCATAGTGATGGGCATCACGAGGGTTCACGATCTTGGCGGGCTGGTCGTCGATCAAGACTTCACCCGCGGTGGGTGTATAGAACCCCATGATGCACTTCACCAAGGTGCTTTTGCCCGCACCATTTTCACCCAGCAGCGCGTGGAACGTCCCTGGTTTCAGCGTCATCGAAACATTGTCAAGGGCAACTAGGCTGCCGAAATGCTTCGACATACCAACAACTTTAAGCTCGGGGGGGCGATCGCACTTGATAGGCTCTGCGGTAGCTGGCGCGGTGGTCATGACGGTGGGTGAGGAGGGGAGACGATGAAGAGCGAGACTGATGTTGGATTGGCAATTTGGGATGATGGCGCTAAAAATGAACAGGGCCGCGGGCTCCTTGGGGGCTACGTTGAACCCCGATGCAACAACGACAGCCCCTAGGCGGCGTTGAGGGCTTCAATCAACGCTTGAGAGTCAGAGATCGCACCAAAGACTCCACCCTGCATGGTCACCATTTTGAGGGCAGCTAAGTAGTTGCCATAATCCGTGGCACCCGTGCAGTCGGACAAGAGCAGACATTCGTAGCCGCGATCGTTAGCGTCGCGCATCGTAGTGTGGACGCAGACATCGGTGGTGATGCCAGTAAGGATAATATTCTGGATCCCGTTGCGATGCAAAATCAAATCTAAGTCGGTAGCGTAAAAAGAACCTTTGCCAGGTTTGTCGATGACCACCTCCCCTGGCAGGGGAGCGAGTTCGGGGATAATCTCCCAGCCCGGTTCACCCCGGATGAGAATTTTGCCGCAGGGGCCGGGGTCGCCAATGCCAGCACCTATTCGTTGCGATCGCCAGCGTTTGTTTTCCGGCAAATCAGACAGGTCGGGCCGATGGCCTTCTCGCGTGTGAATGATGAAATAGCCTTTTTCCCGCATCACCGCCAGCAGAGCTTTGATTGGCTCAATTGGGGCGCGCGTCAGCGACAAGTCATAGCCCATTTGATCGACATAGCCACCCTTGCCACAAAAATCAATCTGCATATCAATGACGATCAACGCTGTATTTTCTGGACGCAGATCGCCGTTATAGGGATAGGGGTAGGGGTCAGCTTTTACAAAACGTCCCATCGGGAAGCTCCTATCAGTTCGCTAGGTTTTTGGGGTCTGCCAGGCAAACACAATCCCACAAATTAACTGGTCACATTCGTTGGTAACTCCTCACCCCGATACAGGCGCGTCGGAGCGGGAAAGCCGCTAGAGGTGCCATCGGTATAGACGACCTCATCTTCCCAAGGCAACCGATAGTTACCATTTACCAGGTCTTTCATATAGGTGTAAGGACAATCCTGAGCGCCACCTTTGACAGCGGTGTAGCCCCGGTGTCCAAACTGATAGATATTATTTTCAACGCGCCAGTGAATCCTGGCCTCGCGCACCAAGTCGGGCCGCAACTCAGCCGTAATGATCTCATCGGGACGATGGCTGCCCATCACCAGAGGCGTACCGTCAAAGTTAACGAACATCCCCTCGCCCATGGAATCAAACGTGCCATCGCTACCACACATACACACCGATGCCGTATACATCAGGTTGCAGAAGGCATTGGCCTGGTTCGTGATCCGCCAAGCATGACGAATCGGAGCCGTATATCCAGCCGTGCGAATCATAATTTCTGCTCCCTTGTAAGCACACTCCCGCGCCATTTCAGGGAACATCCCATCGTGACAGATAATTAACGCCAGCTTGCTACCATTCGGCCCGTCACAAACGGGGATGCCTAAATTTCCAGGTTCCCACGGCTCATCGGGCACCCAGGGATGGAGCTTGCGGTAGTAGAGTTGCAGCTCACCTTTGTTGTCCAGAATAATGCCGCTGTTGTAGGGATTCCCGTGGGGGTTATATTCCATGATGGAAAAGCATCCCCAAATGTTGTTTTCCCGACATGCCCGACTAAAGGCTGCCACTTCCGGCCCATCTAACCGACACATGATCTCGGGGTTGGTGTCCATTGACAATCCATGCAGCGCATACTCTGGAAAAATCACCAGATCCATGTTCGCCATGTTGCGCCGGGCTTTACCCACCATGCTGCAAATGCGCTGCGTCTGGGCTACTAAGTCATCGGGGTTCACCACCGTGGGTAGCTGAAGTTGCACCAGTCCTAGCACAACGCCATTGGGAGATTTATTTTGTCCACCGAGTCCACTCATTCTTTGTTGATCGAGGTAATGGTTTGCATGAGTTGATCTCCCCAGTGTTTTGAAAACACCAGGTGTCGAAGCCTAAAATCGGGCTACCCGTCCTCCTTACCGAGGGCACCAGGCGCGCCCGCGAGGGTTTGCTTAGGAGAGCAGGTAAAAATCATGATGAACAAGGTCAGGATGTAGGGAGCCGCATTGAATAGGTAGTAGCCTTCCTTTATCCCCACTGATTGCAGTGACGGCCCTAGCGCCTGCGCCCCGCCAAACAGGAGCGAAGCCCAGAGACACGCAATTGGGTTCCAGCGGGCAAAGATCACCAGCGCCACGGCCATCAACCCCTGGCCACTCGAGATGCGTTCGGTCCACACCCCCGGATAGTAGAGCGACAGCGAAGCACCACCAATGCCTGCCAAAAAGCTGCCTGCCATCACCGCCAGCATCCGCACCTTGAAGATGGAAACCCCCATAGCACGGGCTGCTTCTGGACTGTCTCCTACTGCGCGGACAAACAGCCCCCAGCGGGTGGACTTGAAGAACCACGTGAGCAACGGGGCGATCGCCAATCCCAACAAAAACAGAGGACTGATCTGCAGCGCTGCCTGCACCGCCGGGATGCTGCTCCAGGCCCCCAGCTCAAGAGTGGGCAGGCTAGGGGCTTTGGGTTGAATGAATGGCTTCCCCAAAAAGAAGGCAAGCCCACTGCCAAAGATGATCATGGCGATACCCACTGCCACATCGTTAACCCGCCGCTGTTGAGACAACCAGCCGTGAATCGCCCCGAGAAACCCACCAGCGATGCCTGCCACCACGACACCCAACCAAGGATTTCCGGTCAGATAGGAAACGCCATAGGCTGACATCGCTCCCATCAGCAAAGTCCCCTCGAGGCCGAGGTTAATTTTGCCGCTTTTTTCAGTCAAACATTCGCCCAGGCTAACAAACAGGAACGGCGTACCACCTCGCATGGTTCCTGCAATAATGGCCAGCGGCACGCCCCACCAGCCAATCGCCTCGGTTGCTGCTTCAGTGGTCATGGATGAAACTCCATAGAGGTAAGCAAAGGAAACAGGCAGGAGCACTCGCAGAAAACGCCCTTAAACGCACCCAATGGACTCTATACCGTGGGAGCAGCCGTCGATGTTGGCGGCGCGGGAGGCACCTCGTAAACTGGCGTTTCCCGGAAAAATTTGAATCGACCGTAGAGCGAATCGCTATACAACACCACTAGGAAGATGATGCCTTGGAACACCAGAACTGTTGCATCGGGCAGGTTGTGTGTCCGTTGTAAAATGCCGCCACTAGCAAGGATACCCCCGACTAATAGAGAGATGAAAATGGCAGCGAGGGGGTTTTGTCGCGCTGCAAAGGCGACCAAAATACCGCCATAACCATAGCCGACGTTGAGTGATTCATTGGCCGAGGCTTGGACGGCAGCCACCTCAACCATGCCCGCCAGACCAGCACAGGCCCCTCCTAGAAAGCAGATCATCAGGGTTAGCTTGCCAACTGGAAGCCCTGCAATCCGCGCAGCGCGAATATTGCCCCCAGCCGTGCGAGCTGCAAAGCCAAAGGTGGTGCGGCGGATCAGGACGTAGGCAATGACACTGGCCACCAGCCCAAACAACAACCCCCAGTGGACGCGAGTCCCGGGAATATCGCCCAGCATATTTACTTCTGGCAGGGCAAAGCTAGAAGGCTTGTTGAGCGAACCGGGGTCCCGGATTGGCCCCCCCACAAGGTGGTTAAGCAGGGCGATCGCAATGTAGTTCAACAACAGGCTGCTGATCGTCTCGTTGACCCCGCGGTAGTGCCGCAACGCCCCAGCGATCGCAATCCACACCCCCCCCACCACAATGCCAGCGATCGCCATTGCCAACTGCACCACAATAGGAGGAGTCATCAACGGTGCGGCAATCTGCTCAGGGGCAGGGAGGACACTGCCAAAGGAAAACACTAAGCCCGTAATAATCGCCCCTAGGCCACCCATGACCAAGGCACCTTCATTCCCAATAATCACAAGTCCCAATTGGGCGGGCAATGCCGTACACAACGAAGACAACATCAGAGGGGCGGCACGGATCAGCGTATTTTGGAACGTACTCCAGGTACCAAAAGCCGCTTTCCAAATGGACGCATAAACGCCAACCGGATTGGCTCCCACTAGGGCACAAAACACCCCAAAGAAAAGAAGACCAACCAGGATAGCCCCAAATGGTATGACGAAGGATTCCAGCGTTCGCCGCCAATTTTGACCTGAGATCATAGAAGACCGCTATAAGCAAGCGTTATAAAGAATTTCCTGACGTTTTGAATGCGAGCTTGCGAACACAACTTACAAGCAAGCATGGGGTTACGCAAGTATTGAGGGATGTTCCATTTAATCATTCTCCTCAATCATTCCCTGCTGTCGGAGACGCTAGATCGTAGCCGTAACGCATCAGGGAGATTTGAGGACAGGAACACGCTGCTGGAGGGTGCAGAACGCAACTCTGCCAAAAATCTGCACCGCCCCCTAGCTACCGACCCGCCCAATCACCCCTTCAACTAGGTAATTCATTTTTTCCAGTTCAGGGTCTTGCTGCTTCAGTTGTTGCGTTGCAGAAATCACCACGTTGCCCTGGTTATCTTTGATTTCACCCTTGTAGATGACCATACTGCCATCCATAAATTGGGCCAAGACAGCGTCCGCTTTCTGCTTAGTCTCAGTGCTCACCGCAGGGCCATAGGCCGACATCTTACAGAAGCCCTCCTTGATGCCACCCCGCTGCATATGGGAAATCGCACCCGCCGCCAAGGTTCTGCCGCTCATGATCTCCTGCGTGAGACGGCCATAGAAGCTGGTCCAGTCCCACTCCGCCCCGGTCAAATATCCTTTGGGGGCAAGGGAGGACTGATCGGCGTGGTAGCCTGTGCAGAACAGCCCCCGCTTTTCCGCCGTCTCCATCACCACTTTGGGACTATCGACGTGGCAGGTAATGGCCTCAATGCCCTGATCTGCCATGCTATTCACGGCTTCTGCCTCTTTGATTGGCTCTGCCCAGTTGCCCGTGAAGATCACCTGCGTAGTGGCCTCTGGACGCACACTCCGCGCTCCCAGAGTGTAGCTATTGACGTTGCGCAGCACCGTCGGGATAGGCTTAGCGGCCACAAAGCCCAGCTTGCCCGACTTGCTAGTCAGGGCAGCCACAATGCCAGAGATGTATTGCGCTTCATCAATGTAGCCGTAGTAGCTACCCACATTTTTGGGGTGGACGCCTTCCTGATACAGCCCCCCGGCATGGAAGAACTGCACATCTGGAAATTCTTTTGCCATCGCAATGATGTGGGGGTCAAAGTAACCAAAAGAAGTGGGGAACAACACCTTGGCGCCGTCAATATCGATCATGCTTCGCATCGACTCAGCCACCGCAGTGGTCTCAGGCACACTCGCTTCTTCAACGAGTTTGATGTTGGGGAACTTCTTGGTGATCGATGCTGCCCCCAACGCATGGGCTTGGTTCCAGCCGAAGTCATCCTTTGGCCCTACGTAGATGAAGCCAAAGGTCATCGGTTCACCGCTTGCAGCCGGACTCCCCCCCGCTGTGGGACTGGCCGCCGTGCCTGAACTGCCAGTATTGGCTGCAGGAGAACAGGCGGTGGTCAGTTTTGCAGTGACACCAAAAGCGCCAGCCGCCAGCAAGCCACGAACCAGTTGCCGACGAGACAGTCCCAAAATTCTGCGTTGACTCACAGTAATACTCCAGAAGAAGAGAAGGATCGCTTCGATGCAGAGCGATCGCTCTCAACTTAAGGGCTAACCTGCCTGAGAGATTGTATCCCTAGACACAAAACCTCAGGCTTTCCCGACTTCCTACTGCCAGCAAAATGGCACAAATTAAGCGCCAATGCTGCCAATCACCCCTTCCACCAGATAGTTCATCTGCTCCAGGATGGGGTCTTGCTGCTTCAGGCTTTGTCCAGCAGGGATCACCACTTTGCCCGTGTTGTCCTTCAGTTCTCCCTTGTAGATCACCATGCTGCCGTTCATAAACTTGGCCAGCACTTCTTCCGCTTTTTGCTTGGCCTCAGAACTCACCGCAGGACCATAGGGCGAGAGTTTACAGAACCCTTCCTTGAGGCCACCCCGCACTAGGTGGGGAATCCCCCCATCCATCAGTTTTTTGCCAGCATGGAGGTCTTCAGCATAGCGGGAGTAAATGTTTGTCCAGTCCCACTCAGCGCCAGTCAGGTAGCCCTTGGGGGCCAACGCTGACTGGTTGGCATGATACCCAGAGCAGAAGATGCCACGCTTTTCTGCCGTCTCCATCACCACTTTGGGACTGTCTACATGACAGGTGACGACATCAATTCCCTGATCCACCATACTATTAGTCGCTTCCGCCTCTTTGACGGGTTCTGCCCAGTTGCCTGTAAACACCACCTGAGTGGTTGCGTCGGGTCGCACACTGCGTGCCCCCAAGGTGAAGCTATTGATATTGCGAAGCACCTGAGGAATGGGCTTAGCAGCCACAAAACCCAGCTTGCCAGTTTTGGAAGTCATCCCAGCCACAATGCCAGCAATGTACTGCGCCTCGTCAATGTAGCCAAAGTAGCTGCCCACATTCTTCGGCGTCACGCCTTCCTGGTATAGCCCCCCGGCGTGGAAGAATTGCACCTCAGGAAACTCCACCGCTAGCTTCAAGATATGGGGGTCAAAATATCCAAACGACGTGGGAAATAGGGCAACCGCTCCATCAATGTCGATCATGCTCCGCATTGACTCAGCCACCGCTGTTGTTTCGGGAACGTTCGCCTCTTCGACGATTTTTACCCAGGGAAATTTGCCTGCAATGCCAGCCGCCCCTTCAGCGTGGGCCTGATTGTAGCCATAGTCATCCTTAGGACCAACGTAGATAAACCCAATCGTCAAGGGCTTTCCCCCGGCGGCAGGTGAGCTAGTTGTGCTGGTGGCAGATTGGGGATTGTTGGCGGGGGTGCAACCCGTTCCCCATTTTGCCGTGATTCCAAAAGCAGTGGCGGCAACGATGCCACGAATAACTTGACGACGCGAGAAGGAAACAAAACGATGTCTGTTCACAAGCACAACCCCTAAATCGAAATGAGTCGAACAATAATGCTTTAGCGCATCAACTTATATCAATCCCAAGGCCTAGAGCAACAGGTGGAGGTCAAGGGAGCGTTGCCTCTTTGGGGCAACGAAGTTCCCCACCCCCATCCCATCAGCCCCCTTTCCATCAGATCTGGCGTGAGGGTTCGAGCCGCCGGGCCGTCTGTTGTCAAGAATGCGATAGACTGACAGACTGGCCGACTGAATGGACTCTTTTACGATGCAACCAATTCGTCTTGCCGTCAATGGCACGTTAATGCGAGGGTTGGAACTCAATTCCAACCTCCTCGGTGTAGGAGCAACTTTTGTTTGCGAAACCCAGACTGCTCCAACCTATCGTTTGTGGTCGATTGGCGATCGCCACCCCGCCATGCTGCGGGTTCGGGTAGGTGGGCGGGCGATCGCCGTCGAAGTCTGGGCTGTTCCGCCAGCAGGTCTTGCCCAAATATTGCAGCAAGAACCACCTGGACTGTGTATCGGCAAAGTTCAGCTTGCCAGTGGCAAAGAAGTCTTGGGTGTTTTGGGTGAACCCTGGCTGTGTGAAGGGCAACCTGAAATTACGATTTGGGGCGGTTGGCGGGCTTATTTGGCACAACAATCCACTGGCCGGTCTTAGGATCACGATAGGTCAGAAATGGATTGGGCTTGAGGGGTTTCTGGCAAGGCTTGGGCATGGGGAACTCCGTGAAGAGTGAGGGAGTTGTCCAAATGGGTCAATTGCTAAGAAGCCTGAGTTGGTCATTCCACAGACAGCACACGGGTAAAGGCTGACTGCTAAACAGGGGGATGGCTCCTGCACACCATCTTTACCTCGATGCATACTGCGATAAATTCTATCCTAACCGTTTTATCGTGGTACGGCACACGGCAATCTGTTGATTGGTCGCAGGTAATCCCGTTGCCCAACCATCAAACAAACGAGTGCGATACCCGATTGAACTGATCCGTGCCAATGCACCACCGTTGAAGCAGAGCAGCAATTGTTCGGCAAAGGCATCTCCCTTAACTTGGTCAAACGGTTGACCCAGCATTTTGGTTATTCATTGCGGCGTTGCAAAATGCTCTTCGAACGCACGTTTCACAGCGCCAATTCCTGAAAGCGCGAAAAATCGCGAAATACTTGCTTCACAGCGTCTCACAATTTTTCGCGCAATTTCGTCCAAGCTCCAACTCTAGATTTACGGATGAAGATGCAATAAAGATCACATCTGTGGAAATTACAGACTTAAAAATTGCAATTTGGGGATAGACCCTAGTGAAACAAGCATTTAAGCAACTTGGCTCCCTTGGTAATAATTTTAACCAGAAGTCTCACAAATCCATTAAATCAAGGGGTTTTAAAGATTCAAAGAAAGGCAGTGAATGCCGAAGTTTTAGCAGATCTTAATATTGCAAAAGTGAAGTGATAATACGGATTACCCCACTCATCTCAAAGAAATAATATTTACATGAACTTTAAAATTAAACGAGTATGAGCTACGCTACCACAGGGTTGCATTCTACATTTGTCACCAATCTATTTGGCTTCCAACCGCTCGAACTACCTGGTGAGAACTACGTTGCTGCACCCGTCAAAATTAGCTCGTCAGACCTAGACAGTCCCTTATACAATCTGCCTCAGCCCCCCTCTGATCAGACAGAGGCAGAAACTCGTGAGACTCCACGCTTTGAACCAACGGTTGGGGTTGATGCTCCGCAGCTTGCCATTACTGTTGAGACTATTGAGGATGCCATAGAGCCAACCGAAGACACTGAGGAAATTTTCGATGACTCTGCTCTTTCATCCCATTCCCTGATTTTGTTTGATGCACCTACTGTTGATTGGACAGGTAACGACGGCAATGACAGCATCACTCTGATCAATTGTGAGGTTGTTAACTTAGCGTCGATGGAAGGAGATGATGACATCAGCGTCACTGGTAGTAGAACCCTGTCAGCACAAATGATGGCTGGCAGTGATGTGATCTCTGTGCGCGATAGTGGTGAAGTCAACCTCGATGGGATGGATGGCGATGATTGGATGTTGGTTCACAATAGCCGTGTCGTCTCCATGAAAGGCGGCGCTGGGGATGATACGATGGGCGTTGTGAATGCAGAACAAGTGGAGATTGAAGATTTAATTGGGGATAATCAAATCTCCCTTGAGAGCATTAATCAGGGTAAGGTGTTGATGGGTGTAGGCAACGACTCAGTGAATATTTCACTGAGCAAAGATACCACGGTTGAGATGGGTGCTGGAGATGACTATCTGAATGGAAAGAATTTACAGAATGCTGTCCTAGTTGGTGATTTTGGTGATGATTTACTCATCCTGAAACAGGTGAGTCAGACCACAGTTCGAGGTGGTGAGGGTAACGACACCATTATCGTCCAACAGGCTGTTGGTACGGCCAACGAAATCTGGGGTGGCGACGGGAGCGATCGCATCGTCATTGACATCAGTGGTGGTGTCCAGGGAGAGGTTACCATCCGCGACTTTCAGGACGGGATTGATTTGCTGGAGTTTTCAGGAATCGTCAACACGGAATCTATCAGCATTACAGCCGTGGGTGAGAACCAGACAGACATCATGATGGGGGATACTCGCTTGGTCAGCGTCTTCCATCCGGGTGCCTCTAGCCTCACTAGCGTGATCTTGATTTAACGTCAGTTGACAGGGGAGAAACGTTTGAAAAAAGCTGAGACTCAATTTGAAGGTACAACTGCTCAGCGATGACCTCCATCATATCGCGCCTCGATATCACCCCACTCGATATCACCCCAATTGTTTGTGACCTCGATGATGTCCGCCCAGCCTTAGAGCAGCTTTGGCAACAGCAGTTCTGGTTGAGAGGATTTTGGGGCACCGCGCTGCGCGCGGTGCCCCAAAATCCTTGATTTTTGCTTCTATCCGGAATTCACGTTGACGTAGCAGTGTAAGTTAACAGTGTAAACTGGCAGTGCATTGTGGCGTGTGCTGTGCGTACACCACAATGCATCCGCCCAAGGGTGACAGACGGGGGGCAGGAGGCGTTGCTCCCACCTCTTCTCCATCAAGATCTA
Source organism: Synechococcales cyanobacterium M55_K2018_004 (assembly GCA_015295905.1). Lineage (GTDB taxonomy): Bacteria > Cyanobacteriota > Cyanobacteriia > Elainellales > Elainellaceae > DVEB01. The sequence continues at coordinate 13,893 of DVEB01000213.1, forward strand.
TCGTGAGGACTTGAAGAATTGCTATGAAACGGCAGTTGCTCGTCGGACTTACATTAATATTATTAGCGTTTCTTTAGAAATCTGAGAGGTGCCAATTCCAAGCGCCTCTCATTTTTTTGTCAGGAAACGCTCACAAAGGCGGTCTCAGATTGAGAAAACGATTGCTGGGCAAGGATCTCCGCGAAAAATACAATTTTGCCAAATCGACTCACCAGTCGATCAAAGTCCCCTTGGTTATCGCTATAATCATCACAAATCTGAAAGAGCGTTAAGAAACTTTACAAAAATTTTGGTTATTTTGAGAATTTGAGACTCATGGCAGCAGAATCTACTACCCAAACCCGACTCATTCGGTACCTGAGAGAGGAGTTGCAGGTGCCAGCCGAGGCGATCGCTGTTGCCCTCCGCCACAGTGAGTCGGCCTCCAATGTGCTGCCAATGGTGCTCTGGCAGTATGGACTGATTACCATCGACCAGCTCAATCGCATCTTCGACTGGATGGAAACTGCTTAGGTCGTGTAGCTAGGCAGCCCCAGAGAACTGTGCACTGTGCTGCCCTGGGGTATTGCTTCACCCTGCTTTTGATTGCGACTAAAGTGCAGTGTGGAGACTGAATGGTGATCCTTTTGATTTAAGATAATTTTTGCTCAATCATGCCTCACACACACAATGCCGACTGCCTACGTCATGGGTCTCGGACGGTCAGGAAACGCTGCTGCACGGTTGCTTAAACGTGACGGCTGGCAGGTGGTGGTCAGTGATTCTGGTCATTCTGAGAGTCTTCAGCCCATCAAACAGCAACTCGAAGCCGAGGGCATCACAGTGCTGCTAGGACACCAGCTTGAGCCGGATGCCAGCACAATCCAACAGATTGTTGTCAGTCCTGGTGTACGGTGGGACCTGCCTGCGCTGGTGAAGGCACGAGAACTAGGCATCGAAACGCTGGGAGAAATGGAGCTAGCCTGGAGGGCACTTTGTCAAACTCCCTGGGTCGCCATTACGGGCACCAACGGCAAGACCACGACCACTGCTTTGATTGCCGCCATTTTTCAGGCTGCCGGACTCAATGCCCCCGCCTGCGGTAACATCGGCTATGCCGCCTGTGAAGTGGCCCTTGCCAATGCGAACAGCGACCGATCTTCCCTGGATTATGTGGTCGCGGAAATCAGCAGCTATCAGATCGAGTCCTCCTCGACTCTGACTCCTACTATTGGCGTGTGGACAACCTTCACCCCCGACCACCTGAGCCGTCACTACACCCTGGAAAACTACTACACCATAAAGGCTAAGCTCCTTCGCGCCTCGGAGTGGCAGATCTTCAATGGGGATGATCCTTATCTGCGGCACGTGGCAGGGCAGTGGCAGAAAGCCCGCTGGACAACAGCAAGCGACTGGGGAATGTTGCCCGGTCAGCCTGACCAAGGCGCATTTGTGCAAGACGGATGGGCGATCGCTCTGGGAGAACCAATCGTCCCGATCGCCGCTCTCAAGATGGTGGGTGCCCACAATACCCAAAATCTGCTGATGGCGGTGCTGGCAGCACGGTTGGCAGGGATTGAGAAAGAGGCGATCGCCCACGCGATTGCAACCTTTCCTGGCGTACCGCATCGCCTAGAGACAGTCTGCACTTGGCAGGGAATCACCTTCATAAACGACAGCAAGGCCACGAATTACGATGCGGCTCAAGTGGGGCTGGCCTCTGTCGAGGCCCCTGCTATTTTGATTGCAGGGGGAGAAGCAAAAGCTGGAGATGATACGGCCTGGATTGAGACGATCGGCCAAAAAGCGGCTGCAGTGCTGCTGATTGGGAGTGCCGCTCCCACCTTTGCACAACGCCTCACGCAGGCAGGCTTTTTCCAGGTCGAACTTGTTGAAACAATGGATAAAGCCGTGCCACGAGCAGCCAATTTGGCACAGCAATTGCAGGCGAAAGTGGTGCTACTCTCGCCTGCCTGCGCCAGCTTTGACCAATACCAGAGTTTTGAGCAGCGGGGCGATCACTTCCGGCAACTCTGCCTGGAACAATTTGGGCGGTAAGGCAACCTGTGCTGCTATGCTCCTGGGGGAAAATCTGCCAGTTGTTTGGCCTCTGTAAGCACAATTTGAGGTTTCCCATCTGGATTACCCGCTGGGTAAAGACTAGCCACCCCAGAAACGTACACATAGCCCCGACCAGATTTGGCATAGCGGGTCTCAATCAGTCGTAGGATAGTCTGCGCCGATGCCGAATCCCGCTCTGGAATCCACAGATTAAACCGCTGAAATTTTGACCCAGCATAAACTACGGCACCATTCCCAGTCCATTGATCAATGCCAGCTTGCAGGTCGCAAAATACTGTAACGTTGTTACCCACTCTGGCCGCTTCTAGCAAGTGGTTATAGTCCAGACGGACTGATAGCACCCCAGCTTGGATGCCTAAATATCGATAGTCTTGCACCACACTGTCGCGCAGAGACCACCAAGGAATTAGCGTCGTATAGTCTCGACGATTGCCGCCTGCATTGGTTGCTGGATTCCAGATTGCTAGTGCTTTAGCTTGCGCCTCAATCTCTGCGGCGACGAACTGACGATGATAGAGACGCGATCGCCCATATTTGACAAAGTAGGGACTCCAACCTTCACGCACAATACGCACATTGGCATTTTCCGGGTCGCCAGCTTTGTAGACATAACAAATCAATCGTCCATAGTTGTCACGATGCTTATTCAAACAAACCTGAACGGGGTCATTAGTATCAAATTCCAGATCAACTCGGACATCGCCGCTGGGGATTCCCTGCTCATTGGCGCCAAAATACTGTTTTGCCCATTTCGATGCTAGTATCCCCGCATTTGTGACGGGTTTATTGCCACCATACTGGCTCTCTTCGGTATCAAGACAGCTCAATCGAATTGATTCTTGTTCGTTATTGAGGAGGATCTTGATCGTGTCACCATCGATGACTTTGATGAGTTTGATGTTTGTGATGACGGTGCCTTTCATGGACGTCCCTCCTAAGGTGTGATACCGACTCCGTTGGTTATTGAGTCGGTTTGTCGTGGTGTAAGACGTGCGCTGCACGCACATCTTACACCATGACAAACTGCTACTTTACAGACGGATTCTGTATGAGCAGGGTGATGGGTGAGCATTGCGATACTGCACCAGGTCACAGCCCCCTAACCCAACCCCCAGCTTCGATGCAGCTATCCGCGGGGTCTGCCCTCGCTCCCCTTAGCCTCCTCTCCCAGCAACGGGAGAAATGCTGGAGATTCTGATGCCGCAAAAGAATCTCATACTTCTCCAGCAAACCCTCCTTAGATCCTCGCAAACCCCGATCTAAGGGACAATACGATCATCCGCGTATAGTCAAACTTCGCAGTCAAACTTTCGGAGATGGTCAAAGACCTCCGAGGTTCGACTGCGCTAGTTCACCTTGAGCTTGAGCGTCGTCGTGCCCGTTCTGCCAACTTTTACGCTTTGACAGGCGCGATCGCCCCTGCCTCTAATTGACGCGATCGCACTTCCAGGTACACCAGCAAGGCATTCACATCGGCGGGGTTGACGCCCCCAATGCGGGCAGCCTGACCGATGGTGAGCGGGCGCACCTGCGAGAGCTTTTCGCGGGATTCTTTGGAGAGCGTGCTGATGCTGTGATAGTCGAGGTCGGCAGGCAGCGGACGGTTGGCTTGTTTGGCAATTTGATCGATCTGGTGCTGTTGTCGTTGTAGATAACCAGCATATTTGATATCGATCTCTGTGCCTTCCCGTTCGACCTGCGTGAGGGCAGAGTTGCCCAGGCCATAACGATCGAGGTCAACATAGTGAAACCCTGGACGACGCAGGAGATCCGCCAGCGTAATTGACCCTTTGATGGCCTGCTTGGTATCAGCAACGATCTGTTGGCCGAGTGACTCATGTTCCTTCACGCGAGTCTCGTGGAGACGCTCTTTTTCGGCAGTGATATTTGCCTGCTTGCGAGTGAATAGTTCCCAACGGCGATCATCAATCAGGCCGATTTCGCGTCCCAAGGGAGTGAGGCGTTGGTCGGCGTTGTCAGAGCGCAGCAGCAGGCGATATTCGGAGCGCGAGGTCAGCATCCGGTAGGGTTCGCGCAGGTCTTTAGTACAGAGGTCATCCAGCAGCGTGCCGATATAGCTCTGCTCACGGGGCAGGATAATCAACGCTTGGCCGCGCACTAGGCGAGCAGCGTTAATGCCAGCCACAATCCCCTGGGCGGCGGCTTCCTCATAGCCTGTGGTGCCGTTGATCTGACCCGCACAGAAAAGCCCTTCCACCTTCTTAGTCATCATCGTGGGGTAGCACTGGGTGGCAGGCAAGTAGTCATACTCTACGGCATAAGCAGGCCGTAGCATGGCGCAGTTTTCCAGACCAGGGAGCGATCGCAACAGTTGCAATTGCAGTGCTTCTGGCAGTCCGGTTGAAAACCCCTGAATGTAGAGTTCGGGGATATCGCGCCCTTCAGGTTCGATAAATATCTGGTGTGATTCTTTGTCAGCAAACCGCACAATTTTGTCTTCAATGCTGGGACAGTAGCGCGGCCCTTTGGCGTCCACCCAGCCCCCATAGACCGGGGAGAGGTGCAGGTTTTCGCGGATCAGGCGGTGCGTTTCAGGGGTCGTGCGGGTGAGGTAGCAGTTCATCTGCTCCCGCTCCACCCAAACTGCGGGGTCAAAGCTAAACCAGCGCACTTCATCGTCCGGCGGTTGCGGCTCCATTTTGCTGTAATCGACCGTGCGCTTGTCCACCCGGGCGGGTGTGCCGGTCTTCAAGCGTCCGGTTTCAAAGCCGAGGCGGTTTAGCGTATCTGTGAGGCCAACTGCAGCAAACTCACCTGCCCGTCCAGCCGGCATAGACCTGTTGCCCACCCAGATCGTGCCACCCAGGAAAGTGCCCGTTGTCAGCACCACTGCTCTGCAACGAAAGGCCACTCCGAAGTAGGTCTGTACGCCGATCACGTCATCGTTGTTGCCCAGCACCAAATCCGTCACCATGCCTTCGCGCAGGGTGAGGTTTTCTTGGTTTTCGACAATTCCCTTCATGACAGCGGCGTATTCACGCTTATCAGTCTGCGCCCGCAAGGCCCACACCGCTGGCCCCCGCGAGATATTCAGCAGCCGCTTTTGCAGATAGGTGCGGTCTGCCATTTTGCCAATTTCTCCCCCCAGCGCGTCCACTTCATGGGTCAACTGCGACTTGGCAGGGCCGCCCACTGCGGGGTTACAGGGCTGCCATGCAATCTTATCGAGGTTGAGGGTGAGCATCAGGGTCTTGCAGCCTAGGCGGGCTGCTGCCAGGGCGGCTTCACAACCGGAATGGCCTGCCCCCACAACGATAACGTCGTATTCGTCCTGGAATTCGATGGGCGTGTGGATAGTCATGGAGGGAAATCAATCGGAATACCGCACCTCTGATTTTAACGTCAATTCAACTGCCAGCGTTCGAGGAGAGAGGCGCGCAATGCGTGACACCCTTCAAACGGTTTTTTGAGGATTCTCACAAAAACATTGGTCAACGTGAATTCGGGATACGCTAAAACCCTTGATGTTCT
>DVEB01000057.1 GCA_015295905.1 Synechococcales cyanobacterium M55_K2018_004
AGGAGATGCTAGACATACCCTCACCCCCGCCGCGTGAAGACCTCACCCTGGAAGACTACCAGGCCGTCATGGGAATGGCTCCGGCCCCAGCTCAGCCATCTTCCGCTTCACCGTCTGTTGATCCTGACCTACCCGACCTCTCAACCTCTACTCTGCTAGACAACTTCACTAGCGAAGATTTGTTTGGTAGTGCCTTCCCGCTGGGTGAGGCAGAACCAACCCCCTCCACTAACGTTGACGCCTTGACTGAGGCCAGGGCTGTCGCTGAACAACCGGCATCAGCGGCGATTGCCCCACCTCAGCCATCCCAGCCACCGACGTTTCCACCTGGGGACACCCCCAGCAGCGAGGTTGAACTAGCGCTGGAGGGGCTGTTCTCAGAAGAGGTTCTGGCTCAATCAGCGGCGATCGCCCCCGACCTCACGCTGGAAAATTGGATTCCTGAATTTCCTAGCGTTGACAATTCTGCTGAACCAGTCGCGCCAGCCAGCCACCAATCAAGCTCGCAGACGACTGGGGAGACTGTCTTCACGCTAGACGCAATAGATGCACTGTTTGAGCAGGGTGAGCAGAGGCCAGACCTCCAACCCACAGCAGAGGGTTTGGCAGCCCCAACCGCATCGCATACGCCGCCGTCTGACTCTGTGCCGGCAGAACCAGAAACTTTGACGCTGGATACTCTGTTCAGTGGCGACTTTGGTTCCCAAGCCAGTCTGGATCTGTATGGGGATTGGCCGCTCGACGACTCGACTCAAAAAAAAACACCCTAGAGTCCCAGACAAACAGCCCTCTCACAGCAATCTCGAGAGCACCATCACCAACCGACCCAGCTAAACCTGCAACCAGTCCTGGGTCAGCAGAGGCAGGGGATGGCTCTGCTGGCTCGCCACACGTGGTGGAACCTCCAGAGGACGCCACGGTCGGTCGGATTGAGGAGACTCCAGCACAAAAGGGAGTCGATCCATCCTCTGTAGTTCAGCCCTGGGCGCCTGACTGGGACATGGAGCTTGACTTTGAGCCTGACCTAGCCGACGTTGACCTCGCTGAATTGCAACGACCTCTGCCTGAGGCAGTTTCCTCCCCCCTAGATGTGCCATCCAATTCGGGAGAGGCTTCGCCTACCGACGTTTCTTCCCCATCCATTACCGTCAAGACAACAGACGATGCCCCCTCAGCAATGCCCGCTGCCCCGGCGGTCACTCCTGAGGGGGCTGTTCAACTGTTGCAGTGGTTGTCTGACCTAGCACCCCCCAGCCCTGAACAGCCTACCCCGCTGCCGCTGGCTCCCGTCAGAGAACAGAGTCCTGAGCCACCCCTGCCCCCACCCCAAACCAGCGGCGATCGCACCTGGTACTTGTCCCTCGATATTGGGACAACAGGAATTTCCGCTGTCCTGCTCCACCGTCCGAGTCGGGCACTTTACCCGCTCTACTGGCTTGCAATTCAGCCAGCCCCTAGCAATGAATGGGTGGCCCTCCCTACCGTTAAAACTTTCCGGTTGCCGCTAGCGATCAAACTCACCGAGGAACCACAGGATACAGGGATTGTGCCTGAGTTTGGCATGCCCGCCTCGGTGCCTAGGACAATGCCGTCGGTGTTAGCGATCGCCCAGGCGACTCAGCGGTTTCAGGGGTTTAAGCCTTGGCTGAAGGTGGGGATTCCCTACCTTGATCCTCAGACTCAACGCGACGAACCCGTTGTGCAGTGGTCAGACCATCAGGCGATCGCTCTGAGCACGTTTCTGCGGGGATTGCAAGCACTATTGGCAACGCTGACCCAGGTTGCTGTCGCAGGAGCCGTGGGGACAGCCGAGCGTGCTGTCCAGTCCCAGCCTGTCTTGACCTGCGGTGCGGTGGGTTTGGAAGATAGCACCTTGCAGACAGCCCTCCAGCAGCTTGCAGGGGTGATTGTGGGATATTCAGCAAACTGGCCGGATACTTACCCACTCAATGTACGAACAGCCATTCTTAAGGCAAGGCTGGTGTCTCGTCCAGAACAAATTTTCTTCCTAGAGGATGCGATTGCCTTGGCCTTGGCCCAGTTACCTGCCAGCGATGGCCAGCCTGTGATGTTGCCACCAGGGCTGGCTCGTCCGACCCACCCTCACGAGTTTGGGCGGGGCACGACGTTAATTGTCAGCGCTGGGGCGATCGCCTCTGAACTCGCGCTGGTTAACCTGCCAGGAACGTTGCAGGTGTTGACCTACCAAGACTTTGACCTGCGTTCGTTGCCCTACGGAGGCGATGCTATCGACCAGGACATCATCATCCGCCTGATCTATCCGGCCTGGTTACGGCAGAGTCAGGCTGCGGCAAATCGGTTTGCTCTGCCAGACTGGCAAATTCCTCTACCCCTAGGTCGCGACCCCTGGGAGGCCCTACAGTGGGACACCCTGTCGCTCCCCCCTGCGGGGGAACCAGACCTCCAAAGACGGCAAGCTTTCCACCGACGGTTGCTGAGTTCTCCGGTGGGTTTGCTGCTGCTAGAAGCGGCACGACGGCTCAAGGTGGCCCTCCAACAGCAGGAGCAATTCACCCTGCAAGTAGGCGATCGCTTGTTGCTGCTGACCCGCCAAGACCTCAGTAGCAGTGTGCTGCTAGCCTACGTGCAACGACTGAACCGTGAACTGAATGCCCTGCTGCACCAGAAGAACCTGATGCCCGTTGAGGTGAACCAGGTGGTCTGTTCTGGAGGCAGCGCCTCCTTCGGCGCGATCGCCCGCTGGCTACGACAAAAGCTGCCCAATGCCATCATCATCCAGGACACCTACGTTCAGGCTGGGATGTTTCAGGACACAGCCCCCCACACCTGGAGTCGGGTGGCCTATGGGCTAGCAACCCTCCCTCTGCATCCTGCTGTACTTGACCAGGCCCGACAACAGTACAGCGACTACTTCTTGTTGATGGAACTTTTGCGGAGTTGTCCTGATGCCCCGTTCACGCTCAATAGCCTGATGCCAGTTCTAAGCCGGCGGGGGATCGCAGCCGAGGTCTGCCAGGGCCACATTTTCGCACTGCTAGAGGGACACTTGCCGCCCGGACTGGTGCCGACTGATCGCGATCGCGACCTGTTGGCTCCTGTATCGCAGAACAACCCCACTTACGCGCAACTGCTGGCGGCCCCCCTCTTCCACAAGGAAGACAACCAGACCTATCGCCTTAACCCCGAACAAAAAGCCGCTTTTCTGCGTTACCTCAGCACCCTGCTGGCAACAACAGGTCAGTCCCTTGCTGAGCCATTGCCATTGGAAATTTAAGCTTGGCCTCAAAACCCCTCTTAACCAGAACCGATGTTAACCTAACGTGAATTCGGGATACGCTGAACCCCTTGCTTTTCCGTGCGCGACGCGCACG
>DVEB01000116.1 GCA_015295905.1 Synechococcales cyanobacterium M55_K2018_004
GCTCCTGCCCCCACCCCGACCCCACGACCTGCCCCAGCTCCTGCTCCTGCTCCATCCCCGGCGGAAAATTTGCTGGCAGAAGCTCTCAAGTTTACCCTGCGCTGGGAAGGAGGATACGTTAACCACCCCAATGACCCTGGTGGGGAGACCAACAAGGGCGTGACGATCGCGACCTACAACGAATACCGGCGGCGGCGCGGCCTGCCACTGCAAAGCGTCCGACTGATCACCGATGCAGAGGTTTACGAGATCTACGAGACAATGTACTGGCAACCTGCCCAGTGTGCTACTATGCGGCGGCCTCTAGCGATTGTGCATTTCGATACAGCAGTCAATTTTGGTGTGGGGGGGTCAACACTGCTGTTGCAACAGAGTCTGGGGGTTCCGGTTGATCGGGTGTTTGGTCCAGTAACGCGGGAGGCGCTGCAACGGGCAGACCACGCTAGCGTGGCGCGGCGCTACTGCCAGGTGCGGATTGAATTTCGTCATCGCCGCGTCCAACAGAACCCCACGCAACAGGTTTTCTTGCGGGGCTGGCTAAACCGTGACAATGCGCTGCTGCAACTAATTTCCAGTATGTCGTAGAGATGCTGCGGCCCAAGCCTCTGACGCCATTTTATGGCGCTACAGGCATAGGTTAGGAGAGCGCGTTTTGTGGGAGCGCCGAGCGTCCCATAATACGGAATCCGTTGCTTATAGGGTCGGTTAGTTTTTGGTAGAATGCGCGCGCAGCGGGCGTTCTACCAAAAACTAACTGCTACTTTGTAGGCGGATTCCGTATAAAACGCGTTTTACAGCATGGGCGCGTAGCACCGTAATTTTTAATGTCAGTTCGGGTTGGGAGGGGTTTGGGGCACTGCGCGATGTCTCAAACCCCTCGATGTTTTATGCGCGCCGCACACGGAGCATTGAACGTTGCCCGCTGTTCAGGCGATCGCTCCTTGCACAACCGCCGGGCCAGCGAGTTCCCGGCAGCCTGCCAGTCCCACGCTTGGATCCTGGCGATAAGCCGCTTCGGGCACCCAAACATGGACGCTGCGGTCAGCCCCAATGGCGTAGAGATACTCCGCAGTGGGGTTAAACTTCACACCAACTCGCAGATTGGAGTAGTCGTCCTCACAGATCTCAAACCCAAAGCGGACGATGATTTGAGCCACCAAGCATTCGGGAGCGTCGGCGTTCTCGCCGAAGGTGTCCCGCTCTTGCCAGAACTTCTCCAAAAACTGATTTAGCTTCGGTAGCACCTGATCGGGTATGCCATTGCGACTGGCAAAGATAATAGCCGGGTTGCCCTCAACCAGGATGTGAAACGGAATGGCAGTCATGCGATCGCTCCTAAAACTCAATTGATTCTGTGGGTCAGACTTGCTCGGAGCTAGCTCCGCTGTTTAACCATTCTCCCAAGAGTTTTCCCGAGAGGAGTGGCTGTTTACTGCTTTTTCTTGCAGACGCTGAGCAGTTCGCAGAATTTGACCCGCCAGCATGGCGGCACCAAATCCATTATCAATATTGACCACCCCTACTCCAGCGGCACAGGAATTCAGCATCGTTAGCAGGGGAGCCAGCCCACCAAAGTTAGCCCCGTAGCCGATGCTGGTGGGCACCGCAATCACTGGGCAGTTGACCAGTCCCGCCACCACACTAGGAAGGGCGCCCTCCATGCCAGCCGCCACAATGATCACATCAGCAGCCTGGAGCAGGTGGCGGTTGCTCAACAGACGGTGAATGCCGGCCACGCCCACATCCCATAAGCGCTGCACGCGAAACCCACAGAGTTCAGCGGTCACGGCTGCTTCTTCGGCCACGGGCAGGTCCGCCGTCCCTGCCGAGACCAGGGTGATTGTGCCAGGATAACGCGGGCTCAAGTTGAGTGGGGCGATCGCACAGATTCGTGCCGTGGCGTAGTAGAGCAGGTCGGGAATGCGAGCTTTGAGTTGGGCGTAGACTTCTGGCTCAATGCGGGTCGCCATGACAACCGGGTTGCGCTGCCGCATTGCCTGAATAATGTCCACCATGTGATCGGGAGTTTTTCCTGGCCCCCAGATCACTTCGGGGAACCCCGTTCGCAGTGAGCGATGGTGGTCGATTTTGGCGAAATCTCCTACCGGTTCGAAATCAAAATGCTTTAACTGATCCAGGGCGGCTTCGGGGCTAACCTGTCCCTGGGCGACGGATTGCAGCAGGTGGTGGAGTGTGTTGGGGGATGTCACGGCGGAGAGGGGAGGGGGGTGGAGTGGATGAGGGGGGGGCACTGCTTGGTGGTGACGTCACGCTAGGACTGCGGGATGGAAGCTGAGCTGGCCTTGATTGGCATCGAGGGTGACTGGGATGCCGACGGGGAGGGCGGCGTTGGGGCCATCGTGACCGAAGGGGAGGTGAGAGACGATGGGGATCTGGAGGTCCGAGAGGCGATCGCGCAGAACCTCTTCCACTGTAAAACTGTTGGGAAGCTTTGGGTCACACTGGCTGAAGCGTCCGAGGGCGATGCCTTTGACCTGCTGGAGTGCGCCGGAGGTGCGCCACTGGGTGAGCATTCGGTCGATGCGGTAGGGTTCTTCAGACACGTCTTCGAGCGCCAGGATCGTGTCTTGCAGGGGCGGTTGGGCTGGGGTGAACAGCAGGTGAGTGGCCACGGTGAGGTTGGCCGGCAAGAGCACACCCTTGGCAACTCCAGTGCCCCAGCCCTTTCCCTGGAGGGGAGGCAGCGATCGCCCCTCTACCCAGTCAAACAAGCGCTGCTGAGACCACTCCGGCTCCGCGGCCAACGTGGTGAGGACGGCTGCATGAACGCCTGAAATGCCCTGCAGACTTAACCCCCACAACAGGCTCGTGATGTCGGAAAACCCAATTAACCATTTGGGGGTTGGACCAAGACTGGGCTGGAGCTCCAGCAACCGTGCTCCGCCATAGCCGCCTCGGGCACAAAGAATGCCCCGCACTTCCGGATGGTTCCAGGCGACTTCCAGTTGCGATCGCCGTTCTGCATCGGTTCCTGCCAGGTATCCCCAACGACGCTCCAAGGCCGGCGGCACCTCAACTCGGTAGCTGCGCGATCGCCACACCTCAACCCCCTGCCAGAAGCGCGTCAGTTCGGTCTCGCGGAGGGCGCCACTGGGACAGATAACGTGCAGCAGGTCGCCCGGCCTGAGCGGGGTAGGAAGGAGGCAGGAATGCATGGGGGATGAGAGATACGGGCTGGACTAATCTTACTCAACACGCGGCACAACACACTCGCAGAGCACGTTTTGTCGCGCTTATTTTTAACATCAGTTCGGATGAAGAGGGTTTTGGGGCACCGCGCCAGGCGCGGTGCCCCAAAACCCTCAATGTTCCGTGCGCGGCGCGCACGGAA
>DVEB01000139.1 GCA_015295905.1 Synechococcales cyanobacterium M55_K2018_004
CTCAAAATGCGATGGCGTTACTTTTTCTCTCCATCCTTTACATTAATCCACTACCTATAGCCGATTGTTTGGAGTGGTGGTGGCAGGACAATCAAGACCATTACCCGGAGATTGAGGAATGGGTGATCAATTTAGATGGAGGACCCGCCACTCGCAGTGACCGCACTCAGTTCATCAAACGCATGGTTGAACTCGCCCAAACGATCATGCTCCCGATTCGATTGATTTACTACCCGCCTTATCACAGTAAATACAATGCCATTGAACGATGCTGGGCAGCGCTTGAGCAGTATTGGAATGGAGCCATCTTGGATTCGGTAGAAGCGGCAGTTCAATGGGCCAGTCACATGACCTGCAAAGCAATGAATCCAGTCGTTGATCTGGTTGAAGGCATTTATGAAAAAGGGGTCAAGGTATTGGCTGAGGAGCTAGCAGATTATCTCCCTTTCTGGTTATCTCCCTTTCTGGCAACGGTCTGAAGCTCTGCCCAAATGGGATATTACTATTCTCCCCGATTGATTGGGATATTATTTAATTGCAAACCCCTTAGCTCATCGTTGTGCTTATCTCAATGGGTTAATTGGTTCGCCACTACCCATCCACTAAGCATAATTGCTTATTGAAAAAGTGACATGCTCCCCTGGATTGTGATTAATGAGACTGGCGATGCGATGGGTGACCTGGGATTCGAACCCAGAACCAGCGGATTAAGAGTCCGATGCGCTACCGTTGCGCCAGTCACCCAGTAGATAGAAGTATAGCATCTAACTATTATTCGGTTTATGCGTCAGTGGCTCAGAAATCAGTATGGCTACCGCTGACCGCTAAGGCAATGGAACCAAGCAGGGTTTGAAGACGATCGCTGGAGGAGATTGGCGATCGCGCCTTAAGCTGTGTTTTATAGGTAACGCCTGGCATCTCACACATCCTAGGGCAACGTCAGTTTTGGTTCAGAGGGTTTTGGGGCACCGCGCCCGGCACGGTGCCCCAAAACCCTTGCTGTTCCGTGCGATTCGCGCGCGGAACAGCAAGGGGTTCAGCTTATCCCGAATTCACGTTACGGCTAGTACGTGGTGGAATTGCAATTCCCTGAGACGCTAACGATGATTGCCTGCAATGATTGCCTATTGCCTGCGACTATCGCCTGACAAAATTTGCGGGATCTTGGTCGCGCCGGTGTTTCAGAGGAATGGGTGGCCCCTGCTGCTCGCCCACTAGCGCAGCGGTCTTTTCCAGAGTGTCTCGGAGTCGTTTGGCGGCGTAGATGGACATATCGCGGGGAACATTGATGCGATCGCGCAAATATCGTAAAGCGGCATCAGATCCGGCTGGTGGCGGGCAAACCTGCCCCGTCATCATGAAAGTTAATGCACAGCGCAACGCTTCATCGAATAGGGCATCATCGGCAGGATTCACCCGAATGAGATTGTCTCGATGTTTCAAAACTCGGGCGAGGGCTTCCTGACGGGAATTCTCTGGTTCAGGATATCCTACATCCAGCAGGCCAAACCAAGGGCCATGGTCTACCCGATGTTTGTTGACTAGCATTTGTGGTTCACCATTTTCCCAGCAGCCACCCATCTGGGGCGGCAGGTCGTGGGCATGGGTATGAAAGTCACTCTGGGTGCCCCGATAGGTTGGACGAGTCTCCATTGCATCAAACCAGGCTGCCAAGCGGGGATTTTCTGCCCGCATGGAATAGCCCTTGTAGTAGTAAAGGCTAGCATTCATCCGCTCTACATAGGGTGTAAACACAACATCTGCGGTGCCAAATTCTTCTAGAAAGTAGGGGCCAGGTGTCGCGGCTAGGGCTGACTCGACCCGACCCATCATTTCCTGAAACTGCGATCGGTTGCGCTGTTCCTGTCCCGGCATCAGAGCAGGGTAGCAGAGCCAATTGCACCATGCCCGAAACAACAGCCGTTCCAACCGTCGCAGCGGCAGCACGGTGGGGCTTTCCATCCCCTGTCCCAGTGGCCCGAAGGCGCGTTCTAGGGCAATTAAAATATCATCGCTTTCCGTGATCAAGCGTCCGTCCAGTTCTAGGGCGGGTAACATTCCTGACGGCACTTTACGCGTATACCAGGCTTCTTTTTCCCCGTAGCAAAACATCGTCACTTTTTCGACGCGGTAGGGGACCTGCTTTTCTTCCAGCCACAGCCAGACCTTCTGGCAGTAGGGACACCAGGCGTGGTTATCTCGGTAGAGCGTGACTCGGACATCGGATTCGCTGTGACCAAACAACCGCAACCGGGCCTGGGCGTTGGTGGGGCCGTTAACAGTATCAATTTGAAAATCGGTCAGGGCTTCGAGTTCTGTCCAGCTCAAGGGAGTGCAGGTCATACGGCGAAGATGCTGAAAGGGTTCACCGCTAGCTTACAACGAGATGCTACTTCCTAGGCGGAGAAACGCCCTCCCCTATTGCCTTGTTGATTTAACCCAAGATTGGTTGTGTGAGAGGCACATTCTCTGCACCTCTCACACAACCAATCTGATTGGGATGCAGTCATGCTGAGTCTCGTTGAACATAAAGATGGCCCAGTTGCTATTCAACGTGAATTCCAGATAAGCTGAAACCCTTGCTGTTCCGTGCGCCACGCATACGGAACAGCAAGGGCTTTGGGGCACTGCGCCCGGTGCGGTGCCCCAAAACCTTTTGAACCAAAACTGACGTCATTCACTCTCCAGAGCTTGTTCTAGCTGAGCGACTGTCGGGAGTTCTGCCTCTAGTTCTGGTGGCAAGGTGCCTAGTTCGTAGGTGCTGATGCCGATCGCCCGGTTCAGGTTCCGCAGCGAGTAGTCAGCAATCAGTTTGTCCTTCGACTTGCAGAGAATAATCCCGACCGAAGGGCGGTCGTCTGGATGTTTGACCTGCTCGTCTAGCGCGGCGAGATAAAAGTTCATCTTGCCCGCATCTTCGGGCTTGAAGTCGCCAATTTTGAGGTCAATTGCCACTAGGCAGCGCAGGCGATAGTGGTAGAACAGCAGATCCAAATAAAAGTCCTGGTCGCTGACTCGCAGGGGATATTCGCTGCCCATGAAGGCAAAGCCATTACCCAGTTCGATGAGAAAATCCCGCAGTTTGGCTAATAACCCGTTCTGTAGGTCGCGTTCCTTAGCACCTTGCTTAAGGGTCAGAAAGTCCAGGATGTAGGGGTCTTTCAACGATTGCTCAACCAGTTCTGACTGGGGGCTAGGCAGCACTTTATCAAAGTTGTGGCTTTTAATTTGGTTCACCTGTCGTACATAAAGGTTGCTCTCAATCTGATGAACCAGCACACTGCGACTCCAGCCCTGCTCCAGGGTCTGCTGCATATACCATTCCCGCTCCTTTGGGTCTTTCACCTTCTCCATCAGCACTGTGTTGTGCCCCCAAGGAATTTGTGCCACAAGCTGTGGCACAGTCTCGCCTTGGTGCCGGTAGGTCAGGTAAAGGGTTCTCATGCGGTACAGATTACGCCGCGAAAAACCCTCTAGGTCAGGCATTTCTCGCTTCAGGTCGCGTTCTAGTTGGGTAATCACTGCATCGCCCCAGCCCGCCTGCTCCTGCCGCTCCACAATTTGCTGTCCGATTTCCCAGTAGAGAGCGATTAGCTCTCGGTTAACGGCTAGGGCGGCCCTGGCTTGACGGGCCTGAATGCGGGCCTTGAGGTCGCGCAGGAATTCAGGATAGTTGCTGGGTAGCTGATTTTGAGTGGTGCTCACGTTGCCACAGGAAATCACGGGCGATCGCTTTCAGCCATTATAATTGCCGACATACGTTTCAGGGCTGTCGTTCAGTGACTAAAGTGTCTGTGTTCATAGCCACCAGCCTAGATGGATTCATTGCGCGGGTGGATGGCAGTATCGATTGGCTGGAGCGAGCCAACGCAGTTGTGCCAGAGGGCGAAGATTGTGGTTACAAAGCCTTTATGGCATCGGTTGATGTACTAGTGATGGGGCGCAATACCTTTGAGCAAGTATTGACGTTTGGGGCATGGCCCTACAGAGACACTCCGGTGATTGTTCTGAGCCATCGGTTGCTCAGCATCCCTGAGGCGATTGCCGCTACGGTCACTATTTCTCAAGAAAGCCCGGGAGAGTTAGTGACCCACCTTTCAGCACAAGGAATCCGTCACATTTACGTCGATGGCGGCAAAACAATCCAGAATTTCCTAGCCGCAAATCTGATTAATGAACTACCGATTACTGTGATCCCCGTCCTATTAGGTACGGGTCGGTCGCTATTTGGCCCGCTGCCCCACGATATGCCACTCAAACTGATCCAGGTGAAGTCCTATCAGTTCGGTTTTGTGCAGTATCAGTATCGAACATTCCGAACCTATGACTCCGGAACTTGCGATCCTAGGTTCCAGACGCTCAACGATGCCATGCTGGCAACAACCTTTCGCTGCACCTCCTGCTTAAATTGGTATCGTTATCACCAAATGTTCATCATACATCAATTCCACTTTGTATTTGCTTCATGAAATCTTGATGAAGGATGTGCCCTAGAAAACGCAGCATCCGTAGAAACCCAGTGATAGCCTTCAAGAGGTAACACACGAGCAAATTCGTTGAAAGCCTGGCTCTGTCCATGCTTTATAACGCCTTAGTTGATTGTACTAGGCTCTGTGCGTTCACAACGTTTACGTCCTCTTTTGCAGGCAACTGGCCTTACAGTTGTGGCCGCTGCGTGCGTAAATTTTTAACGCCAGAAAATTTGCTCCGGAGTACCTTTTTCTATATGGCTATTTTTCTGGGCTATGTTGTGTTTTTCAGCAGTTTATATAGTTGAAACAGCGAATATCTCGCTCTAACTGCATCAAGTGTGCTGGATTTCTGAGGATGATTCATGCATTGATAACTTTGCATCAGTGTTGTGCGATCGCCTCTGAGCCTTGCATTGGCAATTAAACATTGCTGAGATGCTGTAGATACGGCATCGTTACCTTATTGAATGCATTCACCTGTTCTTAACCAATCTGTCATTGCTGAAAATCGTTGCTGTTAAGAATCGTTATCTCTCAATCAACTGGATAACGATGAACAGAGTCTGTCAAAACTGATCAATGAGGTATTCATGACAACCACCACAGGGAATCACGTTATCTTTATTCACCCCGATGGCACTAGCCCGGCTACCTTTGCCTTTGCTCGCTTTGTTGATCGTGGTCCAGACGGTCGATTGAACTATGACAAGATGGCCGAGGCACGAGTCTATCTAGGCCACATGGAAGACCAACTCACTGGGACTTCTAACGGGGGAGCAGTTACCCACGCCACTGGGGTCAAAGTCTATTCTGAGTCGTTTGGCTTTGAAGTCGTGCGCGATGCCAATGGCAAGCCTGTTGTGGGAGCCGACGGTCGCCTTGTGGAAACCGACTTGGTAGCCGCCTCTGGCAAAAAGCAGACCATTATGCAGGAAGCAGTGGCTGCCAACAAGGCCACGGCATTGATCAATTCCGGCGTGATTGCCGAGCCAGGGACTGGAGCTTTCGTTGCGAAGGTTGGTCAGCGGGATGTCCCCGATGGCGCTGCTGGGTTTGCCCGCTTCCCTCGCGCCCAGTTTGCCGAAATTACCCGTCAGGTGGTGGAGTCTGGCGTAGATGTGATCCTGGGTGGCGGCTTGGTCAACTACTTACCCGTTGGGACGACTCCCCCTCCAGAAGCGGCTGCCTTTGCCACCTCTGCGGCTCAGTTAGACGCAATTTCCACCGATCCTAGCCAGCGTCCTAGCATCAATTTGATCGAGCGGGCCAAACATCTGGGCTACACAGTTGTCTACACTGAAGAACAACTGCATGCTGCAGTGGCCAACCCCAACGTCCTCAAAGTACTGGGAATTTTTGCCAACGAAGACACCTTCAATGACAACGTCCGCACAGCCACGGGCAATCTGACGGGCGTAGAAGAGAACCTAATTGCAACGGGCACCCCCAACTTTGTGCCATCTGCCCCCACGGTGGGTGAAATGCTAAAGGCGGCTCAAATTATTTTGGAGCGCAATCCCAAGTTCCAGAATGGCTCGTTCATGGTGGTGGAGGAAGAAGGCACGGACAACTTCGGCAACATCAACAACGCCGCAGGCATGTTGGAGGCCACACTGCGAGCAGATGAAGCGATCGGTGCGGCCCTGAAATTTGTCGAAAAGTATCCCAATACCTTGGTGATCAAAGCCTCCGATAGTGAAGCGGGCGGTCTCCAGGTGCGGGAACCCCTAGCTGCTGGCAATGTAGGAACCATCAATGCCAACCCCACCAATGTCACCGGGCAACCCGGCCCCTTCCCCAACCCTATGGATGGGCAAACTGGGCGCGGCACTCAGACGTTTACCTCAGCTCCGGCTGCCAACGGACTAGTCAGCAACTTCGGCATTGGCTGGGTGGGGACTCCTGACTTTGCGGGCAACATTGTCGTGAAAGCCCACGGCTTAAACGCTAGCCGACTGCCTGTCACCATCGACAACACCGACATCTACAAAGCGATGTACGAAACGTTGTTTGGGGTGACCTTGACCCCCCGCGTGGCTGACCAACCTAAGCCGCCCGCTGCTACCAAAACTAGCGGTAATGTCATCTTCATCCACCCGGACGGCCACAGCCCTGCCCTGTTTGCTGCTGCCCGGTTTACCAGCCAGGGACCCGATGGTCGGCTGAACTGGGACAACATGACCAACACGGGGGTATACCTAGGGCACCTCACTGATCAGTTGACTGGTAGCTCAGATGGCAGTGGTGTGGTTCACGCCATGGGGGTTAAGGTCTTCCAGGATTCCTACGGTTTGAATGAAGATGGCAGTCGAGTCACTTCTTTTTCTGAGAAGGTGGGCACCACCATTCTGGAGGAAGCGCGCGATCGCGGCAAAGCAGTTGTGTTGATCAATTCTGGCCGTATGAGTGAGCCAGGTTCTGGGGCCTTTGCGGCGGAGGTAGACAATCGCAGCAACAACAACGAGATCATCCGCCAGATTGTGATGGAATCGGGCGCTCAGGTAATTATGGGCGGCGGCGAACGCTGGATGTTGCCCACGGGTGTTGCCGGACGCTTTGGCGGGCCGTTGAACCAAACGGGTGCCCGCACCGACGGCCTCAACCTGATTGAAGAGGCTCAAAAGTTGGGTTACCGGGTGATCTACACCAAGGAGGAACTGGCCACCATTCAAGCGGGTGAGAAGATCTTGGGGGTGTTTGGCTGGGAAGACACCTACAACTCAATTACGGAAGAACTCCTTGCTTCCCGTGGCTTAAAGGCCTATGGCCAGCCAGGAAACCTCAATCCTCCTGACGTGGGAGACATGCTGGAAGGGGCGCTGCGGGCAGTCAAGGATGCGCCCAATGGTTTCTTCATTGTGCTGGAAGAGGAAGGGACAGACAACTTCCCCAACGCGAACAACGCCAGCGGAACCATTGAGGCAGCATTACGGGCAGACAAGGCGATCGGGATTGCCCAAAACTTTATTCGTAACGTTGACCCCAACACGCTGCTGATCACGGCTGCCGACAGTGAAGCGGGTGGTTTGCAGGTGTGGCAACCGACTCCCTTCGCGCCGGGGTTCCCCGACACGCCCCTGTCTACTACCCCTACCCTAAATGCAAACCCGACGAATGTCGCCAGCGCCAATGCCAACAATCCCCTAGATGGTGTTAACGGCAGACTCGCCCCCTGGACGGGGTTCCGTTCTCAGGACAGCTTTGACGGGGCGATGGGGAACTTTGGGATTGGTTGGGTCGGCACGCCTGACTTTCCCGGCAATACCATTGCTAAGACCTACGGGATGAATGCCAACCTCCTGCCCAGCACCCTCGACAACACCGAGATCTACAAGATCATGTACAAGACGTTGTTTGGGGTGCTCGGCGATCCCACGGCGATTCGCGGTACGGCTGGCAATGACGTCCTGCGGGGCACGGCAAATGGCGATACCTTTATTGCTGGGGGAGGTGATGACATCATCGAGGCAGGTGAAGGTGATAACCGCATCTACATTGGCGTAGGGAATAGCACCATCACTGCGGGCAATGGCAACGATGTGGTCAGCACCGATGATGGAAACCACACTATCCGTACTAACGGTGGAGACGACCGTATTTCTACTGGCCGGGGTAACAGCAAGATCGATGCTGGTAAAGGGAATGACATCATCAGCGTGTTGGGTGGTAACACCGTCATCAATGCAGGTGAGGGCCGAGATGTAATCAATGCCGGTAACGGCAATGATACAATTCGTGGTGAAGATGGTGATGATGTAATCCTGGCAGGTAACGGTAATAACTCTGTGAACGGCGGTAACGGCAATGATAGAATGATTGCAGGCAGTGGCAATGATGACCTACGTGGTGGCGCTGGGGACGACTTTATCAACGCTGGTGAAGGCGCAAATACCCTGAAGGGAGGGGATGGTAATGATACATTGCTGGCGGGTGCTGGTGATGACATTATCTTTGGTGGCCTTGGCGATGACACCATCAATGCCGGAACTGGTACGAACACCATCAATGCTGGTAGTGGTAATAACGTGATTATTTCCAGAGGCATTGACGACATCACTGTCAGCCGGGATGGCATGAACCGCTTTGACTTGATTGCTGGCCCCGGCATTGCTACCATTCGCGGTTTCACCGCCGATGATCGGATCAGGCTGGGCAGTGGCCTGACGTTTGATGCGCTGACGATCAGCCGCAGTGGCCGCGATACGCTGCTGACGGTGACAGCAACGGGTGACTTGTTGGCGGTTCTCAAAGGTGTGCAACCCAGCACAATTACCCGTGAGACCTTTGCCTAGGTCTTGAGATTGCAGAGGGGGGTGCGATCGCGCCTCCCTCATTTTTTGTGTCTCTCTATTGATGTTTTTCTATCGTCGAAATCAT
This sequence comes from Synechococcales cyanobacterium M55_K2018_004, assembly GCA_015295905.1. Classification (GTDB taxonomy): domain Bacteria; phylum Cyanobacteriota; class Cyanobacteriia; order Elainellales; family Elainellaceae; genus DVEB01. The sequence continues at coordinate 8,850 of DVEB01000139.1, forward strand.
GGTGACAACTACACTCGTTGGCTTTGCTTCGCTTCCTGCCGATACGTTTGCAGCAGGCCCTCCGACGGGTCAGGGCATTAGTGCTAATGGTCGTACTGGACCATTTGCTAGCCCACCGGTACAGGGATTTAGTGGGGTGCAGTTTGCTGAGCAGGGTAATTACTGGTTTCTGTCTGACAATGGTTTCGGTAACAAAACAAACAGCACTGACTATCCCCTGCGCATTTACCGCCTTGCTCCCAATTTTCGCGGTAGCGGTGGCGATGCCAGCGTCAATGTGCTGAGCTTTATCCAGTTTTCTGACCCCGACCGCAAGATTCCCTTTCCCATCCAGAACGAAAACACTGCAGAGCGGGTCTTGACGGGTGGTGATTTTGACCCAGAGTCATTTGTGATTGCCGCTGACGGCACCATCTGGGTGGGTGACGAGTTTGGTCCTTATCTGCTGCAATTCGACGCCACGGGTAAACTGCTGCAAGCCCCTATCCCTACCCCCAATCTATTTGAACTGAAGACGCTGAACCAGGCTACCCCGCTGGTGATTGGGCATCGGGGCGCCAGTGGAATTTTGCCGGAGCATACGCTGGAAGCCTACCGGCTGGCGATCGCCCAGGGAGCAGACTTCATTGAACCCGATCTGGTGATCACCAAAGATGGGATATTGATTGCTCGTCATGAACCCTACCTCAGTAGCACCACCGATGTTGCCTCGCGTCCAGAATTTGCTAACCGGCGGACCACAAAACTCGTCGATGGGGTGAGCATTACGGACTGGTTTGCGGAAGACTTCACTCTGGCAGAAATTAAGACCCTACGAGCAGTGCAACCATTCCCCGACCGGGATCAGTCTTTCAATGGTCAGTTCCAGGTGCCCACCCTGGCAGAGGTGATTGACCTGGTAAAACAGGTAGAAGCAGAGACAGGTCGCAAAATTGGCATTTATCCAGAGACCAAACACCCCACTTACTTCGACCAGCAGGGCCTGTCACTGGAAGAACCCCTGGTGCAAACCCTGGTGGACAAAGGCTTCACCGACCCCAACCGGATCTTCATCCAGTCCTTTGAAATTCAGAACCTGATCGAACTCAAGACTAAGATCCTCCCTGCTCAGGGCTTAGAAGACATTCCCCTGGTGCAACTACTGGGCGACTTTACCCAGTCGTTCCTCCCCCCCAACAGCAGCTTCTCCCGTCCCTTCGATGTTTTCTTTAACTTCAGTCGGCCCGATTTCACGCCCGAAAAGGCGCGTGCAATCTATGGCGACTTGGTGGATTTAGTCGATCTGAAGGCCACTACCCATTACGGCGAACTGGCCACACCAGAGGTGCTGCGATTCATCAACACCTATGCCGATGGCATTGGCCCTTGGAAAAACAGCTTTCTGCTGCGCCGTCCTCTCACCACGCCCGTTGATGGTAATGGCGATGGTGTTGCAGAGATTCGCAGCCAGTTGACCGGTGAAGTGTTGCCGCTGATCCAGAATGCCCATGCTGCGGGGTTGCTGGTGCATCCCTACACCCTGCGGAACGAGGAGCGGACCTTGGTGCTCAACCCCGACGGCACACCCCAGACCCCAGAACAGGAGACCCTGCAACTGATCCAACTGGGGGCGGATGGCTTCTTTACCGATTTCCCAGAGACGGGCGATCGCGTGCGGGACAGCTTAGTATTCCTAGGCGGCACGTTCGAGGGCCAGGTGGAAGCCGGACTGGTGCGATCGCCCGACCACCCCGATGTGCTTGCCCGCCGAGCCCCCTCCAACTTGCCTCGCTCTAGGGGCTACGAGGGCATGGCCTTCAGCCCTGACAAACGCAAACTCTACCCCATGTTGGAAGGTTCAGTGGTGGGCGATCCCAACGTTGCCCTGCGGATCTACGAGTTTGACCCGCAGGAAGGAACCTTCACTGGCCTGACTGGACTGTATCGAATGGAGGCTCCTGCCCATGCAATCGGCGACTTCACTGTAATCAACGATGGCACTTTTCTGGTGATCGAGCGGGATGGTGGTCAGGGAGAAACCGCCCGCTTCAAGAAAGTCTTCAAAATTGACTTGACTCAGACCGATGCTCAAGGCTATTTCCTCAAGCAGGAAGTCGTGGACTTGCTCAACATTCAAGACCCCAACGATCTCAATGGCGACGGCAGCACCACCTTTAGCTTTCCCTTTGTCACCATCGAAAATGTGTTGGTGATTGATGCAGAGACAATCCTGGTCTCTAACGACAACAATTTCCCGTTTTCAGTGGGTCGTCCTCCCGCCATCGACAACAACGAAGTGATTCTCGTTAAACTGGCGCACCCCCTGGATCTGGATCCCCGTGTGGGACTGTCCGGCTTCAATCGCAACCAGGAACTCATTGGCAATGCGGAGGCCAATTTACTGATTGCAGGCTCTGGGGATGATGTCATCTACGGCAGGGAAGGCGATGACCTGATCTTTGCTGGCGGTGGAGTCAACACCGTTTATGGCGAACAGGGACATGATCGCATTGAAACGGGGAGCGGCGACGATCTCATCTTTGGTGGTGCTGGCAACGACATCATCAGCGCTGGCACGGGCAAGAACACCATCAACGCGGGTCGCGGCGATAATGTCATCCTCTCTAGAGGAATTGACGATATCACCGTCAGCCGAGATGGCGCCAACCGCTTTGACTTGGTTGCCGGAGCGGGCGTCGCCACCATTCGCGGCTTCACGTCTGACGATCGCATCAGCCTAGGGGGTGGGTTGACCGCCAGCGATCTCACCACGAGCCGCAGTGGTCGCGATACCTTGCTGACGGTGACGGCGACGGGCGATTTGCTGGCTGTGCTGAAGGAGGTGCAGCCCAGCACAATTAGCAGGGCCACGTTTGTTTAATGTGACGCCAGGTTGGGTTAACGGCAGGTTGGGTTGAGACAGTTTTGGGGCACCATGCAGTGCGTGGTGCCCCAAAACTTTTGGTTTTTATGCAGGTTGCGCCATAACGCGCCATGACGGTGAAGTTGTGCGGCGGCAGATAGGCTTGAACTCCCACCGATAACTTCTATGCCGTCCGCACTAACGATTTGTTATGCCGCTGTGTTCGGCTTTGCCGTCTCGCAAAGAATCGCCCTCACTACTTTTAAGTGTCAATCTCAATGTTTTCATAGAGGGCAATGATTTCGATTTGAGCTTCAAACGCACTCAAGGACAACGTAACATTTGGATCATCATATTCCGATAGCAGCCATTGATTAGCAGCCGTTTTGACGTAGTGTTCTACGTGGATTTGGTACTGATCAATCAGAAGGTATTCGCGGAAGCTTTCAACAGTACGGTAAGCAGAAAACTTTTCGCCGTGGTCATAATCCTGGGTTGATTTAGACAACACTTCAGCAATAAAGCAAGGATTGGTCACGGTGTCGGTACGACCCGTTTGAAACTGTAAGGGTTTTTCGACAACCATCAAATCGGGATAGGTGTAAAGATTGCGATTGGGAATCCACAACCGTTGATCGGCTCCGAAAATCCGGTAGGGCTTGCCTCTCAAAGCAGATTTGAGCAGAGTTGCAAGATTAATTGCTATTTCATTGTGATCAGGTGTGCCCCCCGTCATGAGTCGAATTTCTCCGTTTACATATTCATGGCGCTCCTCCGAAACCGTTTCAAATTCCAGATATTCTTCGTGGGTATAGGTGCGTTGCTCAAGTGCCTGTATCATGATGTCTTCAACCTCCCTTATGCTCAACGGTATCTGGCATTTTTTGAATGATTTCCATCGTACGAACGCTGACGGTGCAGGCTCGCTGTAACAGGTCAATCACCTTTTCTTTGTAGTCGGTGAATCTGTAGGTGTTGAAGAGTTTGGCGATCGTCGGGTCTTTGGGTTTCTTTTCTTTGTATTGGTCAAGAATCCACTCTAGGGCGGAGCGGTTGCCAAGTTTGTAGTCCCAGGCAAGGGCTGGTACGCCGCTGAGTTGGGTGTTGTCGTCTAGGGTGATGGTGCCGTGGGTTTTGTCAGCTTTGAGTTTGGCTTTGGGGTTGTCTTTGCTGGCGAGGTCGTGACGGGTGAGGCCGTAGGGTGCGATCGTTTCATAAGAGTTGTTGGGAAATAAGAAGTAGATTAAACAAGAACAACCTAGCTCCTCCAGTGTAATGATTTAGCCAGCATTGAGATAGAAGTTCCACAGCCCTGCTGCAACCAACATCAGTCGGTCATCGAAATCAGTCACACGATTCCTGTACACAGCAGCGACAGTGTTATATCGTTTCACCCCCTGCAAAGGCATTTTCACACACCACTCGTTCTCGGCTCAGAGCCTGGTTCTCTGCCTTCTGCTCTGGCGTCAATTCGCATCCTCTCGGCTTTTTGTGCCCGATGCGAATGTTGACATACTCATTCTGTAAACCCTAAAAGCCCAAATCCACCGCAATCGGAATCGGATCAGGAATGGCAGCGGCCATCGCTTCCTCATCCAATAAGCGTTTGTCATGCACTTTACCCTCCCGGGCTTTGCTCAACACCAATACCCGCTGGCGCTCATCGACCGCTGCCAGATGCTTGCGCGTTGTTCGCCGCTTTTTTCCCGAGTAGTGTTCCTTCTGTCGCTCTTTGTCCTGAGGGCGTTGAATGGGTCGTTCCGTGCCATCAATCATGACCCGTTTCACGGTTGGAAATCGCTCCACGAACTCCTCGACACTGCGTAACTTACGCTCCGGCAAGGCCAGCTTTTGTCCCAGGGCAGTTTCTAGCACGGGTAAGAGACGATGCGTCCACTCATGCGCCTGCGAACGGTCAAAGTGGAACAAGACGCTAGCCAGATCGAAAGTGGGATAGCACTTGCAGTAAAACAAGCTGTAGAACAACTTGTCCGCCATCGTCTCCAAAGTGGCTTTGCGTCCACCTCCAGAAGCCCGTTGACGTCGCTTTTCTAGTGGGTTTAAGCTGTGCCAGTAGGCTTGAGCAAAACTGGGCAGCAAGGCATCAAAAGCTTTCCGGTTCAGCCCGGTCAGGGCGCGTAGCAAACGGTCTTGCTTAAGAATGCGCCCTAGGTCTAGCATCGCTTTCCAGTTGACGACAGGTTGCCTTAATTATCCCTTATTTCCCAACAAGTCTAATGTTGGTTAGATCAATGTTGGTTATTTGCCAATAACGCTCTAGTTGCGCTTTACTCGTTGCCCTTGACTGGCAAACCTATCCAGCCTAACGGTAACGACTCAGACGAGTCTCTGAGTAGCGATTCGCCTCTCTATTGAGGCTCTGCTGGTTTATGCTCTGCTGGAGCCAACTCATCCTTAATGCGCTTTGCTATGCCACCCCGTCGCAAAACGGTTTTGCAAACCGCTCCTTGGCCGGCTGACACGGAACTGGTCGGTCTTGTGTTTGACCTGCAAGCTCAGTCTGATGGCAGCCTCTACTCGCAATACGCGATCGCACTCCACGCTTGGTTCCTGGATCAAGTGCGGCAGTCGAACCCCGACCTCTCGGCCTACCTGCACGATGGTGAATCGGAAAAGCCCTTCACCATGTCTCGCTTAGAAGGCATCACCGTCGGTGTGTCAGGGGCACCCCAACTGCAAGCAGGGCAGTCCTATCGCTGGTACGTCTCGGCGCTGTCTAAGCCTGTGGTGCAATGGATGGCAGCGTGGCTACAGTCTCCTCCCGCCCTGCTTGAGCTACGCGGGATGCCGCTGAAGATAGTGAACTGGGCGATCGCTCACCCTGCGACAACGTATGCCAAACTGCTGGCGATTGACTGTCCAGCCGCGCCCACCGTTGCCCTTACGTTTACCTCTCCGACTAGCTTTCGGCGCAAAGGGCATCATCTGCCCTTACCGATGCCCACCAATGTCTTTCACAGCTACCTGCGGCGCTGGAATGACTTCTCCGGTAATCCATATGACCCAGAAGACTACCTAGCCTGGGTAGACGAGACAGTGTTGATCCTGCGCCATCACCTGCGTTCTATGAAGGTGGTGGCGGGGAAGCAAGGGGCTATCACTGGGTTTGTGGGGGCGGTTGAGTTTGGGTTGGCTCGCCCTCAAGCTGCGGACCCTGATTACAAACGACTGTTTGTTGCCCTCGGACAACTCGCACCCTACTGCGGCACAGGCCACAAAACGACCTTTGGCCTAGGACAGACCCGCCTCGGTTGGACTGTGGACACCCCGACCGCAGCCCTCCCTTCACGACAAGACTTGCTGGCGCAACGAATTGAGCAACTGACGGAACAATTCATTGCCCAACGCAAGCGCACAGGAGGCGATCGTGCGAGTCATATTGCCGAGACCTGGGCAACGATTCTGGCCCGGCGAGAATGGGGCGAGTCATTGTATGACATCGCCGATGACCTAGAGATGCCCTACGAGACGGTGAAGACCTACGCGAAGTTGGCCCGTCGCGCTGTGCGGGAAGAGGAGCAGATCTGATGCTGGGATGAGTGATCGCTCTAGGGAGGCGCTAGGAACAAGCTAGGCTGAATCCAAATAATGTGAATTCGGGATAAGCTGAAACCCTTGCTGTTCCGTGCGCATCGCGCATGGAACAGCAAGGGTTTTGGGACACCGCGCCCAGCGCAGTGCCCCAAAAGCCTCTTAACCAGAACTAACGTCAAATAATGATGATGACGGTTGAGCCAAAGGATGATGACGGTTGAGCCAAAGACATACGCCGTTCAGGCCGCTGCCGAATGGATGCAGAATCGTTAACCTGGAAACATCGCCCAAGCGGATGGCGCGATGTTATTGTCCCTCAATCGTCCCGTCGATCGTCATGCTCAAGGAAGAATTGCCCCCTGCTTCAACGTCAGTTCTGGTTAGGCAGGGTTTGGGTCGCCACGCCCGGCGCGGTGCCCCGAACCCCTTGCTGTTTCGTGCGCAACGCGCACGGAACAGCAAGGGGTTCAGCTTATCTGGAATGCACCTTACTTCAAACATCAGTCGCCTTGCTCTGCTGACGATTGCCCTGGCTGCGACTACGTTGGGTTGTGTGGCCCCCTCTGCGCCCCGCGATCCGGCCAGCCCATCTCCCCGTCCTGCGGTTTCTGCCGAAGTGAGTGTGCCCCCCAGTCCTGATATAGTTTCTGAGTCTCCACTGGGGGCGGCGATCGCCCAGGCGGCAGTCAACGTTCGTCAGGTCACACTAGTGGAAGGGTTGGAGCATCCTTGGGGCATGGCCTGGTTACCCGATGGCTCCATCCTAGTGACAGAACGGCCTGGACGGTTGCGGGTGATCCGCAACGGCAGGCTGGAACCCCAGGCGATCGCAGGGGTCCCACCGGTACTCACGGGTGGACAGGCGGGGTTGCTGGATATCACGCTCCATCCCAATTTTGCAGCCAACCAATGGGTCTATCTGTCCTTTGCGGCAGGGACGCCAGAGGCTAACCGCACCCGGGTTGTGCGGGCTAGGTTAGTGGGAAATGCGTTGCAAACCCCGCAGGTAATCCTGGAGGTTAACCAAGCTAAATCAGGCACTCAGCACTTTGGCTCACGCTTTCTCTGGCTCCCGGATGGCACATTGCTAGTGTCCATTGGTGATGGCGGCAATCCGCCAGTGTCGCTGGAGGGAGATCTGATCCGTCGGCAGGCTCAAAATCTCAACAGCTATCTGGGCAAAATCTTGCGGATTAACGAGGATGGTTCCATTCCTCCAGACAATCCCTTTGCAAACGCGGGAAATGCCCAGCCCGCGATCTGGAGCTATGGACATCGCAACATTCAAGGCATGGCGTTTGATCCGGTGACGAATCGGGTCTGGGCCACGGAGCATGGTTCTCGCGGTGGCGATGAGTTGAATTTGATTGAACCAGGGCAAAACTATGGTTGGCCCATTGTTACCCATAGCCGCGAGTATTTTGGGGGTGAGATCTCGCAGGAGCGATCGCGTCCTGGCATGGTGGATCCGCGTCAGGTGTGGACTCCGGCGATCGCTCCTGCTGGTCTGGCTGTCTATCGGGGCGATCGGGTTCCCCAATGGCAGGGCGATCTGTTTGCCGGGGGACTAGTCGATCGCGGCATCCGTCAACTGAAACTGGATGCCGCAGGGAATGTTGTCAGCCAGCAGCAAATCTCGATTGGTCAACGAGTTCGCGATGTGCGCCAGGGGCCAGATGGCCTGTTATATGTGCTGACCGATGATCGGAACGGCCGATTAGTTCGGCTAGAACCTGCCTCTTGATTGTCTGCTGCTGGATTGCACGGGTACCCAGCGCGCTTTTGCTCTTGCAGTGGTCAGTCCCCCGACCGACTAACCAGATCACGCCCGAAGGGGAAGAGTGCGAGCGTCAACAACTTAAAATGTTGTTTTGCGAAGGGGATGCCCACGATGGTAATTGCCAACAATGCGCCCCAGAAGAGATGCGAGAGCGCAATCCCCCAACCAAAAAGAATGACCCACACAATATTGAGGATCAGGGCTAGGGGCGTATCGGCATTGGAATTTTTAACAATCTGTTTGCCAAAAGGTGCAAAGGTGGCAACGCCTAACTTGATTGCCTCGATGCCAAAGGGGATGCCGATGATGGTGAGGCATGTGCTGATGCCGCCAATGATGTAGCCTAGGCCACTCATAAAGCCGCCGAAAACCAGCCAAATAATGTTTCCTAGTAAGCTCATTGTTACGTTATGTCCTGAAACAGTGGCAGTGTCTCTCAAGTGGAGGGAATGAAATTCACGCAAAATAGGAGATGTCTTTGCTAGGCGCTGCTGATTTAACCAATGATGTTTTGAGTGAGGGTCGCACAAAGTGCGACCCTCACTTAAAACATCAGATTTGGATGAAGCAATGCCCTTTGCCAATTATTAATATTCTTCGGCAATTTTGAAAGATGCTTTCCTGGGTGATTTAGAGTCTTGGCAAGTAAAAGCAAATTTTCCACCGGACTGATCGCCTAGGCTTAATAAACTTCAATGACAAACCAACCTCCTTCTAATCCACGGCCCTCTCCCCGGGAGTGGGATGAATTTATTGCCGTTGTAGTAGCGCTGACTGCCATTGGCTCGCTGCTATTTTGGGGACTGAACCGCAAGCCCGATCGTTGGGGTTCCAGTTTCCGTTGGTTTAATAACCAAACGATCCCAACGCCTTCTCCCTCCCCAACGGGGCTGCCCACCCCCCAGCCTACTCCCGCCAGTCCAATGTTTCCAATGTTTCCAACACCTGCCCCCTTGCCTCTGTCACCTGGGACGACCCCTCCCTCTCCTGGTGCTGTGGCTCCTGCATCCCCCCCTCCCAGTGTACCCACTGTTCCCCTTCCGGCTCCTGTAGCACCGCGCCCAACGGTGACACCGGCCCTGCTGTCTCCCTTTAACCAAGCGCCAACCAGTTTTGCGGATGTCCCAGCAGACTATTGGGCTGCTCCCTTCATTACTGCGCTGGCACAACGGGGAGCCATGTCTGCCAGTGAGATGGGACGGTTTGAACCCGAACGGCCTGTGACCCGTGCAGAGTATGCGATCGCCATTGAACGACTGCTGCCCCTCGGCGAGGGACAGAACCCCCTCGGCTTTAAGGACGTTCCCCCCAACTCGACAGCGATCGCCGCGATTGATGCCGCCGTTCGGGGTGGATACCTCAAGGGATATCCGGATGGTTTGTTCCGTCCTGACCAACCCATCCCTCGCTACCAGGTCTACCTCTCCTTAGCGAATGGCATCCAGGCAGTGCCACCAGCGAATGCAGAGACGGTGTTGAGTCGGTTTAGCGATCGCGACCAAATTCCAGCCTATGCGGTGCCTGCGATCGCCGCTGCAACCCAGGCTGGCTTGGTGGTCAACCCAGGCGACCCCCAGGCGCTTGAACCCACCCGCCCCATGACGCGGGCGGAGGTAGCGACTTCGATTTATCAGGCACTTGTGGCGCTAGGACAGGTGCCGCCGATTGAATCGCCTAAGCTAGTACGGCCTTAACATAGCTACTTGCAGTGGTGTGGTCACAGACCACACCACCCAACCCCCTAACCAGCGGGATCGTGCTGCGTGACTGTCTCTCATCACTACGAAAACCGCTATAACGTGAATTCGGGATAACTTGAACCCCTTGCGTTTCCGGGCGCGGTGCCCCCAACCCCTATTAACCCGAACTGACGGTAATATGGCGCTACACGCTTAGGTTAGGACAGAGCGTGTAGCGCCATACAAGTTTGATGAGCGATGTTTCGTAGCAAAGGGCTGAACTTTCGCCACGAAACACTGCTTGAACTGCCGATTCCTACCGTGAATTCGGGATACGCTGAAACCCTTGCTGTTCCGTGCGCGACGCGCACGGAA
>DVEB01000024.1 GCA_015295905.1 Synechococcales cyanobacterium M55_K2018_004
TTTGGGGCACCGCGCCCGGCGCGGTGCCCCAAAACCCTTGCTGTTCCGTGCGCGCGACGCGCACGGAACAGCAAGGGTTTCAGCTTATCCTGAATTCACGTTAATCCTAATGCCTAATTCCAAAAGCTAGGGTGACAGATGGGAGGCAAGGGGGTGTTGTCTGGGTACATGTCACGTTTGCCCTCACCCTAAATTCCTCTCCCAACTTGGGAGAAGGATGTGGGGGATGAGGGCCTGCAAAGGTGACATGCTCTCATCAAAGAGAGCTGAAAATCTTAATAAAGTAATTGCGGATACAGACAAAATAGGGGTTGCCAAAAAGAAGAAGATTGGCATAGAATCAAGTTCGTATATAGAGATACAGAACAATCCCCTAAACGAGAAAGTCAACCCAAAAGATAGCCTTGAAAATCGTGAATGAGTACACTATGTTCAAGGGTCTTAAAAGTCGTTAAAAAGCTTTGAAAGTCTTGTGGTGAGAGACTTTTAGGGTGAGTGCAGAAAAGCTCAGTCCCCTCAAATAAAACTCCCAACCCCGTTGTAAAAAATACTAGTCCCCTGCACCCAAAATGTTTTTTGGTAAGCAACTTTACTAGGCTTTTGGGAGTTGAGTACTTGACTAATTAACTCAATAAACTTGAGTGGAGTTTGTTGTCCACGTCTGCTGAACTGCGCCTGATATAAGCAGAACAACAGGACATGATTTCTCCCCTCAATCCCATGCAACGACCCATAGTACTACACAGTAAACCGGAGGCCGCTCTCGAAAAAGTTTCGGAGTGGGTGGACAATGCTACACTTCCCAAGCAAAGCATTCTCTACCCGCTGGTTGCTTTGGTGAAAGCCCAAAGGCAGATTTTCAAGGCCATCTGGGCCGATTTTCAGGCCATCTTTGAGCGTGATCCCGCCGCTCGCAATTGGTTGGAAGTCTTGGTTTGCTACCCTGGTTTTCATGCACTGGTGTTTCACCGTTTTGCCCATGCTTTACATCAAACGGGCCTCCCCTTCCTACCCCGTTTGATTTCTCATCTAGCCCGATTTTTGACAGGCGTTGAAATTCACCCCGGAGCCACGCTCGGTCAAGGCATTGTGATTGACCACGGCATGGGTGTTGTGATAGGCGAGACAACCATCGTTGGAGATGATTGCCTCATCTATCAAAATGCAACACTTGGTGGAACGGGTAAGGAATCTGGCAAACGTCATCCTACCCTGGGCCGAGGAGTAGTAGTCGGAGCCGGAGCCAAGGTCTTGGGCAACATTCACATTGGTGACAATGCCCGTATTGGAGCGGGATCTATCGTACTGCGCGATGTTCCGGCCAATTGCACAGCGGTTGGCGTGCCGGGTCGTAACCTCTGTCGTACCAACGTCCCAGAGTGTCCGCTGGACCACAATCAACTGCCGGATGCAGAAGCAACGGTGATTCGTACCTTACTCGATCGGATTGAAAGCCTGGAAGCGCAACTTCAAGAATTGAAGCAAGGCTCACTCGTGGCGGTTTCTCGAGAGGCCAGGAGGTAAGACCATGCAGCCAATTTTTGAAAGCCAGGATGCCTCACTCCTCCAGCCTGACGTTGCACCGTCCCTAGTCGCTCAAAAAATTGTAATTGCTCAGGGCGATCGCTGGCTCCTCTACACCCGACTCCGAGATCTGCAAATTCCCTGTTGGTGTCTGAAGGATGGTTCCCTCTGGGCCGAAGTCGAACACTGCTCCACGGTTATTTTGATTCATAGTGTGATGCGGGAATTATTTGCCCCCCGTCAAGAACTAGTGGACTGGCTTAACCGTTGCTGGCAGATGAATTAAATGGATACGGCGAATGGTTGTCTTTGTTGATCGCCCCCGCTCCTGTAAGGTGAGTTATGCATCCCCGCTCTCTCTTGATTGAGTTTCTCCAAAATGAACTGGCAGTCCCAGCAGACGCGATCGCCGTTGCCATGAAGCATCCTGAACATTCAGTGGCCCCTCTGCATATGATTCTCTGGCAGTACGGGCTGGTTTCAGTTGACCAGTTAAATCGCATCTTTGACTGGTTGAGTGATCAAATGGGTTGAGCGATCACCCCCAACACGTTCCACCGTGAGGCCGTGTTTACTCCGTCTGAAGTGCCATCTACACAGGAAAGGAACCGGCACAGTCCCAGATTCATCAGCCAAAATTATCCATTAATCCAAAATCAGTATTAGGAGTCTATCTTATGTTGGAAGCGATCGCCGTTCTCAGTCTATTTCTTGCCTGTACCGTTGTGTATGACCATGTATTAGCGAATCTTTTAGCGCCACCGGACGATTCCTCAGATGATTACAAGCTTTAGTGAGTGATATCAGGCTCATGATGTTGTTTGATTTTGTTCTAAAGATGATTGAGTTTTTCTCCTGAAAGATTCCCCGAAGAGACGCGATCGCTTCGCGTCTCTATTCCTCAAACTCTATTCTCTGTGGTCTGCGCTATGAGTTCTTCTCCAGATTTTTCTCTGCATAAGCCGCCCCGCCTCGATATCTGGCAGCCTTTACGCCAATGGATTGACCACATCGAAGTGCGCGATCGCCAGTTTGCCACGTTCATCTGTCACCTCATCCCCTGCCAATGCCCTTTCGAGCGCACCATCACTCTGTTTGGTCGCACCCTCATTAAAATTCCTCCGCTCTGCAAACTCAACCCTCTCTACAACGAACTAATTGCCCTGCGAGTGCGCGCCCTCGCCTTCCTCAGCGACATCTGCCACGAAGACATCACGCAATATATTTGCTAACTCCCCTCATAGTTGCTAACTTCCTTCACCCACCCCACCCCCCCCTTTTCCCCCATGCGACTCACTCAAGGCAAAATCAACGAACTGCTCAGCGAGTCCGCTTGCGAGCACAACCACAAAAAAGAAGGTAAAGGTAAGAACAAATCTTGCACCCAGCAAGCCCAGCCAGGAGCCGCACAGGGTGGTTGCGCGTTTGATGGTGCGTCAATTGCCATGGTGCCGATCACCGATGTCGCGCACCTCGTCCACGGCCCGATTGCCTGTGCTGGAAATTCCTGGGGCAGCCGTGGCAGTTTGTCCTCCGGCCCAACCCTCTACAAGATGGGCTTCACAACGGACATGAACGAGAATGACGTGATCTTTGGCGGCGAAAAACGTCTCTATAAAGCGATTCTCGAAGTGCAACAACGCTACAACCCAGCGGCAATCTTTGTCTATTCCACATGCGTCACTGCATTAATTGGCGATGACATGGATGCAGTTTGTCAAAAGGCTGCTGAGAAAACAGGGACGCCGGTCATCCCGATTAACTCCCCCGGATTTATTGGCAGCAAAAATCTAGGGAATCGCGTCGGTGGAGAGAGTTTACTGGAATATGTGATTGGTACACGAGAGCCAGAATATACGACCCCATATGACATTAATTTGATTGGGGAATACAACATTGCAGGAGAACTGTGGAGCGTATTGCCGCTGTTTGAAAAACTAGGCATTCGTGTATTGGCAAAGATTACAGGCGATGCTCGTTACCATGAAGTGTGTGTCGCTCACCGAGCAAAGCTTAACGTGATGATCTGCTCAAAGGCACTGATCAATGTTGCCAGAAAGATGGAGGAACGTTATGGCATTCCTTACATTGAGGAGTCGTTTTATGGCGTCGAAGATATCAATAAGTGCTTGAGGGACATTGCTGCCAAGATTGGGGATGCAGATCTGCAACAGCGAGTTGAGCAATTGATTGCAGAAGAAACAGAAAAGCTCGATCAAGCCCTCGCACCCTATCGAGAACGCCTACGTGGTAAGCGAGTTGTGCTCTACACAGGTGGCGTGAAAAGTTGGTCAATCATTTCTGCGGCGAAAGATCTGGGTATGGAAGTGGTTGCTACCAGCACGAAAAAGAGCACAGAAGAGGACAAAGCTCGCATTAAGGAATTACTTGGTAAGGATGGCATAATGTTGGAAAAGGGCAATGCTCAAGAATTACTGAAAGTCATTGCTCAGACGAAAGCGGATATGTTGATTGCGGGTGGCCGCAACCAGTACACCGCACTGAAAGCAAAAATTCCATTTCTGGATATTAATCAGGAGCGACACCACCCCTACGCAGGTTATGAGGGCATGGTAGAAATGGCGCGTGAACTGGAAGAAGCCCTGTATAGTCCGATCTGGCAGCAAGTGCGTAAACCCGCTCCGTGGGAGGAGGTACTCGTCTAATGGCAACCGTCACAATTCCGAAAAAATCGGTTGCGGTGAATCCGCTCAAGCAAAGCCAACCCCTCGGTGCGGCACTGGCATTTTTGGGACTGAAGGGCATGATGCCGCTATTTCACGGTTCGCAAGGATGCACGGCCTTTGCCAAGGTGATGCTGGTGCGCCACTTTCGAGAGGCAATTCCACTATCGACCACAGCGATGACAGAGGTTTCCACCATCCTCGGTGGTGAGGACAATGTGGAACAAGCGATTCTGACCTTAGTGGAAAAATCTAAACCTGAAATCATTGGACTGTGTACCACTGGGTTAACGGAGACCCGTGGGGATGATATGGAAGGCATCCTCAAAGGGATTCGTAAACGTCATCCTGAACTATACGATCTACCGATTGTCTTTGCATCGACACCAGACTTTCGCGGTGCCTTGCAGGATGGTTTTGCGATCGCCCTTGAGAGCCTGATGCGTGAACTTCCTCAACCGGGAGTCACCCGCGCTACACAGATTACCATCCTGGTCAGCCCGGCCTTCACACCGGGTGATGTGCAGGACGTCAAAGACATGGTGACTGCTTTCGGACTGGTTCCTGTTGTTGTCCCTGACCTGTCTGCTTCGCTAGACGGACATCTGGACGAAACCTATAGTGCCACAACAACAGGCGGAACGACGCTGGCAGAATTACGAGAAATTGGCAGTTCAGTGTTTACGCTGGCATTGGGTGAATGTACGCGCAAAGCGGCGGAAGTTTTAGAGAGTCGCTTTAACATTCCCTTTGAGGTCTTCCCCTCGTTGACTGGGCTTGATCCCGTGGATGACTTTTTGCAGGGATTGATGGACATCAGCGGCGTGCCCGTCCCGGCCAAATATCGTCATCAGCGGCAACAGGTGCAGGATGCCATGCTCGACACCCATTTTTATTTCGGCCGGAAACGGGTGTCACTGGCCATGGAACCGGATCTGTTGTGGACTTGGGTGCATTTTCTGCAATCGATGGGAGCAGAGGTGCAGGCGGCTGTCACGACGACAAAATCTCCACTGCTGGAGCAATTACCGATTGAAACGGTCACGATCGGCGACCTAGAGGATTTTGAACAACTTGCCGCAGGCTCCGATCTGCTGGTGACTAATTCTCACGGAAAGGCGATCGCTCGTCGGCTCAACATTCCCCTCTACCGGCAGGGACTCCCGATCTATGACCGCTTGGGCAATGGGTTTTTCAGCAAAGTGGGCTACACAGGTACGACCCGATTGTTGTTTGAACTTGGCAATCTTTTTCTAGAACAAGAAGAAACAAAAGTGAGGCATTAGCGATGTTAAAGCTAACGTTAGTTAATACATCTTAGTGTAAAGAGTTAGTGTAAAGAGAATTTACAATTTGTGTGATCACAGTGATGTGTAACTCGTAACACGATTTTTCCGGCTCAACAATCCTACATTTGAAGATGGTAAGGAGTGCGAACCATGAAAATTGCCTTCACAACCAGCGATCGCGTTCACATCGATTCCCACTTTGGTTGGGCAAAAAAGATTGATGTGTACGATGTCACATCTGAAGGTTATGAATTTCTGGAAACGCTGTACTTCGACGGCGACTTGAAGGAAGACGGCAACGAAGACAAACTGTTGCCCAAGATCGAAGCTCTGCATGACTGCACCATCGTGTATGTGTCAGCCATTGGTGGCAGTGCCGCTGCTCGCTTGATTAAAAAACGTATCACGCCCGTCAAAGCGCGATCGGAAGAAGACGAGATCGAAGCAGTGTTGACGAAACTGGTGCAGACGTTGAAGGGAAATCCCCCTCCTTGGCTACGCAAAGCCCTGCAACAACGCAACACTGTTCTGGATGAACTTGATGACGTAGAGGAAGAAGTACCCGTATGAATCCCCCCACTGTAAGCCAGTCTGCTGAAACTAATTCACCCGCGCTGATGGAATCACCCTTTCTGAAAGCCCTAGTGCAACAAATCCGTGCTAACGATTCCTACGGCACCTTCCGCTCCTGGTCGGATGAACTGCTGCTTAAACCCTACGTGGTCAGCAAAGCCCAGAAGCGTGAGATCTCCGTAGATGGCGATGTTGACCCCATCACCAAAGGCCGTATATTGGCGTTCTATCGGGCGATCGCCCACCGCATTGAGGCCGAAACCGGACAACTTTGCCAAGTTGTGGTTGACCTGAGCCATGAGGGCTTTGGTTGGGCGCTAATTTTCTGCGGTCGCCTGCTCCCTGTCACGCGCACTCTGCGCGATGCCCAACGCTTCGGCTTTGACTCGCTGGAAAAACTCGCTGCCGAAGGCGACAAACTCACCCAGAGCGGCGTTGAATACATCAAGCGCTTCCCAGAGGTTGCCCGAATTTAGGCGATTGATTTTCCATTTCTTGTTCTTCGTCGTGTGAAGAACAGTCGTGCGAAGAACAAGAAACTTCTCTTTTCCTACCCTAATCAACGGTATGACAGCAGCAACTTTACCCACCGATTACGACGAACTCAAGGCACAATACCGCAAGCTCAACACTAAAGCAGGCCAAATGAAAATGAACCTGCATGATTTAGCAGAAGGTTTACCGACCGACTATGAAACTCTCATTGCGGTAGCAACTGAAACTTACGAGATCTTTCGGAAATTGGAGGAGATGAAGCAACAACTCAAAATCCTTGAGAAAGGTTGACGATGTCTGAATGGAGTACGTATTCAGGCAATAACTCTTCTCCAGAGATACCCCTCAATCAAGTCTAGTGGGAGTTAGTCAGATGACCGGAACCCTTGCCCAGTTCAATGAATTGACCGATGCAGAGCAATACTTTCAATTTTTTGACCTGCCCTACGATGTGAACGTTGTGAACGTGAACCGTTTGCATATTCTCAAGCAGTTCTCGAACGCCATCAAATCGATCAACCAGAGCTTCCCAGAATTGGGTGAAGCCGATCTTCTTGACCAGTACCGTACCGCGTTGATACAAGCCTACAACTTGTTCCAAACTTCGTCTGGTGTGGAGCAGAAGTTGTTTAAGGTGTTCAACGAAAAACCTAAAAATATCGTCACATTAAGCCAGATTGGAGGATTGTAAGTTTTGTCAACGGAATCAGACATCTGATGGTTGTTGAGAAAAGCGCCTCAGGCTTTTTTACGAGACACTAGATGTCACTCCTAAAAATACTACCGATTATCGAGGAAACGTTGTGTTAACGCCGGAAGAACTCGAACACTACAGCCGCCAAATTCAACTCCCGCGCTTTGGGGAAGAAGCGCAGCGCCAACTCAAGTCATCAACTGCTTTGGTGACTGGAGTGGGCGGCCTGGGCGGGACGGCGGCACTCTATCTCGCTGTTGCTGGCATTGGTCGATTAATCCTGGTGAGGGGGGGCGATCTGCGGCTTGATGACATGAACCGACAGATCTTGATGACCTACGACTGGATAGGGCGACCACGGGTTTTGAAGGCGAAGGAAACGCTTCAGCAGATCAATCCTAATATTGAAGTTGAGGCGGTCTGTGAATATGTCACACCTGAAAATGTGGATGCATTGGTGCAAGCTTCTGATATTGCTCTAGACTGTCCCCACAATTTTGAGGAACGTGATTTGCTCAATGCAGCTTGCGTCCGTTGGGGTAAACCAATGGTAGAAGCCGCAATGAATGGCATGGAGGCTTACCTGACCACCTTCTTGCCAGGAGAGACCGGATGTCTGACCTGCCTGTTTCCTGAAAAACCAGAGTGGGACAGACGCGCATTCGGTGTGTTGGGTGCAGTGCCAGGAACACTGGCCTGTTTGACAGCATTGGAGGCGATTAAAGTTTTGACTGGTTTTGAAACGCCACTCTACTCCCAATTGTTAACGATGGATTTAGCACGGTTAGAGTTCGCCAAACGTCGAACCTATCGTGACCCAGAGTGCCCCGTGTGTGGAGAGTCAAAGCTGCCAAAAGCACCAAAAGCAACCATGCACTCAGCAATTAGGCATCCTGCCAACCTTGCTTATCGGTCGCGTACTCAAAGCTTGTAGTTTTCTGGCACCAATTGAGTTCGAGGTACGGTTATGTTGTTATGGTCAATTGTGATGATGGGAATGGCGATCGCCCTCTATCAACTCACTCACCGGTTCAAGGATGATGTCATGTTGGTCGCGGTGCTTTTAGGAGCTGGTTTGTGTGCAGTACTTAGTCTTCTCTTAGCTCCCTTCATTGTCCAACTGGTTCTGCTAATTACATTCCTCATCTATCTCAATCGACGCTTACAGCCTTCCGCACCGTAAACCTCACATAACCCTCAACAGTGCGATCGCTCAGATCTTCAGTTTGTCTATCCCCGGAATTCTTTTGGAGGAAATATGACCGTTACGCTTACAGAAAAAGCTGAATTTCGCCTACGGGCCTTCCTACAGGGCGCGGCTGACAAAAACCCAAATCGTGGCATTCGAGTGGGGGTCACTGACGGCGGCTGTAGTGGCTATCAATATACCCTCGACATTGCTAATGGCCCCGAAGCAGGCGATTTGGTAGAAGAACAGGGCAAAGTTAAAGTCTACATCAAGCCTGAGTTTGCGCCTTTATTGAATGGCGTTGTCATTGACTTTGTAGACGGCCTGATGGAAAGCGGCTTTAAGTTCAGCAATCCGAATGCTACCGAGACCTGTGGGTGTGGCACTTCCTTCAAAGCGGGAGACTGCACTCCCGCAGGCGTTCCCTGTTCATAGACGCATCAAACGTCATTCAATTGACTTATCTAACGGTTCGTTCAACAGTTTGTTCCCTCAGCGGTTTACCTACCGTTTTCCCGTTACTGGAGACCACCATGACGACCTATAACGTTCGTTTGATCAGCAAAAAGTACAACATTGACATCACGTTGCCCGTCAGTGAAGACACTACCATTCTCGATGCAGCAGAAGAATCTGGGCTGGATCTTCCCTTCTCCTGCCGTTCAGGGGCCTGCTCTAGTTGCGTTGGCAAAATCGTTGAAGGGGAAGTAGACCAGTCTGATGGCTCCTACCTGGACGATGAGCAAATTGGCAAAGGATTTGTGTCCCTCTGCGTAGCCTATCCCCGCTCTGATTGTACGATTCGTACCCACCAGGAGGCTTACCTGATCTAGCACAGGTGCAATCATCCAACTATCTTTATACTCGGAGACACTATGTTTACAGAAGGGTTTAGTGTTTCAGGGACGTCGCTAGGGTTAATGCGTCCTGGTGAACGGGGCGTGGTCAGCCGCTTTAAGGCGGTCGATGCAGCGATCGCTCAGCAACTCACAGAGATGGGACTAGCGCCAGGAATGCCCATCACCGTGAAGCAACGCTTCCCAGAATGCATCGTAGAAACGGGAATGAATCACTTTACTCTCTCCGAACCCATGATTCGTTCAATCTACGTGCGTCTTGCTCGCCATTGATGTCAATTCGTAGGATGCGTTAGGTGCTGCCATAACGCATCCCCCCCACCCATGATGCGTAGATTTGTAGGATGCGTTAGCAACAGCATTGCCCAGCGTTCCTAGCCATCCCCAGTCCCAATTGTTAAGACACACAATCAGTTAGGACACACTGCCAATCCATTGAGAGCACACCCAATTTACCCAGGAGGACACGCTAATGGCAACGCTTACAGGCTTGACCTCAGGAGGCAAGACCTGGACTCCCCAATTCGTACAGGAA
Organism: Synechococcales cyanobacterium M55_K2018_004; assembly: GCA_015295905.1. GTDB lineage: Bacteria > Cyanobacteriota > Cyanobacteriia > Elainellales > Elainellaceae > DVEB01. The sequence goes on from DVEB01000024.1 coordinate 9,841, forward strand.
ATTGATCACGATCGCTGTATTGGTTGTGGTCGTTGTTTCAAGGTCTGCGGTCGTAATGTGCTGCAACTGAAAGCAATGAACGAAGAAGGTGAGTTCGTTGAGGACGAAGAAGAGGACGAAATTGAGAAGAAAGTGATGACTATTCTGAATGCAGATCTATGCATCGGATGTCAAGCCTGTGCTCGCATCTGTCCTAAGAATTGCTATACCCACGCGCCTCAAGATTTGAATTAATCGTGTATTTGGGTTATTGTATGACTCTGCGATACACGAAATCGAGAGAGGAAAGATTTGAAGACACATAGATACCTGGTGTTCTAGTCAAAATACTTGAGTGAAGACTCAGTGTAGTGCGTGCGATCGCTCCACAACTAGGTATCAGTCTCAACAAGTTTGGTGCAACGACATCCATTCCCCCATAGCTGGAATGCAGGTTAGGAGGTTTCTCAAAGTATCAAATTCGAGGAACACTGTTATGGTGAAAGTCAAAGATATCATGACGGAAGATGTTACGGTTGTTAAAGGATCGGCAACCGTCGCAGAAGCAGTTCGATTGATGCAACTCAAAGGACTCCACTCATTGATCGTAGATCGTCGCAGTGACGATGATGCCTATGGCATTGTGACCGATACTGATGTTGCAGCAAAGGTCGTCGCTTATGGCAAAGATCCCAAGCAAGTGAAGGTTTTTGAAATCATGACGAAGCCTTGCATCGTTGTGAATCCTGACCTTGCGGTTGAATATGCAGCCCGCTTGTTTGCCCAGGCAAAGATCGATCGCGCCCCGGTTATTCAGGGCGAATTGTTGGGGATTGTTTCCTTCACAGACATTTTGCAAAAGGGTGACTTTGTGGAAAATCCCAGAGTTGCAATTTTGGAACGCGCCCTGCAAGCTGCAATTTCTGATGCACGGGCGATCGCTGCGGCTGAGGGAGACTCCGATGCCGCTAAAGCAGCCTGGGAAAATGTTGCTGAACTAGAAGCAGAACTTGCCTTCTGCAAGGGTGAAGCACCTGCGCAGTCAGCATTTGAGCAGTATGGAACAACGCCTGCTGCGGTGCCAGCACTGGCCTAGAGGTGCGATTGCCTGCTGAAAGTGTAGCCTGTGAAAGTACAACAACCAGGAAACGTACCCTACACCGATCTTGGGCTGTTGATGCGTTCACATCCTACGACAACTGCTCCGGGGGTCATGTCGAGGGAGCCGGAAGGGGGCTTGGCTCCTGGAGTAGGTTGTCAAAAATGCACGAGTCTAAACAGTCATAGTCAGCCTCAGATGAGTAGCACGCTGATCCCTAAAACCATCAAGGACAACAGTTGTCATGAAGCTCACATGGTTTCCCGTGGCGGAAGAAGTCAAATATTTGCTGCATCTGGCAACTGAGCAATGGGAAAATCCTGGCCAGTCTGAGGCATATATCCAACAGGCGATCGCCCTCTCTGCCAACGATTTCAACGTCCTGGTTTCGGCGTATCGTTATTTTTTCTACCGCAATAACCCCCGTATGGCTCTGCGAGTCGCTGAGATTTTGATGGAGCAAGTCAAAGCACAGGAAGCACTACCGGAAGACTGGGAGGATCTAAAAGTCATTTTGCGCGATCGCAAAGAAGACGAAACGATTCGTCTTTATCTCAACGCCTATGCTGCAGCCGGATTGCTCTACGCCAAGCTGGGCGATGTCGAAATGGGAAAAGCAATCACCGCCCGAATCTGTGATATTGATGACCAACGAGAATTTGGTGCAAAAACAGTGTTTGAAGTATTAACCCATCCCCCTGAAGACGACGAATAAATTCAAATGGGGTGATACGACACGACAGCAGCACCCCATTCTCAATCTAAAATTGGAGGTGACACAACTATGCTGGGGATTAAAGGTCGAGATTGGCTCGTGACCGACGATGGGCAGTGCCAGCCTCGCCCTTCCACACGCGACTGGGACTTAATTCGAGACAAATATTACCTGCATCAATTCCTGACTGAAATTCTAGAATTACTCAGCGAAGTTTCCGACGAAACAGAAGAATGGGATCGCCTCCCTCAAATTCGTCGCAAAGTGCGGCAACTCGTTACCAACTCCTACTGGGTGCAAACGCAATATCTAGAACCCTCACCCCAGACTGGAACCGCCCTACTCACGCTCTACGATGAGATCGGCTATCCCCTCACCGTCCAAAATGTTAGCTTTGCCCCTGGTGTTGTCTCGACCATCCACAATCACGGCACTTGGGGCGTGGTAGCAATGCTGAAGGGGCAAGAAAAGCACACCTTCTGGCGACGAGTTGAAGACCCCGAATACCCCGATCGCATCGAAAAAGTGGGTGAGCGCGTCCTCGCTGCCGGCGAAATCATTAGCTTCACCCCCAACGCTATCCACCAGATTGAGGCGATCGGGGACGAACCTGCCGTCACCTTCCATATCTACGGAGACACCCAACCCTCATCCCGCTTCAAATTTGATCCAGCCACCCACACAGCCCGAAAATTCTGATTCATACGGAATCCGCCTATAAAGTAGCAGTTAGTTTTTGGTAGAACGCACGCGCAGCGCACGTTCTACCAAAAACTAACCGACCCTATAAGCAACGGATTCCGTGTCATACAGAATCCGTCTGTAAAGTAGCAGTTTGTCGTGCTGTAAAACGTTCGCGCAGCGCCCGTTACCACGACAAACCGACTCAATCACCGACGGAGTCGGTATCAGTACCCATTCTGCCCCTCTAGGAAAGATTATGGCGATCGTCATCTTTTACGAAAAACCTGGCTGCATTAACAACGCCAAACAAAAGGCTCTGCTCCAAGCAGCGGGTCACTCCGTTGAGTCGAGAAACCTGTTAACCACCAATTGGACGATCGCCACCCTCCGTCCCTTCTTTGGCGCATTGCCTGTTGCCGAGTGGTTTAACCCGTCTGCCCCTGCGATCAAAGAGGGGACGGTCAACCCTGCAGCACTCGATGCGGAAACGGCAATCGCCCTGATGCTTGAAAATCCGCTCCTGATCCGCCGGCCGCTCATGCAAGTGGGGCAGGTCTGCAAAGTGGGGTTTGACGTGAGTGAGGTGAATCAGTGGATCGGCCTAGAACCAATGGATCCTGTCCAACGGGCCATCAGCGATAGCCTGAAGCACCAGGACTTACAGACCTGTCCACAAATGGCAGCCAATCGCCCATCCTGCTCAGACGTGGGGCGATTCCACTGACCCATCAAACGCGTTCCTGGGCCGGTGGCGTAATTTTGCGACGAGTCAATCCCTGATCGATCTCCTTCAGTACTTGCATATCCGCCTCAGGCAGCAGGCTATTACCTAGACCAACGGCGTGTTTTTCGAGAAACTCAAACGCCTGCCGAAATTGCCGCCCATCTGCCTGAATCGGTGCCGCTAAATGACAGGGAATGATTTGTCGAAAGTCCCACCTAGCAACGCGATCAGCCCAAGCTAGGGTTTCTTTGGGGTTACGGTTGAGGATCAATTGCTGCAAAATGGGCGCAACGAAAGGACGACCCCCCGCACGCAAGGTCTGGAACGTCTGTGACCAGGTTTCTTTCCAGCGGAAGGGAAACCAGCCAAACAACGCCTTACGAGAGCGATCGGGAGCCTGGTTCAGTTCCTGCAACGATGGCCCTAGTTCTTCCACATCCAGCGTACTGGGTTTGAAATAAAAGGCGAATAGCACAATTCTTTGCCACCCCTTGCGACGGTTTGCAGGGGTGTCTTCTATCACATCTGCCACGGTGTCCTTGGCGTGGTAGAGCAATGGATAGGGATCAGCCTGGACAATGGCTGGTGGTTCTTCGGGTACGGAGACTAGGGTGTCTGTCAAAAGTAGCGTGTGCGATCGCCGATGCAACATGGCGACCTCGCCAAATTTGCCTAGCCCCAACCCGAGTGGTCCCAGAATCTCGTAATCAAACTCTTCTGCAAAGGGAACCTGACGGCTATCCTGCGGCAATACCTGAGTGCGCCGCAGCGGAAAGCCTAACCAACTCAATGGCAGATTGATCGGAAAACTCCACTGCTGTGGCACAACGAACACCTGAGCATGGGGAAACCAGCGGGCAAACGGCCCCACAAAGACCTTGTGTTCTAGGCCTGAAACGGTGGGGTGAATAATGTATTTCACATCGCCATACTGATTGACCAGTTCCTTGACGAGGCGAATGCACTCAGGTGTCGGCGCAACTGGAGCATACACGAGCAAGCCTCCTGATTCCAGCCGCACCACGGTCATCCGGACGGGAACCACGACGTAAAAAATTCCCTGCACCTGGTCAAATGTCCAGATTGTGTCTTTTACCACCTCAGTGCGCAGGGTGCGCCGCTGTCCGTAGGGATAAATTGGCACTAAAAACCAGTAAAACCACGACCAATCCCAGGGGGTGTGTTGAGTTGTTTGCACTGGTTCGTTCATTCCGTTGACAGCTTTTGACGCAGGCAAGCGCCTGTTCTACAGGTGGCATACACTGACATTCACACAAGTGTGGCCACAAAGTCAACGTTGTACGATTTGCGACAAGAATGCCATTGGGGGGTGTTGCACAGTGCCCCGATGATAGAGCCCCGATGGCGGTTGTCTCACTGACGCTAAAGTCGAAGCCTGGAGGTGAGATATTCCCCGCAGTCAGCATTTGCCGGATCAGCTTGCCAGTGGGAGCGCTCAGCCCTCCCACTGGCAGACTCAACCCAATCGCAAAGGGCTAACGGTTACCGTTGCCATTGCCGTTGCCGTTCTTTGCCAACACACGCTCAGCCACCTTGTCAGGAACTTCTTGTAAGTGGTCGAACTGCCAGCGGAAGAAGCCAACTCCCATGGTCAGCGATCGCAATTCCACGATGAGGTCATGCATTTCAGCCTGGGGTAGATAAGCCTGGACCTCGTCCCAACCGCGCCAGTTTTCTTTGGCATCGTAGCCGAGGACTTGCCCCCGCCGACCGTTGATCAGCCGCAGCACCTTTGAGGTAAACTCATTGGGCACTGAGATGGCGATCGCCAGGATCGGCTCTAGCAGTTGGGGTTCACACTGCACCATACCTTCCTGCATCGCCAGTCGCGCTGCCATCTTAAAGGCTTGTTCTGAACTATCGACTGTGTGATAAGAGCCGTCCTTCAAGGTCACCGCCACATCGACCACCGGAAAGCCCAGTGGGCCGTGGGCCAGATACTCGCGCACCCCCGTTTCGACCCCAGGGATATACTGCTTGGGCACCACGCCGCCAACGATGGTTTCTTGGAACTGAAATCCCTCTCCGCGTGGCAGCGGCTTAATTTCGAGATAGACATCGCCAAACTGACCATGCCCTCCCGTCTGGTGCTTGTAGCGACCATGTACCTTGGGCACAGACTTGCGGATTGTTTCCTTGTAGGGGACTTGCGGCAGGTGGGTACTCATCGGCAGGTTATATTTCCGCCGCAGCCGGTCGAGTGCCACCTTCAGGTGGATGTCTCCCTGGCCCCAGAGGATCACTTCGCGTGTGTCGCCGTGCTGTTCCCAGTAGAGTGAGGGGTCTTCCTCCAGCAGCTTGTTGAGGGCGCCGCTGAGTTTGACGTCGTCGTTGCGGTTCTCTGTTGTCAAGGCCAGCGCATAGACTGGGGCGATCGCCTCTGCCTTGGGCAAGTCTACCCGATAGCCATTCGTAGTGAGGACATCCCCAGTCTTGATGCCTTCCATACGCGCCAGTGCCACAATGCTGCCCGCTGGTGCGCCAGTCAGACTTAGTTGTTGCTGCCCCATCAGGCGATACATGCCGCCCATGCGAACACCGTTCAGGGTCATGCCGTCTGTCAGCGTGCCACTCCAGACTCGCACCAGCGACAGCTTGCCTCCCTGGGGTGTGTAGTAAGTTTTGAGGACTTGCGCCAGCGGGTTGTCGTTGACCAAAATACCGCGCCGTTCTGCCGTCACTTCTGGTTCAGGCGCTTCTCTTAGTAAAGCCGTCAGCAACGGACGCACCCCAAAGTCTTGCTCTGCTACCCCAATAAAGACAGGAACAACCAAGTCTGCCCCCAGTTCCATCTTCAGATCGGTCACGATCTCGTCTTCGGGGGGAGTAATGTCTTCCAGCAGTTCTTCCAGTAGGTGGTCGTCAAAATCTGCTAGGGTTTCCAGCAGTTCTACACGGGCGGCGTGTTCTGCCTCCTTCAGATCATCTGGCAACGGAATCGGATCAGCAGGGGCACCAGGATGGTACTGATACGCTTGTTCGGTTACCAGATCAATAAACCCTTTCAAGTGCTCGCCCTGACCAATGGGATACTGGTGCAACACGAGAGGACGGCTGGAAACCCCCTTCAGCGCTTCCAAAATGTCTGCAAAATTGTCATTTGCCCGATCCATCTTGTTGATGAAGACTAGGTGGGGAATTTCCCAATCATCGAGGAACTGGAACAGCGGCGCTAGCGTCAGCACCCGTGCCTTATCCGGTTCGCAAACGACAATGGCCGCATCGACGCCAAACAGAGCGCTATAGGTTTCTTGAGTAAATTCAACCGAACCTGGACAGTCTAAAAAGTTAAAACAAACGCCGCCATATTCAGCGCTGGCGGCGTTGACTTCGACGGTCATCTGGCGATCGCGGGCTTCTGGTGAGCTGTCTCCAACCGTATTTTTTTCGCTAATTTTGCCTTTGCGTGAAATCGCACCCGCCACAAACAGCAAACTTTCTAACAGTGTTGTTTTCCCACTCAGATAAGGTCCCACGATCGCCACGTTTCGTGAGCCGCTGAGAACTTTTTCACTCATAAAATTCCTCCCATCAATGGAAAGGTTGGGAGCTAGGGGTTCAAGATTACCCGAATTCAGCGAAGGTTCTTCTGCACTGTTGTCACAGGAGTATAAAGAGGCACAAGCAACAGCAGAACCTTAGCGATAGCGGTTGGATGGAGTGAAAGTTTTTGTAGAGTAAGGTGGACAACCGCTAGCGACAACGGCGCTAAGCCAGAGGCAAATCATCACCACTAACTGCCGATATCACGCCTAGTCAGCGTGATCCTAACTGGATAAGTTTAGATTAACGCTCCTCAGGAGTGCGTGGCGAATTCGGTTATGAAAACTTTATGCCTCTGTAAACATCCTTAAAATCCTGTCTGCACATCCCCTCTGCACGCTTAGGGACTTGCGTGAAAATACAACTGAGTCGGAATCCCAAAGCCCGCAAGACCGTCTACGGAGAAGTCGCTTCCCAGTGTGCCCCATCGTCTAGCTGTTGGCTAGCTGTTGGAAATAAATAACCCAGCAGGCGGGCAGAGGTTGTTGGATTGGGTATGATCGCAGTTAATTAGGAGACCCTTGCGACCATGACCTCCAGCCCGACCGACCGTTTAGACCGCATTGAACGAATGCTGGAAGCGCTTGCCACCAATCAGATTGAGGAGCGTGAGCGACGGTTAGCATTTCGTGAGGATTTAGAACTGTTATACCAGCGGCAGCAGCAGACTCAGGTGCAGCTTGATGCCCTTTCGGAGCGACAAGACCGGACTCAGGCACAGCTTGACGCCCTTTCAGAGCGACAAGACCGGACTCAGGCACAACTTGACGCCCTTTCAGAGCGACAAGACCGGACTCAGGCACAACTTGATGCCCTTTCAGAGCGACAAGACCGGACTCAGGCACAACTTGATGCCCTCTCAGAACAGCTTTCGACGCGCCAAGAATATTCACAACTGCTCATTGATGCGCTTTCAGCCCAGGTCAATGCCTATATTGTGCAGTCTAATGCGTTTCTTGCGGCTGAAGCTCTGGCGCGGGAGGAATTTCGCAAGCAAATGACAGGGCTGCAAACCGAAGTAAGAAACATCCTGGCAGAATTAGCGGAGATGCGGCGACAACGGGAGAATGGCAATCCGTAGGGATATGCTAAAATAACCATCCTGCCATCCGGTTGACGGCGGTTTCAAGCATCTCTGGGGTATGAACCAGGGCAAACCTAACATAACCTTCGCCCGATTTGCCAAAGCCAGCGCCGGGGGAGGCAGCGACTCCTGTTGCTTCCACCAGTTGAGTACAAAAGCCGATAGAGTCTTGGCTCCAGCGATCGGGTAGTTTAGCCCAGACATACATGGTGGCATCCGGAGTAGGCACGTTCCAGCCAATCGTGTGGAGGGCTGAAACGAACGCATCTCGCCGTTGACGGAAGGTCTCAACAGCAGCGTGGACGGTGTTCTGGGGGCCAGTGAGAGCGGCGATCGCTCCATTCAAAATGCCGCGATACTGATTGAAGTCCACCACCGCTTTCACCTGACGCAATGCTTTGATTAATGCCGCATTGCCGATCGCATAGCCGACGCGAAACCCGCCCATGTTGTAGGACTTCGACATCGTGAAAAATTCAATCGAGACAGATTTTTGTGGGTCAGCCTGCAACACAGAGGGTGGTGCAGTGTCCCCAAAAAACAGATCCACGTAGGGAAAATCGTGGACCAGGACTAAATCATGCTTTTGGCAAAAGGCCACGGCTTGCTTGAAGAAATCCAGCGATGCACTGGCGGTGGTGGGATTGTGTGGATAACTCAAGACCATCATCCGTGCTTGCTGCAGGACAACCGCTGGAATGTCCTCGAACACAGGTAGGAATCCGTTTACATCGTGCAGGGGCATGGGATACACCTGCCCACCTGCCAGGTAAACGCCGCCGGCATGGGAGGGGTAGCCAGGGTCTTGCAGTAGGGCGAAGTCTCCAGGATTGAGAATGGCTAGGGGTAAGTGTGCTGTCCCTTCTTGAGAGCCAATCAGTTGCAAAACTTCCGTCTCTGGATCGACTGCAATACCAAACTTTTGGGTATACCACTGAGCGGCAGCTTCTCGAAAGGCGCGAGTGCCGTGGAACAAAAGATAGCCATGGGTTGTGGGATCTTGGAGGGAATGGGCGATCGCCTCCAAAATATGTCCCGGTGTTGGCAGGTCCGACGACCCCAGCGACAGATCGATGATCTCTCGCCCCGCCGCCCGTGCCCGTGCCTTGGCCTGATCCATATCAGCAAAAACATTGGACTGGAGTGACTGGAGGCGGTCGGCGAATTTCATGGTTCTGGGGAGCGATTGAAAGGATAGGTTTGAGGATTTGGGAGTGTCGGGCTTGAAATTTGACCACAGAGACACGGAGGTCACGAAGGACTGACTCTGTGGTCTCTGTGCCTCCGTGGTTCAAGGCTGAACATTTAGATGATGCGATC
>DVEB01000068.1 GCA_015295905.1 Synechococcales cyanobacterium M55_K2018_004
TGACCCAAAACCCTCTTAACCAGAACTGACGTTAATTAAAGCTGTAATTAAAGCTGTCGTTCTAAAGTGTGCTGCGGGAATTTGGCATGTGATTGGGGGGGTAATGCGCTGCAAAACGCATTCACTATGCCATCGCGAAGCCCGGCGGCGCTTGTATCAAAAGTGTTTTAGGTTAAATTTGAGGAGTGCCGCGTCTAAGGTGATGCGGCTTAAACGCCAGTCTTGCAGGCAAATACTTTGCGTGCGCCACGGAACACGGTTTGTCGAACTCACGTTCTTAGGAAGTCTCACCCCAAATCTCAAAAGAAACCATCGCTCGATACATTTGGGCAAGACAGCTTTTGTCTATGATGTTTTGTCTATGATGCAGAATGTCGGTAAATAGACGGTTGTTGTCCCATTCAAGTTCGCCTACTAGGCTCATGCTATGCTGCTAGACCCTCATCCTCCTGCTTCGACTGCTGCTCGACCTGACCAGTCAAGGCTTGCCTATCACCGCACAATTCGCCCCATTGTCTACACGCTGTCTGGTTTGGCGGTTGACCAGGGGCGGTTACTAGCTTTGGATAGCTTTCGAGGGCATTTGGTTGAAGTCGATCCGCTGACGGATAACACAAAAGTATTGAATACTCTACATGCGTCAGCATGGCTAGACGGGGTAGGGCTTTCGGTTGCAGAGGAAACGATCTGGTTTGCCCAGGGCAATTGCGTCTACTGGTGTTTGCTGTCGGATCTGACCCCCCAACTTTTTGTGACACTGCCCTACCCGGTAGATGGGGTGGCGGTTTGGCAGTCAACGGTCTATGTTTCTTGCCAGAAGGCAGGATATATTCTGATTTTCGACCGCAAGACTCAGCAGGAAATTACTCGGTTTCATGCCCCGGGTGTGGGGCCAGAAAACCTGACCGTTCGTGGTGAAGAGTTGTGGGTGTGCGATCGCATTGAACAGACGGTCTACTGCATGGATCGGGCCACGGGAGAAGTGCGCTTCAGCATCCTGACGCCGTTTCAGCAACCCACTGGGCTGGCCTTTTACCCGACGGGTGATGGGGAAGACCTCCTCTATGTGTCCTATACCTTTGAAGAGCCTTACATCCGCGATAACCCCAACGCTGAGGTGCCCTACGAGTTGACCTATCGCGATCGCACCTTCATTCATCCCCTACATTTCCGCTACTTTCCAGAAGGCCACTACACCCTCTCAAACGGCTACTTGCTGGAGATGACCTACGTTGAAGAGTTATCTCCTCTAGAGGAGGTTGAGACCCGTGATCTGGAATGGCGGATTGCGATTCCGCCCAATACTCCCCGACAAACCCTACGGCGGATTGAACCGATTGGCCTGCCCTTCCGCGAAGAAATAGAGGATGGTCAACGGATCGCCGTGTTTAAATTTGATACGCTACACCCTCATCAGAGTTGCATCTTTGGCTGGAAAGCCTTACTAGAAGTGCGCGGCCTCAAGTACCAGTTCACCTTTGACGATGTAGATAAAATTCCACCCCTGCCCATTGAGTACCAGTCTCGGTATCTCATTGATGATGATGAACTGGCCATGGATACTCCGATCATCCAGCAGGCAGCTCGGGCGGCAATCGGCACTGAGACGAACCTGCTGCGGAAAATGTTGAAAATCCGCAACTATGTCTACGACCGACTCTCCTACAGCATTCGTCCCCGCATCGACACGCCCGATGTGGTGATTCAGCGGGGGACTGGTTCTTGCGGTGAGTACGTGGGTCTGTTGCTGGCGCTGGCTCGGTTGAATGGCATTGCCTGCCGCACAGTGGGTCGTTATAAGTGCCCGCCCTATGCCGATCGTCAGAATGTCCCGCTAGAGCCAGACTTCAATCACGTCTGGATTGAGTTCTTCATTCCTGGTCATGGTTGGGTGCCCATGGAATCGAATGTGGATGACATTGTTGAAGGTGGCCCCTATCCAACCCGCTTTTTCATGGGGTTACCCTGGTACCACGCAGAAATGGCGAAGGGGATCCCCTTCGAGAAACTCGATACTCCAGATGATTCCATTGAGGTGTCGATCGGCGAACTGGCGATCAACCATATCCGGTTCAACATTTTGGGAGAACTCCCCCCGCCGTAGAAATCGGCGTCGTTTCATTTGGGGATACCTGGTTAGAAATGCTTTTTAGGTGTTGCTTAATCCAAATACTTAGATCCAAATATTTTGAAAATATTTTGAGTGAGGAGCGCACAGAGTGGACCCCTCACTCAAAAAATCATTGGTTAAATCAGCAACGCCGCTTTTGACGTCATGAGCGCGTAGCGCCAGATTCCCTTAATGCTGAGCCTAAGTGCTGAGTCGCCCTCATCCCCCAATCTCTTCTCCCGAGCTTGGGAGGAGGGCCAGTCCGATGCAAAATTCCGAAAACAGCGAACTGAATTTCCGCTATTTGGCGCAGTTAGCACTCTGCCTTATTCCCTACAATAGAGGAGATAGTATGTCACATTTGCAGGCCCTCATCCCTCGCCCCTTCTTCCGAAGGGGAAGCCGAGCATCTCAAAGTTCCTCTCTCAGCTTGGGAGAGGGATCAAGGGCGAGGGCGAACGTGACATGCACCCCATGAACGCTGCATGACTGTCCTCAATGTCTCTTTTGTGTGACGGAACTATGAATGAGCCTTATCTTGCTGATTTTTACCGGGGCTGGACGATTGAGATCAACCAGGAGGCCGATGGGTTTCGTAGCAGCGCCTACTCATCGGGCAGAAAACGGCTTGGACAACGGACATGCTATCCTTCGGAGACTCAAGCGCTGATCGCGACAAAACGCTTGATTGACTGGCAGTTTGCCTGCGACCAGCTCAGCCTGCTGCTGCGGCAGTGGTACGAAGAAGGAACGATTAGTTTTGAGGAATGGCGATTGCTCTTTAAGTCCATGCACACCACTGTCTCGGTTGATTCTGGGCTTTAGACCAATTTCCCGGCTAGTGCTGTGAAACACGCTCTCAAAGTACATTTTACAGCGCTGATTATTGAAAGTGCTAAAAATCCTGGAATGCTTGCGATGCCAGCATTCCAAGATTTTTGTGGAAGGGGGTGTTGTCCCCCACGAGGGGATCATGCTCCCATGACTCCCCTCTGTCGTTCTAGTTTGTTGAATTGGTATGATGGCGCTACGCGCTCATGATCTAAACGGCCTTTTGTGGGAAACCCTGCTGCGTGGGGTTTCCCACAAAAAGCCTTGTCGTCCTAACCTAGGCGTGTGGCGCTATTAGAAGTAGTAATGGAAATCCATGACGTCTCATCCTTCCGGGCGATCGCCCTGGCAAATGACAGATTTTGATGTCGTGGTCGTTGGGAGTGGTATTGGTGGGCTGGTCAGCGGTGCGTTGCTAGCTCGCTATGGGCAGCGAGTGCTGGTGTGTGAAAGTCACAGCATTCCTGGTGGTGCGGCCCACGGGTTTTCTCAGCAAGGGTTTCATTTTGACTCTGGGCCATCATTTTTCTGTGGCCTCAGTGACCGCAGTTCGCTCAATCCCCTACGGCAGGTGCTGGATGTGTTGGGAGAGCAGGTGCAGGCGATCGCCTACGACCCGTTGGGTCACTACCACTTCCCAGAAGGGAGTTTCCCCGTCTACTGTGACTCCAAGCGCTATCGGGAGGCGATCGCCCAGATCACGCCCCAGGGCGCAGCAGAACTCGCTCGCTTAGAACACCGACTGCTGCACCTCTACGAGGCACTGCGTGGTATTCCCACCCTGGCCTTGCGGTCAGACCTGAAACTGCTGCCCCTCCTGCTGCGGCGCTACCCCTTGGCCTTGCTAAAACTGCTCCCCCAGTTAAGGAGCATTAGAGCATCCGTGGGCGATCTGCTCGACCAAGACGTTCGCGATCCCTGGGTGCGTCGGTTGGTGGACTTGGAGTGTTTTTTGCTGTCTGGGTTAAAGGCTGAGGGGACGATCGCCCCAGAGGTGGCCTTCATGTTTGGGGAGCGATCGCGCTCGGTGGTGGACTATCCCGTGGGGGGAAGCGCAGCCATCGTAGCAGCTTTGGTGCGGGGGCTAGAGACGTGGGGGGGCAAACTGCGCTTACGGGCGCATGTTGACCAAATCCTGCTGGAGTCTGGCAAAGTGGTGGGAGTGCGACTCCGCAGCGGTGAGACGATTCGGGCAAATACGGTCATTTCTAACGCAACGATTTGGGACACTTACACGCATCTCTTGCAACCGGAAGACCTGCCTGCCCCCTATCGGCAGAAAGCACTAGCAACTCCGGCGATCGCCAGCTTCATGCATCTGCACTTGGGCATCCGAGCAGCCGGACTGGAGTCTCTCACAGGCCACCATGTAGTCGTCCATGATGGTGAGCAAGATCTGACGACCCCTGGCAACACCTGTATGATTTCGATTCCCTCTGTCTGGGATGCAGATCTTGCCCCCCCGAACTGCCATGTGGTTCACGTCTACTCTCTAGAACCCTATGAGGGTTGGCAGCAGGATGAGACCTACGCAATGCGTAAGCGAGATCGGGCTCAACCCCTGTTTCGGGCACTGGAGCGAGTCATTCCCGATGTGCGCGATCGCATTGTGCTGGAACGGATTGGGACACCGCTGACCCATGCCCGTTTCCTGCGTCGTTACCACGGCACCTATGGCCCTGCAATTGCTGCTCAGGACGGGATGTTTCCTAGCTGCCGGACGCCCATCCCTGGCCTCTACCGGGTGGGAGACAGTACTCTGCCGGGCATTGGGGTACCTGCTGTTGCTGCTTCCGGCATCCTCTGTGCCAACACGCTGGTCTCTCCCCAGCAGACTATGGAACTGTTGAACCTGCTACAGTTGTACGGCGTTACGCGCTCATGATGTCAAAACCGTCAGTTCTGGTTAAGAGGGGTTTGGGTCACCGCGCCCGGCGCGGTGACCCAAACCCCTTGCTTTTCCCGAATTCACGTTCAAAAGCATTGTGTGGGAAACCCCGCAGCGCGGTTTCCCACACAATGCTTTGTCCTACCCTATGCCTGTAGCGCTATAGAGCGTTGGGACGGCAGGAAAGGCGGCTCTGTCCGGTGTGGTTGAGATGCAGCGGATAGTCCTGCCTCGAAGCAGTCCCCGTGCGATTTACCGAACCCTGACCTGTTGCTTTGTGATTTGTTGTGGTGATTGCTTTTGTGACTTCCTTCCGGGGTGAACTCGCTGCGCTTGCGGCAGCCCTGATCTGGGCGATCGCCTCGTTACTGTTCATGGGTCTGGGGCGGCAGTTGTCTCCTCTGATGCTGAACCTGATCAAAAGTAGCATTGCAATCGCCCTCATCCTGCTCACCCTGTTCCTCCAGAGCAAGAGCCTGCCGCAGGTTGGCCTGTGGGCAATTGGGCTGCTGCTGCTGAGCGGGGCCATTGGTATTGGCCTAGGAGACACGGCCTACTTTGGCTCAATCAACTGTCTGGGTGCACGTCGGGCATTGCTGTTGGAATCCCTGGCTCCACCCATGACAGCAATGCTGGCGAGCGTTTTCTTGCGAGAACAACTGAAGGCGATCGCTTGGATGGGCATTGTGCTGACGGTGCTGGGAGTGGCGTGGGTAATTGTCGAACGCGCCCCCGCTGGAATGTTGGGGCAATACCGCCCGCAACGCGGGATCGGATTTGGGCTGATGGCGGCATTGGGACAGGCGAGTGGGGCGGTGCTGTCGAGAGCGGCGCTGGCTGATACTAGTATGCCGCCGCTATGGAGTACGTTGTTTCGCTTGCTTGGCGGTGTCCTAGTGTTGGCAATCATCCTCATGGTGCAGCAACACTCCTGGCAAGAAATCAAGCAGTTGCGATCGCCCCGCTTACTGACGCTCACCATCGCGACTGCGTTTCTGGGGACGTATTTAGGCATTTGGCTACAACAAACTGCATTGAAGTATACCCAGGCAGGCATTGCCCAGGCCCTCACCTCCACGAGTCCACTGTTCGTGATTCCTATCGCGATCGCTTGGGGTGAACGGGTTAGCGTCCGAGCCATTTTAGGGGTGTTGGTTGCAATTGGCGGCGTTTGGCTGCTCTTCACCCAACCGTAACGTGAATCCCGGAAAATCAAAAAGTTTGGGGCACCACGCCGGGCGCGGTGCCCCAAATCCCACGTCACTATACCGACTCCGCCGGTTATTGAGTCGGTTTGTTGTGGTGTGAAACGGGCGCAGCCACAACAAACCGCTACTTTATAGACGGATTTCGTATCAGTTGCAACCCCTACCCTCCCTTGGCAACGCACGGGAAGCTAGGCGGCAACTGGGATACGTGTGCAGGCAAGGGCGATCGCCGCCTGTTGCGCGGATAGGTGCAGCAGGGTCAGTTCGTCTTCCCGCAGGGTGCAGGGTTGTTGCCATTGCAGGGAAAGCACTGCCATGACCTGTCCCTGGAAGACGATCGGAATTAGCAAGTGAGCCTGGGTGTTGCTGCTGGTGTAGTGGTCGAGGGCGGACAGGTCACTGTCCCCAGGAATGTTAACGGCAACTTGCATCTTCTGAGTCGCGATCGCCTCCTGCACTAGAGGATCTTGACTTAACCACGGTTGTCCGGCGTCGCCACCATAGCTGCCATAGCTGGGAGCTAAGTTCTTGCCTTCCACCAGTTGCATCACACAACTATGGGCAGCAAAGGTTTCTCCAAAGGCGATCGCCAGAGGTTGCAGCATTCCATTCGGGTCAGTGGCCTGCCGCGCTGCCTGCACAATTGCCGCTAGCAACCGCGTCTGAGCTTGGGCGCGACGAAGTTCCTCCGTGCGTTGCTTCAACAGTTCATAGGTCTCAACGGCTCGGTTGACCACTGCTTTTAGTTCATTGGGGTCCCAGGGCTTGGTGATGTACTTATAGACCTGACCGGAGTTAATTGCTTCTACCAAGTCTTCGACATCGGTAAACCCCGTCAGAATAATCCGCATGGTGTCTGGAAACTGGGGCACCGTTTTACTCAAAAACTCGGTTCCCTTCATTTCGGGCATCCGCTGGTCTGAGATGATCACCGCAACTTCGCCCTCTGCTGCCAGGACTTCTAACGCAACAATCCCGCTCTCGGCTCGCAATACGTTGAAATCGCGGCGAAAAGTTCGGTAAAGCAAATCCAAATTATCTGGCTCGTCATCCACCACTAACATCTTGGGCTTTCTGGAACGCTCAAGACTTTTGAGCTGGCTGGTGATGCCATCTAGCTCTGGAATTGCAGTTTCCATAACATGGTCTCCTTACAGAAATCGGATGCAGTGACACTGAGAGCCTGTCCAGGAATACTTGTGCATTGAACTGCTCAGCCGCAATGGTGGGGAGGGGTTCTAAACAGACAAGACAGACCCGGAGGCGGGAAGGCTCCTCGTTCCTAACTGGCTGCACTTAGTCTTGACACGTTTGACGAATTTCTAACAGCGATTGCACTATTTTCTTGGTAACAGTGTCGAAAAGGAACACCCAAAGGGAAAGCCGCCTTGAACGCGAATTCCCAGGGCGATCGCTGTAGGATAAGGGAAACGGCGAGTGATCGCCCCGCTTGGGAGAACTCCTCATGACTGCTATTGCCACTACCTCCCTGGAAGAACTGCGGTTTGGCCTGCCCAACATCTGTGGACACGAAGCTGAGATTCAAGCCATCACGCAACACCAAACCTCCGTCTTTCTTCCCCGCACCAACCTCAATCTAGAACGCATCACGGCTGGGTTTGCCTGCGCCCTCCACATGCACCAGCCCACCATCCCCGCCGGCAGAAATGGGGGACTGATCAGCAACCTGCAATATATGTTTGAGCATATGAACGACGGCGACAACCACAATGCTGGCGTTTTTGCCTGGTGCTATTCCCGCATGGGCGATATGATCCCCGAACTAGTGGGAAATGGGTGCAATCCTCGCATCATGCTCGACTACTCCGGCAATTTGCTGTGGGGACTCCGACAGATGGGGCGCGATGACATCCTCAACACCCTAAAGCGGTTGGCTTGCGATCGCCACTACCAACCCTACGTGGAATGGCTAGGCACGATGTGGAGCCATGCGGTCGTGCCTTCTACCCCGATCCCCGATATCAAACTACACATTCAGGCGTGGCAGCACCACTTTGCCGCGATTTTTGGAGTGGAGGCCCTGCAGCGCGTGAAGGGATTTTCACCCCCAGAGATGCACCTGCCCAACCATCCCGATACGCTATTCGAGTACATCAAAGCCTTGAAGGAGTGTGGCTACCGCTGGTTGTTGGTGCAGGAACACTCGGTAGAACAGCTAGACGGCGCTCCCCTCTCGCACGACCAGAAGTACATCCCCAACCAACTGGTGGCCCGCAATTCATGCGGCGAGGTGGTTAGCATCACAGCCCTGATCAAAACCCAGGGGTCCGACACCAAGTTAGTGGCCCAGATGCAGCCCTACCACGAGGCCAAGAGTCGCGGACGGCAAATGATTGGCGATCAGACGGTGCCCAGTTGCGTCACCCAGATTGCCGACGGCGAAAATGGCGGCGTGATGATGAATGAGTTTCCCCGCGACTTTCCCCCGGTCTGGTATCAAATTAGGGAGAATGGGCGCACTACAGAGGGTGTTGTGGGGCTTAATGGCACAGAATACCTGGAACTATTGGAAGCGGCAGGAGTCAAGGCAACCGATTTGCCCAGGATTCAAGCGGTGCAGCAACACAAAATCTGGCAGCGGGTTGACCCCGACCAAGCGACTCCGACAGCCGTAGAAGCGGCGATCGCCAGTCTCCAGGAAACAGATCACCAATTCCACATGGATGGAGCCTCCTGGACCAACAACCTGAGTTGGGTGCAGGGGTATGAGAATGTGCTAGGACCGATGAACCAGTTAAGCGCTGCCTTTCACCAGAAGTACGACGCTCTGGTGCAACAGGACCCCAGCATTACTCAGAGTCAACCCTATCAGGAAGCCTTGTTGTACAATTTGCTCTTGCAGACCAGTTGTTTTCGCTACTGGGGCCAAGGGACCTGGACGCACTACGCCCAGGAGATTTTCCGTCGCGGCAAAGCGCTGTTGCAGTAGGTGTTGGGGGGTGTTGGGATGACTGACGAAAAAAAAGACCAGACACATCCGCAATGGTTTGGCGATCGCCAGATCATGGACACACTGCTGAGGGAAGAACCGACAGACTATAACCTGTGTGAACTGGCGCGTCTATACATTCGGTATGATGGCTTTCCTGGTGCCCGTGATATCCAGGCTGACTTGCAAAAGCTGATGCAACAGTGGCAACTCACCGAAGATGCATTGTTTGCCAGGACGCGCACCATTCATCAGACCAGCCAGATCTACAAAGGGCGCACGAGCCAGAAAGAAGACTGGAGTTAACCTCGAATTTAGCGATGAATTTCGGGTGAGGCCGTCTGAGGATATAAACGCTTCATGCCGCCAAGGAATATGAGCCAGACACAAATAATGATCCAATGAATGCCAGTGATGATGAGTAGAGAGCCAGTCAGTCCATAGGCAACTGTGCAGGCAATGCCTAACAATCCAGTTAAGGTAAGAAATCCAGGATCGAGGAAGGTGGAGTATCTGGATCTGTGGAAAGCGATCGCATAGAGTGGGTGATAGATAATAAATATGAAAAGACCAGCGATCGCCCACAGCAGCCACATTTGTAGCGTGACTCCTGCCTGGGGAGAGGGCAGCAGCAAGACACGGAAGACCAGTTCTTCACACAGGGCCGGGATGAAAAAGAATTGCAGCACCAGTAGCGACTTGTGCCACCAGGTCGTTTCCCAGGGCTGGTATTGCAGGAGGTGTTGCGCCCAGCCGAGGGGGAGGGCGATCGCCCCATAGCCCAGCAAGACCGCCAGGCCCACGAGCCAGTCTTGGGCGACTGGCGGTTCGATCGCCCCCAATAGCCGGGTGATCAGAATCGTGACGATGGGGAGATTGGTGCCAGGCAGGAGCCATGCACCGAAGACGTGAGTTGGCGCAATCGGATAGATGTCGGGATCGTTGCCACCAATCTGATTGGTGCGCAGAACCCACAACTTCGCGCCATGCTTCAGAAATCGGATGCTCAGTTCATCCTGGGCCTGACGGGGGAGAATCGTCCGCCAACTGCCGAAGGCTTCTAGCAGCGTTTGCCACCAGGCATGGGAGGGGTGTGCCGATGCAGGGGGAGTTGTGCCCGCTAGAATGTCGGCATTAGTTTTCCAGTCGGCGCGGACGATGCCAAAGGGGGTGAGATAGCGCTCCAGGTCGTCGGCCAGTCTGATCAATTGCTCAAATCGCTGGACTGTCGGGTCATGGGGATGAGTTGCCCACCACTGTTGAATCGCAGGACTAGATAACACCTGCCGTCGGATCTGGTCAATGGTCACAAAGAGGGCCTGGTTTGAGTCCTGCACACAGGAGGTGGCGGGGGTCACATCGGCACTACCTGTTCCGTCTCCCGTGCGATAGCGGGCGCTGATCAGACTGAGTTGGCGGGTCAGTTGGGCCATGGGTGAGATGGTGATGTCACCAAAGTGATAGTCTTCCAGTTCCGCTAATTTGACGAGAACATCGGCAACAGGACGAGTGCCTGCCCAACCCCGTTGCAGGTCGCCCATATAGCTGGTCCAGGTGTGATGCCCAGAAATAATGCCATCGGGATTGGTGGCATAGATCTGGTGATAGGTCACGTCTAATCGCAGTTCGTTGGTGAAGCGATCGCGCACCACTGTTGCTACTCCAAAGGAGAAATGCCCGGTCACCGTCCCCAACTTGGGCCGCTCTCCTTCCCGCCCACCACGACCGCCAAAGAGGTGGATCACCAGGACGCGATCGCCCTCCTGCCACTGGTCAATCGCGTCTGCCGCCGTTGATGCGGTGGGATCAATTAGCACGGTTTGGAGCGTCCCTTTGCGTGTTTTCGTATCTGTCCAGTTTTCAAAATTAATGTAGTGAAATCCTTGGCCTTTGCCAAGTAAAACCTGTTGTGGCTTTAGTTGCAAAAGCGATCGCGGTTCAATGGCCTGGACTGTAAATAATCCGTTTTGGTCTTGTGCGCCATAGAGATACCATCCGGCCTCTCCTGCTGGGGATTGTTCTATCGCTCGTGGCGTACTGTTAAATATGCCTACAGCATTCATGGGTTGTTGTGGGATGCGAACGGTTTCCTGCAAACCATCAAACTGTCCCGTCACAGGATTGTAGTGCTGCACTCGCAATAGCTCATGGGGGCAGGGCTTGCCGCCTGGACAATGAGTGGGAGTAAACCCTGGGTCGGCAGGGGTGGCCGTGCCTAAGATTTTGACCAATGTGACATACCGCCCCGTCTGCAATAGAGGCTCTGAGTGAATTTGCAAAACCGTTGAGTTGGGGGTTGTGAGGACAACGGGGTTATTTAGTGACACCACCACATCATCTTGGGGTCTGGCTCCAGTGATGGATTGCAGCGGGCCAACCTGCGATCGCCCATTCAAGCGCGTAGGGAACAGGCTGCGCGATGTCAGTTGTTTTGCTTCAACCTCCGGCGTGAACCGCACATCCCGCGTCACCGTTGCCACATCTCGCTGGAGCGCTGGGTCTGCACTCCAGGTTAAACGCACTCTTTGCCCTATCAACTCCCTTGCTGCTGGTGGGGCATGGTAGACCTGCATCCACACCCAGTCCGTTGGGCCTTGTTCTTCAGGGGTCGGCAAGATCAACCGGCCCAGCCAGTTGGCGCTAGGTTGATAAAGCGCTGCAGGTAGCGTTTGGTTGAGGGCATAAAAATCCGGTTGGTTGAAGGGAGCCTTTGCCGTCACTTCGGCATTGGACAGCAGGGCCGCACTGGGCATTGGCAACAGTGCGATCGCCATCAAAGCTCCTAGGAGCAGCAAGAGCAACCGCTTCCGACAGCATCTTTTTTGCAGGCGAGAGAGGAGGTACATCATCTTGACAGGGATGGCAGGGCAACTGCTGCGACGGTTATCTACCGTCACTGTACGCTGCTGTCGTCAGGATGGCACACCTTGTTGTAAGAATTTAGGCATTGCTTCATGCAACAGGGATCGCCAACGGCAACGCGCTTGCCCAATTGCACTGCTTTACGAATTAGTGCCAGGAAGTCCTGCTTTTGTGCAAGCATGGCGGAGAGAATGACGAGATCACACCACATGAAAACCGTTGTAGAGAGGTTCAACCGGTTTGAGGATTGCACCCCCTTAAACTGGCTGAATGATATGGTGACTCCTCTGCTGCACAGGTCTTGTCGTAGCATAGCCCAGTTGAACCAAAGCCAGACCGCATCCACTCAACCCACTGGCGATGCCAGGAAGATGGGGTTCCAATTCCGGCCTATTGGTGCTACGCGTTCATGATGTCAAATGCGCGGGGTTTCCCACAAAACGCGTGGTCCTAACCTACGCGTATAGCACTATATGATTGAGGCATAACAATTTACTGGTCGAGGTCAACGCCAATGGTCACGCTGCAACTGCGCCAATTGGAAGTGCCACCTGGGAAGTGTCTATTGCTCCACGATGTGAGCTGGTCAGACTTTGAGACCATTTTGGCGGAGATGGGAAATCATCGCAGCACACGCATTGCCTACGACAATGGCTTGCTAGAAATCATGACACCTTTACCAGAGCACGAGTATTTCAAAGAAACCATCAGTGATGCTCTCAAGGATATCAGTGAAGAACTCGAGATCAATTACGAAAGTTATGGTTCTACAACTTGGAGAAAGCGAGCAGAGCAAGCCGGGATAGAACCCGATAATTGCTTTTACTTCCAGAATGAAGCTCGTGTGCGGGGTAAACTCGCCTTTGATCTGGATCGAGATCCTCCCCCCGATCTGGTGCTAGAAATTGACCTCACGAGCAAATCCCTCAATCGTTTCCCCATCTATCAACGCCTGGGAGTGCCAGAACTTTGGTGCTACGACCAAGGCCAACTCACGGTTTACCGGCTGCAAGCAGGTGAATATCGCCCGGCAGACCAAAGTACCGTTTTTCCGGCTCTGCGAGTGCAGGAGTTACCCCCGCTCATTGAGGCACATCGTGAACAGGGGCGATTGGCTCTGCGGCGAGCCGTGAGAGCCTGGGTGAGAGCACAGATTAATGGTTAGAAAGGTCGTCCAATCTTCCGCCCGGTACGGGATTGAGTTGTCACAGTATGGGATTGAGTGGCCACAAGGTATTGGTTTCGGTGCTGATAAGTTCTAAGTCTTAGGCGAGCGATTTTGGTCATCTTGCTGCTCTTCTGCTAGCTTCCGCCAATCACCCGTCATCTTCGTCGGGCGCTGCTTCTGCCTCGGCCATGCGTTTGTAGTATTCGGCGGCGATCGCCTCGCGAGTGGTTAGCCCTTGTTTCTCCAATTCCTGGGCTGCTGTCTGCCAGATCTCGGTGGGGTCGATCGCTCCGGGGGCACTTGAGGCCATGCGGCCAAGAATATGCCCATCACCGGAGATAATGCCAAAGATGATGTCGATGTTTTGTTCGTGTCGCATTTGGTCGAACAAAGTATAGTCTGGTTCCTGCATTGGTTCTTGCATTGGCTAAATTTCCTCCCGTTCGATGACGTATTTCTGAAGTTCGAGGAGTGATCTACATAGCGACCCTGACCTTTTCCGTTGAGCCTGGGCTTGATTTTGTACTGGATGTTTGTGCCGTGCTCGAAGTCAGAGTTTCCGTCCCCTTGCGGGGAAGTGGTTGGGAAAGTCGGTATCCAAATGGCTTCTGCGACTACGGTCGGTGATTTCACTGGTTTCCGTCCCCTTGCGGGGAAGTGGTTGGGAAAGCTCATGAAAGAACTAGCATCATTTCCTAAGAACATAAGAGATTGTTTCCGTCCCCTTGCGGGGAAGTGGTTGGGAAAGGGAATCCTGATTCGGGAAGATGATTTGGAAAATTTCATAATTACTGTTTCCGTCCCCTTGCGGGGAAGTGGTTGGGAAAGAAAGTTGAGCAGCTCAAGACAGTCCGAGAATCGGGCTGGAGTTTCCGTCCCCTTGCGGGGAAGTGGTTGGGAAAGTTAAATGGGCAGTTTTAGGGGTAGTTGCTGTCGCGCTTTAGTTTCCGTCCCCTTGCGGGGAAGTGGTTGGGAAAGGTGTCGCTGGTCCTGCACTCGCACAAGTTTCCACGGGGAATGCTGTTTCCGTCCCCTTGCGGGGAAGTGGTTGGGAAAGTTTTGAGTCTTGTGGAGAAGCGCGTATTAGCGTAAACACAGGTTTCCGTCCCCTTGCGGGGAAGTGGTTGGGAAAGTGCTTGCTGGTGGTGGTCTAGCTGCTGGAGTAGGTGCTAGTTTCCGTCCCCTTGCGGGGAAGTGGTTGGGAAAGTGGACTCGGAACCCTATAGTGACATTAAGAAGTGTCACGAAGTTTCCGTCCCCTTGCGGGGAAGTGGTTGGGAAAGCGCACGCGATTACCGGTGGTGCCGGCAATGGCGGACGGTATTGGGTTTCCGTCCCCTTGCGGGGAAGTGGTTGGGAAAGTTTGTACATCGATGATGAAAACGATTTATGTGTATCGGTTTCCGTCCCCTTGCGGGGAAGTGGTTGGGAAAGGCTTAGACAACGCATCCTTTTACTTATGCCAAATTAGGCAGTTTCCGTCCCCTTGCGGGGAAGTGGTTGGGAAAGCTGGATGAGTTAGACAAGGCCCCACAGCGGGCCGAAGCGTTTCCGTCCCCTTGCGGGGAAGTGGTTGGGAAAGTATGCAGACCTGCGTGAAGCAGATCTGCGCGGGGCAGACCTGCGCGGTTTCCGTCCCCTTGCGGGGAAGTGGTTGGGAAAGAGCTCGGAAGATGCTATCTGGAGGATTTTCCAATTCCTCCATGAGTTTCCGTCCCCTTGCGGGGAAGTGGTTGGGAAAGAGAATTCTGACCTGAATGCACGTACGCGCAAGGGTACGGTTTCCGTCCCCTTGCGGGGAAGTGGTTGGGAAAGGCTTCGTGAAATCAAAGACATCCGCTCCAAAAGTTTCGTCGTTTCCGTCCCCTTGCGGGGAAGTGGTTGGGAAAGCCTGGATAACCGAGATTGGGTGCGATCGCCGTAAAGTTTCCGTCCCCTTGCGGGGAAGTGGTTGGGAAAGCCCCGAAGACATTCTGATTGTGTCTTTACCGATGCAGAGCAGTTTCCGTCCCCTTGCGGGGAAGTGGTTGGGAAAGGATCGTTCCAGCAAATTCCAGGGGAATTCATTAATCCAAGTTTCCGTCCCCTTGCGGGGAAGTGGTTGGGAAAGCGACGAAAAGGTTTTCGTCGGAACCCTCGACCAATTAAGTTGTGGTTTCCGTCCCCTTGCGGGGAAGTGGTTGGGAAAGAATACTACACACCAGAGGAACCGCTCCAAGAGTTGGTTTCCGTCCCCTTGCGGGGAAGTGGTTGGGAAAGCTAAAGAGTGGGACGATTCTTTCGAAGCCTGGGGGATATGTTTCCGTCCCCTTGCGGGGAAGTGGTTGGGAAAGCAACGGTAGAAGACTGGGAAAATCACATTCGATCAGAGGACTGGTTTCCGTCCCCTTGCGGGGAAGTGGTTGGGAAAGCTCAAGCGCAGAAAGGGGCTAAAAGTCCTAATCCTGGAGGTTTCCGTCCCCTTGCGGGGAAGTGGTTGGGAAAGGGTATCCGCTTTGGGTGGGAGGCCCGGCGGTTCTTTTCCGTCCCCTTGCGGGGAAGTGGTTGGGAAAGACGTCGGGTGCAGTTGCTTCCTGATTCGTCGCAGGGAAACGTTTTCCGTCCCCTTGCGGGGAAGTGGTTGGGAAAGTTATCTGGGTGGGGCAAAACGGGTTAAAATCAAAGCGAAAAATTTTCCGTCCCCTTGCGGGGAAGTGGTTGGGAAAGGGAATGAAGAACCAGTGGTGGATGGCATATCTTTAGGCAATTTTCCGTCCCCTTGCGGGGAAGTGGTTGGGAAAGGGCCCTGCATTGCGTCTATCCAGCGCTGAGGGATGCCTTCTACGCCATACAGGATTCCAGCGATTCCACCAGCGACACAGGCAGTGGTGTCGGTGTCATAGCCAAGAAGAATCCCCTTTCGGACTGTTTCTTCGTAGCTACTGGAGGTTTCGACAGCATACCGAGCAGACCGCAGACAGTCCACGACATAGCTGGAGCCAGACGGGGCATGGTCTAGCTCATGGAACAAGTCGTCTAATTCTGCCAGCAATTCGGGACTGTCAAGGATGTCAGCTAGGTTGACCTTGGCAACAGTCCAGGCATCGGGCACACCATGTAAGATGTACCGCGCCCACAGGCAGTACAGAGCGCAGCATAGCTGGCAGGTGATCGCACCATGCGTCACCTGCGATTGAAGGCAAGCAAGACCCACCAGGTCAAGGTCTGTCAGCCGCTGATGCGCCCACAGCGTTAGCGGCAGCACTCGCATCAGCGAACCATTGCCCTTGCTAGACAGGTCGCGCATTCCTGCCTGCAATGGAGGAACTCCTTCGGCGATCGCGTGGAGCACCATGTCAGTGTGCGTCCCCACATCGAACACCACGCCATCTACAGCCAGGTATCCAGTCGTGCGCCAGCGAACAAGTCGTGACGCAAAATCTTCCACCTTCAGGCAATTATTTTCAAACAGGGAATCAAGCAGGCAGAGTGCTTGAGCACCATCGTCTGAGTAGGTGCCTGGTGCAACACCCCGGTGCGATCGGGAAAAATTTGCTGGAGGTCGCATCTCGATATTGGAAAATTCGGGCAGACGGAATGGCGGGTTGAACTCATAGGGAACGCCCAATGCATCCCCTACTAACAAGCCCCAAAGTCCACCTGCGATCTTTGACTTATTCATCAACGGCACCAACCTTAAACGTTCCGTTTTTGACTGCTTCAATGAAAGCGCGGTAGGCAGTCACTACACTTTCATCCTGTGTGAACCCTTTTAGGGTCATCTCGCCCCCATCAGGTTTCGTGTGCAGAATTTCTGGCACCTTGCTCTCCCAGGTAGGGCCAAGGTAAACAAAATTGGCAGCGTACAAACCTGGCTTTGGCTCAGCGCTTAGGACGGCTTCATCACCATCAATTGTTAAACGCATGAGCGGACGACCTTCGTCTAATTCGTATCGGATATTACTAATTTGCATTGCATGATTGATAAGTTGTTAATATTGATCGTCGCCTTTATTTTGATTTTTGTCAAATCCCAGATTGCTAGTTTGACTCCACCATGCTACGCATTCTGTTTAATACGTCTTTTTTCGCGACGTAATCAAATGGAATGCCGTCTGCCATCGCAACAAATTCATTTTCGCGATCGGTATACAGCGAAGTGCCGCCTGATCTGGGCTTAGCCTCATACAGGTAAGTTGCGATGATGCGATGCAACGGAACGCTTTGGACTGTGTACTCAGTGCCACAAATCTCAATAGGTAAATATCCAGAGTACGATTCTGCTGCACCACGCTTCATCGTCACGCCGCGATCGCCTTCGATTAAGCCATACATATTCATGACTGATTTTGATTCAGTACGAACCAGAACAATCTCCTGGCGATCGCGATTGATGTTCGGCAGGTCAGTCGTGCGAAGCAACTCATAGTTGAATGCATGGAAAGCAGTCATTGATTGACTGTACCGCTCATATTTGCCATTTTGGACTATGGCTTGCAAGTTGCTCAGCGAGGTCTGCAGGGAGGTGCCCCAATAGAAGGTTTCTTCTGGGTCAATCGTTCGCTGTCCAGCTAGCCACGCTTTCATGGCAGACGAGGTATAAGACCAGGAATTGCATCCTTGTGCGCTAAGGTATGCAGATGGAAATTTAAAATCCATCCCATTTTCTTTCATGTAGTCTGCAAGATTGCCAATCAAGGATGGCGGAGCATTTGCATAGCCTCCGCCAGGAACGGGGCGAGTTCTAAGGTTATCAAACTCGACGCCATTCTCATCTTTCAAAATGGTGTAACTCTTCGCTTCAGGCGTGTTTAAAGATCCATCAAAAAGATTATAAGGGTCAACTTCTACAGGATTATTGGACATTTGCCTGGGCATCTTATCGACGATGCCAGCATTGCGAATACCTAACGAATGACGGGTGAAGTCATCAGCGTAGGCTTCTTTAAAGCTGTCCTTCATTAGCATTTCGCCAATTTCGGCAGTTCGTCGTGCTTCTTCAAACCGACGCTCCAGGATGCGACGTTGCTGCGGGTCTGGCACCAGTGCGATCGCCTGTGCGACCCGATCATCAGGCAGGTTACGGATCTGGTCAACCACATCCTTGAATGACATCGAGCTATAGGCATTGCCTGCGAGAAATTTGGCATCCCGCATCGTATAAAGCTCGGTTGGGTACTCATTCCACTGGTCACCAACTTTTTCTGCACCTTGTGCTCGAAACCGCATGGAGCCACCATTGTCAACTCGGTAGGCAATCCCATCTCTAACAATTACATTGTCAAGCCCTGCGCCCAGCACATCCCAATTGCCAACGATGGCATCAATTGTAAAGTGCTGCTGCATTTGCTGGTAGACTTCCTTGCGCTCCGATTCAGACAATTCAGACAATTGCCTCCCTTCGATGTACTCCGACAGTTTTACTGGTCTGCCATTGTCATCGACATACATGCGATGCTTGGGAACTGGAACACCCATTGCTTCATACACAGAGTCGGCGATCGCCTCTTCTTGAATGTGCTCTGGGCTGTTGCCGCGCTTCATGACGAACAACTGGCCTGTTGCCGGATCGCGGACTAACATCGCGCCAGTGGAGCCACCTAATGGCCGAACGTTTTCCAGTCCATTCAGGCCGGACGGGAATGAAGAACCAGTGGTGGATGGCATATCTTTAGGCAATTTTCCGTCCCCTTGCGGGGAAGTGGTTGGGAAAGCGCGGTGCAGACCTGAGCGGCGCAGACCTGAGCTGGGCAGACGTTTCCGTCCCCTTGCGGGGAAGTGGTTGGGAAAGTCAACCCATTTGCTGCATTGGGGATGTGCCCCCCAAATCGTGCTGTTTCCGTCCCCTTGCGGGGAAGTGGTTGGGAAAGTGAGCTCCAGGGAG